>JBOHIC010000174.1:0-12675 GCA_050725835.1 Novosphingobium sp.
ACTATCCCGATTACGGCTACAAGCTCGCCGAGCACATGGCCGCAGGGCGCGCAGACTTCGGCATCGCCCTGTGCGGTTCCGGCATCGGTATCTCGATCGCGGTCAACCGGCATCCGGCGGTGCGCTGTGCGCGGGTCGATGAGCCGCTTTCGGCCCGGCTCGCGCGTGAGCATAACGACGCCAATGTCATCGCCATGGGCGCGCGGCTGATCGGGATCGAGCAGGCCAAGGCGTGTATCGAGGCGTTCTTTGGCGCCGAGTTCGCGGGTGATCGCCACGTCCGCCGTGTCGACAAGCTTTCCAATCCCCCCTTTACCGGAGTGACTGCGTGACCATGACCCTCGATCGTCCCGTGCGCTCCGCCGGCTTCTTCACCGAGCGGCTCGAAACCGCCGACCCCGAAGTCTTCGCCGCGATCCGCGGCGAGCTCGGCCGGCAGCAGACCAAGATCGAGCTGATCGCGAGCGAGAACATCGCCAGCCGCGCGGTGCTCGAGGCGACCGGCAGCGTGTTCACCAACAAATATGCCGAGGGCTATCCGGGCAAGCGCTATTACGGCGGCTGCGAATTCGCCGACGTGGTCGAGACGCTGGCGATCGAGCGCGCCAAGGCGCTGTTCGGGTGCGCGTTCGCCAACGTCCAGCCCAACAGCGGCAGCCAGATGAACCAGGCGGTGTTCCTTGCGCTGCTCACGCCCGGCGACAGCTTCATGGGGCTCGACCTCAACGCCGGCGGGCACCTTACTCACGGCTCGCCGGTCAATATGAGCGGCAAGTGGTTCAACCCGATCCCCTACGGCGTGCGCGCCGAGGACGAGCTGCTCGACATGGACGAGGTCGCGCGGCTCGCCCGCGAGCACCGGCCCAAGCTGATCATCGCCGGCGGCACCGCCTATTCCCGGGTGTGGGATTTCGCCGCCTTCCGCGCGATCGCCGACGAGGTGGGCGCGTGGCTGATGGTCGACATGAGCCACTTTGCCGGGCTGGTCGCGGGCGGCGCGCACCCCTCGCCCTTCCCCCATGCGCACGTCGTCACCACCACCACCCACAAGTCGATGCGCGGACCGCGCTCGGGGGTGATCCTGACCAATGACGAGGACCTCGCCAAGAAGTTCAACTCGGCGGTGTTTCCCGGGCTTCAAGGGGGTCCGCTGGTCCACGTCATCGCGGCCAAGGCGGTGGCGTTCCAGGAGGCGCTTGCACCAGAGTTCAAGGCCTATGCCGCGCAGATCGTCGCCAACGCCCGCGCGCTCGCCGCGAGCCTTGCCGACAATGGCCTCAGGATTGTTTCGGGCGGGACCGACAACCACCTGATGCTGGTCGATCTGACCGCCAAGACGGTCACCGGCAAGGCCGCGGAGAAGGGTCTCGATCGCGCGTGGCTCACCTGCAACAAGAACGGCATTCCGTTCGACACCCGCTCGCCGTTTGTGACCTCCGGCATTCGCCTCGGCACTCCGGCGGGGACCACCCGCGGCTTCGGCGAGGCCGAGTTCGCCCAGATCGGCGCGCTGATCGCCGAAGTGGCCGACGGCCTCTCGCGCAACGGCGACGAGGGCGACGGCCAGGTCGAGGCGCGGGTCCGCGACCGGGTCGAGGCGCTGTGCGCGCGGTTCCCGATCTACCAGGAGATATGAGATGAGCGACGACATCGTCCAGGACGCCAAGGAAGAAATCGTCGGCATGGCCAAGGAAGGGATGCACCATCCCTCGACCAAGCCGGTGCTGATTGCGGGCGCGGTGGGGGCGGTGGCGGGGTTGGTGCTGCCCGTCCTGAGCATTCCGGCTGGAATTGCGATCGGCGCCGTGGCTATGTTCTACAAGCGCATCCGGCCCTGAATGCGCTGTCCGTTTTGCGCGCACGACGATTCGCAAGTCAAAGATAGCCGGCCGACCGAGGACAACACGTCGATCCGCCGCCGCCGCCAGTGCGAAAGCTGCGGCGCGCGCTTCACCACCTTCGAGCGGGTCCAGCTGCGCGATATCGTGGTACTCAAGAGCGGCGATCAGCGTGAGGCTTTCGACCGCGCCAAGATCGAGCAATCGGTCGCGCTCGCCTGCCGCAAGCGCGGGATCGCGCAGGAGCGGCTCGACCAGCTGGTTTCGGGCATCCAGCGCCAGATCGAGACTTTGGGGGAGAGCGAAGTCGAGGCCAAGGTCATCGGCGAGATGGTGATGGAAGGGCTGCACCAGCTCGACCACGTCGCCTACATTCGCTTCGCATCCGTCTATCGCGACTTCGGCGAGGCGCGGGACTTCGAGGAATTCGCCAGCGCCGTGCGGGATGTCGGCACTCCTTGAGCGCCTTTCAACCTATCCCGTTCGTCCCGAGCGAAGTCGAGGGACCGGCCGAGCGCAGCCGAGGCTCGCACTCCGCGCGGGAAAGCCTCGCGGCCTCACCAGATGTGATCGCTCGACTTCGCTCGGGACGAACGGCTAGGGTTAAGCGTGGCGTTCTGGACCTACATACTCCGTTGCTCCGACGGCAAATATTACACGGGCCACACCGACGATATCGAGCGTCGGATCGCCCAGCACCACCACGGGCACTTCCGGTCCTGCTTCACTTTCGACCGCCGGCCGCTTGAGTTGGCTTGGGTTGGCGAGTTCCCTTCACGATACGAAGCTCTCCAATCGGAACGCCGGATCAAGACCTGGTCGCGCGCTAAGAAGGAAGCGTTGATTGGCAGCGATTGGTCGCGGCTGTCGTACTTGGCCATTCCACCAAGGGAGCGTGAAGCGAGGTCCAAGGGGGTCTCGGCTTCGCTCGACCCGGTCCCTCGACTGCGCTCGGGACGAACGGGGTTGGTTGCGGAGGTCAACACGCCAGTCATCGTCCTTGTCCGCCCTCAGCTTGGCGAGAACATCGGCAAGGCGGCGCGGGCGATGCTCAATTTCGGGCTGACCGAGCTGCGCCTGGTCGATCCGCGCGACGGTTGGCCCAATCCCAGCGCGGGGCCGGCCGCGGCGGGGGCGGACGTGGTGCTCGAACGCGCTTCGGTGCACGCCACGCTGGCCGATGCCGTCGCCGATTGCGCGCAGGTCTATGCCACCACGGTGCGCAAGCGCGGGGTGACCAAGCCGGTGCTCACGCCGGAGGAAGCCGCAACAGCAGTCCATTCCGAGCCGGGGCGCAGCGCTTTCGTGTTCGGGCCTGAGCGGTCGGGGCTCGATACCGACGATGTCGCGCTCGCCCGGGCGATCGTGACGGTGCCGATCAACCCCGCATTCGGCTCGCTCAACCTCGCCCAGGCGGTGGTCCTGTGCGCGTACGAATGGTCGAAGCGGCAAGGCCTGGCCCAGCCTCCCGCCGAAGACCTGCTTCCCCCCGCCCCGCAGGCCGAGCTCGAGGGGATGATCGCCCAGCTCGAAGCCATGCTCGAGCCGCGCAACTATTTCTTCCCGCACAGCCGCGCCGCCGCGACCCGGCTGACCTTGCGCACCATGCTGACCAAGCCGGGCTGGAACCACCTCGAGGTGCGGACCATGCGCGGGGTGCTCACAGCGCTCGCCAAAATGCCGCGCGAACCGGGCTAGCCCGAATCGCCGCCAGCGATTATGCGAGCGCTTTCCTGCTCCCCAGAGGACTGATATACATGCGTTTGATTGCTTCCGTCGCCGCGGCCCTGTTGCTTGCATCGCCCAGCCTCGCACTTGCCGCTCCCGAAGCGGCTCCGGCCGCGCCCGCCGCCAAGGAAAAGAAAATCTGTCGGATCAAGCCCGCTCCCACCGGCAGCAACCGTCGCGACGGCCGCGTCTGCAAGACCGAGGCAGAGTGGCGGATTTACGACGGCGGCGATGTCGACCTGAGTTCGGCCCCGAATCGCTCGGTCGGCAATTCCGGCGAAGACTGACCCCAGCTTGACTTTTTGCCGCGCCCTCGCCTAAGGGCGCGCCTTCGCAATTGACCCCGCACTCCGGTGAAGCGGTGGTCGCATTCCGTGAATGGCGGAATGGTGCGGTTCCGGACTAGAGGTGGGCGAAGGTCGCTCACCATGCAAATTGAAGGATTACGTGCGCCATGTCGAAGCGCAATTCGTCGAAGTACAAGATCGATCGCCGCCTCGGTGAGAACATCTGGGGCCGGCCCAAGAGCTCGGTCAATCGCCGTTCCTACGGCCCCGGCCAGCACGGTCAGCGCCGCAAGGGCAAGGTTTCCGACTTCGGCATTCAGCTCCGCGCCAAGCAGAAGCTCAAGGGCTACTACGGCGAAGTCACCGAAAAGCAGTTCAAGCGGACCTACCAGGAAGCGTCGCAGATGAAGGGCGACACCGGTCAGAACCTGATCGGCCTGCTCGAGCAGCGGCTCGACATGGTGGTTTACCGCTGCAAGTTCGCGCCGACGATCTTCTCGGCGCGCCAGATCGTCAGCCACGGCCACATCCGGGTCAACGGCGTGAAGTGCAACATCGCCAGCCGCCGCGTGCGCCCGGGCGATCTGATCAGCCTCGGCGCCAAGGCGCAGGACATGGCGCTGGTCGCTGAAGCGCAGGGCCTGGCCGAGCGCGAGATCCCCGAATATGTCGCGCCCGACGGCACCGACAAGGCGACCTTCGTCCGCGTCCCGACGCTCGACGAAGTGCCCTATCCGGTGAAGATGGAGCCCAACCTGGTGGTCGAGTTCTACTCGCGCTAAGCTAGCGACGGGTTTGACGGATACAAGAGGGCGGTCCCGCGGGGCCGCCCTTTTTGCTGGCGGAGAGGAGCGCGGCATGGATTTCGACGACGTGATCATGGGCCGCCGCTCGACCCGCGGCTATCTCGACAAGCCGGTGCCGCGCGAGCTGATCGCGGAAGTGCTCGCGCTGGCGATGCGCGCGCCCTCCTCGATGAACACCCAGCCGTGGCACTTCCACGTGATCACCGGCGAGCCGCTCGCGTGCATCCGCCGCGGCAACACCGAGAACATCCTCGCCGGGGTCCCCGACAGCCGCGAGTTCCGCAAGGGATCGCCGTTCGCCGGGGTCCACCGCGAGCGCCAGGTCGGGGTCGCCAAGCAGCTCTTCGCGGCGATGGGGATCGACCGCGAGGACAAGGCCGGGCGGCAGGACTGGGTGCTGCGCGGCTTTCGCCAGTTCGACGCCCCGGTCTGCGTGATCGTGACCTACGACAAGGAGCTGCGCGAAAGCGACGACACCGCTTTCGATTGCGGCGCGGTCGCCACCGCGCTGGTCAACGCCGCCTGGTCGCGCGGCCTGGGCTGCGTGATCAACAGCCAGGGCATAATGCAAAGCCCGGTGGTCCGCGAACACGCCGGCATCCCCGACGATCAGGTGATCATGAAAGCGATCGCGCTGGGCTGGCCCGACGAGACCTTTCCGGCCAACGCGGTGGTGTCGGAACGCAAGGGCGTGGCCGAGGCGGTGCGCTTCGTCGGGTTCGACTAACCCTCCGCCGCCGCCTCGATCCAGTTGGAGAATTCGCAGGCCAAGTGCCAGCGGTGCCATTTGACGATGCTGGCGAATGTGCCGCCGGGAAACTCCGCGGCGACGATCGCGCGGAACCCTTCGCCTTCCTGGCGGAACTGGTGGCGCACCCCGCCCACCGCGCGGCCGCTGGAGAGACGGGCGACGCCGACGATCTGCAGCGGATAGGCCGGATCGGGCGGGGTCACGATCCCATCGCTCTGGCCGTAATGGATTACGAATTCGGCGGTCAGCGGTGAGCCGCCCGCGGTTTCGACCACCTGCTGGTCGCCGCTCGCGGGGGTGTCGATGATGTAGTGATCGGGGCAGGCAGCGAGCATCCCGGCCTGATCGTCGAGCGGGACCCGGTCGATGAACCAGCGCTGGAACCGCTCGGCCGAGCCGCGCTCGACCGCCAGTTCGCAGCTGCTGACGCGGCGACGCTTGCCCCACAGCGCGGTCAGGACGATCGCCATCAAGCGCGAGAGGAACAGGTCGAGCCACAACATGCGGCGCAGCGCGGCGTGGCCAAGTTCGAGCTTGCGCGCGAGCAACCCGGCGCGGCGCTCGGCGCGGGTTGGGCCGACATCGTGCAGCCCCAGCTGGCGCATCACCACGAAGGCGCGCTTGTCTTCCCAGGCGAGCACCGCATCGCGCTCGGCAGTCTGACCGTCGATGGTGGCGACGATCCGCCCTGCCGGAGACACACTCAATTGCGGAACGAGGGGTCGATCCGGTCGAGCTTCCTGAGCAGCGCGGGCCAGGCCAGCCCTCGGCTGATCATCGCCATGCCCCCGGCCGGGGTCTGCGTTTCGACCTTTGCGGGGGTTCCCTGCGGCGGGTTGTAGAGCCGGTCGTAGCCCGCGCTGAGCATCTTGACCTGCGCGTCGCAGGCGCGCTCGAGAAAATACAGCCGCATGAAGCAGTCGGCGACGCTATCGCCCACCGCGAGCGTGCCGTGGTTCCGCAGGATCATCGCGTGCTTGGCGCCGAGATCCTCGACCAGCCGCTCGCGCTCTTCGAGGTCGGTCGCGATGCCCTCGTACTCGTGATAGGCGACGTTGTGCAGCGCGATCATCGCGGTCTGGGTGTGCGGCAGCAGCCCGAACTCCATCGCGCTCACCGCCTGCCCCGCGGGGGTATGGAGGTGCATCACCGCGTGGGCGTCGTCGCGCGCCATGTGGATCGCCGAATGGATGGTGAAGCCGGCCGGGTTGACCGGGTGCGCGGTCGGCACCACCGGCTTGCCCTCGACATCGATCTTGACCAGCGAGGAGGCGGTGATCTCCTCGAACATCATGTCGTAGGGATTGATCAGGAAGTGATGCTCGGGCCCGGGCACCCGCGCCGAAAGATGGGTGAAGATCAGGTCGTCCCAGCCATAGAGCGCAACCAGCCGATAGGCCGCGGCGAGATCGACGCGGACCGCCCATTCCTCGTCGCTCACCGCATCGCGGATGTGCTCGTCGTTGGCGGCGGTGGCGGTGTTCATGGTGATTCCCATGGCGAACATTCCCTCTCGGTCGATTGCAGGCAGGCTTTGCCGCAGATTTGCGCCGTTTGCGCCGCGGCGTCAATTCAAAGCGATGCGCCCGCGCCGGCGGCGTAGCGACCGCGAAACTCGTCGGCCCACAAGGCAAACTTTCCCATGGCGATGGCATCGCGCATGCCTGCCATCAGCGCCTGGTATAAAGTCAGGTTGTGCTCGGTCAGCAGCATCGCGCCGAGAATCTCGCCGCTCTTGATCAGGTGGTGGAGGTAAGCGCGGGAGAAGTGCCGGCAGCAGTCGCCCGGACAAGTCTCGTCGAGGGGCGCGGGGTCTTCGGCGTGGCGGGCGTTGCGCAGGTTGAGCGGACCTGCCCAAGTGAAGGCCTGGCCGTTACGACCCGAGCGGGTCGGCAGGACGCAGTCGAACATGTCGACTCCGCGCGCCACCGCGCCGACGAGATCGTCGGGCTTGCCCACCCCCATGAGGTAGCGCGGCTTGTCGGCGGGGAGCATGGCGGGGGCGAAGTCGAGCGTGGCGAACATCGCCGCCTGCCCCTCGCCCACCGCCAGTCCGCCGATCGCGTAACCGTCGAAGCCGATCGCCTGGAGCGCTTCGGCGCTCTCGCGGCGCAGGCTTTCGTCGAGCGCGCCCTGCTGGATGCCGAACAGAGCGGCGCTTGCCGCGTGGTCGCCGCCGGCGTCGAACGCGGCGCGGCTGCGATGCGCCCAGCGCATGGACATCCGCATGGAGGCGGCGATCACCTCGTGCGGCGCATCGGCGCGGGGGCATTCGTCGAAGGCCATCACGATGTCGGAGCCGAGCAGGCGCTGGATTTCCATGCTGCGTTCTGGCGTCAGCAGGTGCTTGCTGCCGTCGAGGTGGCTGGCAAAGGTCACCCCCTCCTCGGTAATCTTCCTCAGCTCGCTCAGGCTCATCACCTGATAGCCGCCGCTGTCGGTGAGGATCGGGCGGTCCCAGTGCATGAACGTGTGCAGCCCGCCGAGCCGCGCCACGCGCTCGGCCCCGGGGCGGAGCATCAGGTGGTAGGTGTTGCCGAGGACGATGTCGGCACCGGTCTTGCGCACGGCCTCCGGCTTCATCGCCTTGACGCTCGCCGCGGTGCCGACCGGCATGAACGCCGGCGTGCGAATCTCGCCGCGCCGCATCCGGATCGTCCCGGCGCGCGCCTTGCCGTCTGTGGCTGAGATGGAGAATTCGAAGCGCGGGGAGGTCATGGTTGGCGGGCGTTAGCGGCTCAACTGCGCAGCCGCCAGCCGGTCTTGAACATCCACGCGATCACCCCGGCGCAGAGTGCAAGGAAGCCGAGGGTCAGACCGAGGCTGACCCAGATGTTGACGTCGCTCCGCCCGGTGAAAGTCCATCTGAGGCCGTTGACCAGATAGACGATCGGATTGGCCAGCGCGATGCTGCGCCACGGCTCGGGCAGCATGGTGATCGAATAGAACGTCCCGCCGAGGAAGGTCAGCGGCTGGAGGATCAGCATCGGCACGATCCCGAGCTTCTCGAACCCATCGGCCCAAACCCCGATGGCGAAGCCGAACAGCGCGAAGGCCGCGGCGATCAGCACAACATAGAGCAGCGCGAGCAACGGATGCGCGATCTGGTAATCGACGAAGAAGCGCGCGGTGACGAGGATGATCGCGGCGAGAATCAGCGATTTGACCGCCGCCGCGCCGACGAAGCCGAGCAGCGTTTCGGCCACGCCCACCGGCGCGGAGAGCAATTCGTAGATCGTGCCGGTGAAGCGCGGCATGTAAATTCCGAAGCTGGCGTTGCTGGTGGTCTCGCCGAGCAGCGTCAGCAGCAGCAGGCCGGGGATGATGTAGGCGCCGTAGGGGACGCCGCCGACTTCGCTCATCCGCGAGCCGATCGCCGCCCCGAACACGATGAAGTAGAGCGAGGTGGTGAGAACGGGGGCGAAGATCGACTGGAAGAAGGTGCGGAACGCGCGGCCTAGTTCGAAGCTGAAAATCGCATAGGCGCCGCGCAGGTTGAAATTCACCGGTCGTGCTCCACCAGGTCGACGAAGATGTCCTCGAGGCTCGACTGGTGCGTGTCGAGCGCGGTGAAGGCGGTGCCCGAACGGACCAGCGCCTCGATCAGCCGGGCGACTTCGGCCTTGGCGTCGTCGGTCTCGCCGTGGCCGCGGTAGGTCAGGGTGAGGCCGTCTTCGGACAGCGTCAACGGGAACTGCGCCAATGCCGCGGGCACCGCGCGGAGCGGCGCGGCGAGTGCGAATTCGGCGGCGATGCTGCCCATCTTGGCCATCAACGTGCGCTTGTCCTCGACCACCAGCAGTCGCCCCTTGTCGATCACCCCGACCCGGTCGGCCATCTCCTCGGCCTCCTCGATGTAGTGGGTGGTGAGAACGATGGTGGTTCCAGCTTCGCGCATCGCGCCGATCTGGCGCCACATGTCGCGGCGAAGCTCGACATCGACCCCGGCGGTTGGCTCGTCGAGGAACAGCAGCTCGGGATCGTGCGCGAGCGCCTTGGCGATCAGCACGCGGCGCTTCATGCCCCCGGAGAGGTGGCGGATCTGGCTGTCGCGCTTGTCCCACAGGGTGAGCGAACGCAGCACCTCCTCGATCCGCGCCGGATCGGAGCGCAGCCCGAACAGTCCGCGCGAATAGCTCACCGCGTCGCGGACGTTGACGAACATGTCGGTCGCCATTTCCTGCGGGACCAGCCCGATCCGCGCCCGCGCCGCGCGCCAATCGTGCGCGAGGTCGAGCCCGAAGGCGCGGATTGTGCCCGAGGTCGGCCTCACCAACCCGCAGACCGCGCCGATCAGCGTCGTCTTGCCCGCGCCGTTGGGCCCGAGCAGCGCGAAGATCTCTCCTTTGCCGATGGTCAGGCTGACGTCGTCGAGCGCCACCGGACCCTCGGCGTAGCGCTTGCTCAGGCCGGCTATCTCGAGAATCGGTTGCATCGCGGGACGTATCGCCGCCCGCTCGGCGTTTGGCAAATCAACCCAGGTCGGCGATCCAGTTGCCGTGGAAGCCCGGCGGAATGCGGTGCGGGATATGCACACTGGCGACCGGCGGCGCGGCGACGTTTGCGGCGTCGAGGATCACCAGGTCGGTGGTTTCATTCGCCGCGTCGATGACATAGCCTATCAGCCAGCCCTCGCCTTCGGGCGCGTCGTCGGCGCGGGGGACGAAGACGAATTCGCCGGGGACGCGGTTCGGACCGAAGTCGTGGCTGGTCCGCTCACCAGTCGCGAGATCGTGGCGATAGAGCGGTTGTGCGCCGAGGAAGGCGGGATCGCCGTCGGCGGGGATGCCGATCGCCCAGGCGTAGCGGTAGGGCTGGCCGAAGAAGCGTTCGTCGGGGCGCGGGAATTCCTGCGCGGCGGCGTCGATGGTCTTGCGTTCGACCGACCTGGCAGCGGGATCGATCGTCCAGCGCTCGAGCCCGAGCGGCTTGCCGTTGGGGCCTTCGGGACCTTCGGAGAACATCGTCGCGTATACAGCGCTGTCGACAACGACCTTGCCGGTATCGTCCTCGAAGGCATTGGCGATGTGGAACACATAGCACGGATCGACCGCGCACCAGACGATGTCGGCATCGCCGCCGCGCGGCAGCAGCCCGACCCGCGCAGTGTGCTCGGGGTTCCAGCGGTAGGGGAAGCCCTGCCCCGCCAGCAGCGCCTTCATCGAGAAGGTCACCGGCAGATCGAACACTAGCACCCAGTTCGCGGTAATCGCGCATTCGTGGATTGAGGGACCGTGTTCGACCGGGATCGCCAGTTCGCGCGTGACTTTGCCTTCGGGCGACAGGACGACGTGCCAGACCCGGTCAGGCGTCATCGCGTCATAGGTGATCGCGTGGAATTCGCCGGTCAGCGGATCCTCGTGCGGATGCGCGGTGAACGGCGCGGAGAGCGTGCCGCCGAAGTCGCTGTAGGCGACGGTCTCGAGGTTGTCGTCGAGCACCGCCGGGGTCGACCCGGCCTCGACGATGGCGGTGATCTTACCGCCGATCCGCATGACGTTGGTGTTGACCCCGTCGCGCAACGTGCGGCGCGGCCCGGGCGCGGCCTGCGGCCCGCCCGCGGCTTCGAGCACCTGGCTGCGGATGTAGCGGTTGCGGTACCATTCGGCCTTGCCGCCCTTGAGGCGGACGCCGTGGACCATGCCGTCGCCGATGAACCAGTGGTGGCCGCGCGGATCGGGCTTGAACGGGTTGGGGCCGATGCGGACATAGCGCCCGGCAAGCTGGGCGGGGATTTCGCCGGTGACCGTAAGGTCGGTCAGCGTCATTTCGCTCTGTAGCGGCGCGTGGATGCCGGTGAGGAACGGGTGCGGCGCTTCGCTGTCCATCCGCGCGCGATTGAACGAGGCGACGGTTTCGATCCCCTTGGTGACGACGCCGCGGATCAGGGTTTCGACGCTGCTTGCCATGGTGCGAATCTCCGCTTAATGTTTCTGGCGTAAACATAGCAGCGATGATAACAGTGTCAACATCGAAATCGTACCACCACGGAGATCTCCGCGCCGCGCTGCTCGAGGCCGGCTTGCGGCACCTCGAAACCGGAGGGGAGGCCGACATTTCGCTGCGCCAGCTGGCGCGCGAGACCGGAGTCTCGCCCACCGCGGTCTATCGCCACTTTCCGGACAAACGCGCGCTGCTTGCCGCGCTGGCCGACGAAGGGATGCGGCGGCTCGGGGCGGCGCAACAGGCCGCGCTCGAGGCGGCGGGCGGCGGACCCAAGGGGTTTGCGGCGACGGGGCGGGCCTACGTGCGTTTTGCCCTGGCCGAACCGGCGCTGTTCCGGCTCGCTTTCACTCACGCCGAACTAGTCGAGAATCCTCTGGAAGGCGGCGATCAGGCCTCGCGCCTGCTTCAGGCCAACGCGCTCGCGCTCGCCCACGGCGATGCCGAACGCGCGCGGACGCTCGCGCTGCAGGCTTGGTCAGTGGCGCACGGGCTGGCGATGCTGATGCTCGACGGGCGGGTCGCCCCGAACGACGCGGTGATCGACGCCGTGATCGACAGCTGGAGCCCGATCGCGCCTCAGGGCAGCAGCAGCGAGGCGTCGCCGTAGCTGTAGAAGCGGTATTCCGCGGCGACGGCGTGGGCATAGGCCGCGAGCATGCGTTCGCGCCCCATCAGCGCCGAAACCAGCATGACCAGCGTCGATCTGGGCAGGTGGAAGTTGGTCATCAGCCCGTCGATCGCGCGGAAGAGGTAGCCGGGGGTGATGAAGATCGCGGTATCGCCTTCGAACGGGTGAATTGCGCCATCTTCATCAGCGGCGCTTTCGAGCAGGCGCAGGCTGGTGGTGCCGACTGCGATTACCCTGCCCCCGCCTGCGCGGACTGCATTGAGCCGTTCGGCGGTAGCGGCGTCGATCCGGCCCCATTCGGCATGCATCGCGTGAGCCTCGGTGTCGTCCGCCTTGACGGGGAGAAAGGTTCCCGCGCCGACGTGGAGGGTCAGCGTCTCGTGGCCGATCCCGGCAGCGGTCAGCGCCGTCATCAGCTCGGAAGTGAAGTGCAGTGCCGCAGTCGGCGCAGCGACGGCGCCGTCCTTGTCCGCGAACATCGTCTGATAGTCGGCGCGGTCGGCTTCGTCGGTGGCGCGTTTTCCGGCAATGTAGGGCGGCAGCGGCATACGCCCGGCGCGCTCGAGCAGCACCTCGACCGGCTCCTCGCCCGCGAAAGCAAGCGTCCAGCTGCCGTCGGCATGGCGCGCTTCAGAGATGGCCGAAACTCCAGCAGGAAACTCGACCACGTCGCCTTCGTGCAACCGTTTGG
>JBOHIC010000175.1:0-5565 GCA_050725835.1 Novosphingobium sp.
CGAGACGTTGATCACGTCGTCGACCCGGCCGGTAATCCAGTAGTAGCCGTCCTCGTCCCGCCGGCAGCCGTCTCCGGTGAAATACATGCCCGGGTAGGTGGTGAAATAGGTCGCGAAGAAGCGCTCGCGATCGCCCCAAACGGTGCGCATCTGGCCGGGCCAAGAGCGCGTGATGCAGAGATTGCCTTCGGCCGCTCCTTCGAGCGTCGCGCCCTCAGCGTCGACAATTTCCGGAACGATTCCAAACATCGGGAACGAAGCTGAACCGGGCTTGAGGTCTGTCGCACCGGGCAATGGCGTGATCATCGCCGCCCCGGTTTCGGTCTGCCACCAGGTATCGACGATCGGGCAGCGCCCTTCGCCGACCACGCGCCAGTACCACTCCCACGCTTCGGGGTTTATCGGCTCGCCGACCGAACCCAATAGTCTGAGCGACTTGCGGCTGGTTCTTGTCACCCAGTCGTCGCCCTCGCGCATCAGCGCGCGCAGCGCGGTCGGCGCGCCGTAGAAAATCTCGACTTGGTGGCGATCGACGATCTCCCAGAAGCGCGAGTGGGTCGGCCAGTTGGGGACGCCCTCGAACATCACCGTGGTCGCGCCGTTGGCGAGCGGGCCGTAGACCACGTAAGAGTGCCCAGTGACCCAGCCGACATCGGCGGCGCACCAGTAGATCTGGCCCGGGCGGTAATCGAACACGTAGTGGTGGGTCATCGCCGCCCAGGTGAGGTAGCCGCCGGTGGTGTGGAGCACCCCCTTGGGCTTGCCGGTGCTGCCGCTGGTGTAGAGGATGAACAGCGGGTCCTCGGCGCCCATTTCAACCGGCGGGCAAACGGGTGAGGCGGCTTCGCGCAGCTCCTGCCACCAGCGGTCGCGGCCCTCCGCCATCGCCACCGGGTTGCCGGCGTGCTGGACGGTCAGTACCGCCGAAACCCCCGGGCACTGCACCAGCGCGGCATCGACGTTGTCCTTCAAGGGAACCAGCTTGCCGCCGCGCATGCCGCCGTCGGCGGTGATCACCACGCGGCTGTCGCAATCGAGGATGCGGCCCGCCAGCGCCTCGGGGCTGAACCCACCGAACACCACCGAATGGATCGCACCGATCCGGCTGCAGGCGAGCATCGCCATCGCCGCCTCGGGGATCATCGGCAAGTAGATCGTGACGCGGTCGCCCTTGGCCACGCCCAGGCCAAGCAGCGCATTGGCCATCCGGCAGACCTCGCTGTGGAGCTCGCGGTAAGTGAGCCTGCGTTGCTGCGCCGCGTCGTCGCCCTCCCAGATAATCGCGACGGTGTCACCGTTCTCGGCGAGGTGACGGTCGAGGCAGTTGGCGCTGACATTGAGCGTGCCGTCGGCGAACCATTCGATCCCGAAATCGGCTTGGTCGTAGGACCACTTGCTCAGCTGCGTCCACGGCCGCATCCAGTCGAGCCGGGCGCTTTCCTCGCGCCAGAACGCCTCGGGCTCCTCCAGCGAGCGGCGATACTTCTCGGCATAGCCGACGGCATCGACATAGGCCTTAGCGGCCCACGCGGGCGGGACGGGGTGGGTGGTGGACATGCGCCACCCTTCCCCCATCGAGGGGGAAGGGGTCAAGTGCAGGGCTGCGCGATCAGCGCCTGGCCGCGTTGGGGCAGTTTGGCCGCGGCGAGCGAGGATGCGACTGCACATTGCCCGGGAACGACCGGCTCGCCATCGACCAGCACCGTGCCGAGCCGCGGGATCACCAGCAGCGGCCCGGCGTAGCGGGCGCCAATCTCGGCGCTGGGCGCGCCCTCGATCCGGTCGAGCCGGAACCACGGGCCATCGGCCAGCGCTATGCTGCCCGTGTGCGGCAAGTGGCGGCGCAGCCCGGCCGGGTGCGGCGCGCCGACCGCGACCGACACTGCTTCCTCGAGATGCAGTTCGCGCGGGCGGCCGTAGTCGGAGAGCCGGTAAGTGACATCGTTGTTCTGTTGGACCTCGATCAGGCTCACGCCCGCGCCGATCGCGTGGACCGTGCCCGCGGGGATGTAGAAGAAGTCGCCCGCGCGCACCGGGTGCCAGGCGAGCAGGTTTTCGATGCTGCCGTCGAGCGCGGCGGCGCGCAATGCCTCCGTGCCGATCTGCTCGCGGAAGCCGATCCCCAGCGCCGCGCCCGGATCGGCGCCGATCACCAGCCAGCATTCCTCCTTGCCGCCGGGGCCGCCGGGGTGATTCTGGATCGAGAGCTTTTCGCTCGTGAACAGGTATTTGACCAGAAGCCGGTCGAAGTCCGCGGGCGGCTCGAACCACACCTCGCCGACTTTTTCGCCCGGCGGTGCGGTGAAGGGCGGCGGCAGCGCCTCACGCCCCCACGGCTTGGCCACCATCCGGGTCGGCAGCAGGCTCACTGCTCGGCCGCGCCGCGCAGCTTGCCGACCGCCTGCGCGCCCGCCGCGGTGGTGACCAGCACCTCATTGCCGTCGACCACCACGATGACGTCTTCGAGCCCGATCACCGAAACCCGCGGGCCGTCGCTGTCGACTAGCACGTTGCGGCAATCGACCAGCTCGGCCGGGCCGGAGACTGAGTTTCCATGGGCGTCGCGCGGCCGCGCTTCGCGCAGCGAGACCCATGAGCCGATGTCCGACCAGGCCATCGCCGCGGGGACCATCGCGGCGCGCGCCGTATTCTCCATCACCGCGTAGTCGACCGATTCGCCCTCGATCCGCGCGAAAGCGGCGGCATCGGGATGGAAGCGGCGGCCCTCATGGCGCCCCGCCGCGACCGCCTCGCCGACCGCCGCGGCGAGCGCCGGGCGATGCTCGGCGAGTTCTTCGAGGAAATCGCCCGCGCGGAAGGCGAAGATCCCGCCGTTCCAGGCGTAGCCGCCGGTGGCGAGGAAGTCCGCGGCGCGCGCGGCGGCGGGCTTTTCGACGAATTCGGCGAGCCGGTAGCCCGCATCGCCCAGCGGCGCGCCGCGCTTGAGATAGCCGTAGCCGGTTTCGGGCCGGGTCGGCTCGATCCCGAGCGAGACCAGCCAGCCTTCCCCGGCGAGCCCGGCGGCGGCCTCCGCCGCGGCGACGAAAGCCTCGCAATCGCCGATGTGATGATCGCTCGGGCAGACCAGCATCACCGCCTCGGCGGGAAGCCGCAACGCGGCGAGCGCAATCGCCGCAGCGGTGTTCTTTGCCGCGGGCTCAACGACAATCTGCGCGGTGGCGGGCGCTTGTACCTCGACATGGGCGAGATGGGCCTGGCCGGTGACCACGATCGGCGGGGCGAACCGCGCCGACCCGGCGCAGCGCGCCAGCGTCGCGGCGAACAGCGTGTCCTCGCCGACCAGCGGCAGGAACGGCTTGGGCCGGGCGGCGCGGCTCTTCGGCCATAGCCGGGTGCCGCTGCCGCCGCAGAGGATGACGGGGACGATCTGACTCATGGCGCCGGTAACTAGCACAACGCCCTAAGGTTGCACCCCATCTCGCGGATTCCACCAGCGTTGCCGCCAGCGGTACTTCGCGGTCACTGGATTGCCCGCCGCATCGAGCCGCGGGCGGAAGCGGAAGCGCTGCTCGGCAAGGCGGCAGACGATGCGGTCGGCCTCGGGATCGCCGCTCGCCGTGACCACCCGGCAATCCCGCGCGCGGCCATCGGCGCCGACGGTCATCTCGACCACCACCGCGGCGCCCTCGCGCTGGGCGCGGGTGGCGGCGGGGAAATCGCGCACCGCGTTGATCTCGCCCGCGGTCTTTTCGAGCGGACGCGCCGCGCCGCCGCCGGTCCCGCTGCCGCCCGCGCCGCTGCCGGTTCCGCTGCCCGCTCCGCCCGCACCCGTTCCAGCGCCGCTGTCGCGCGCGCCCGAGCGGTCGGCGGCGCCGGTGCTCGAAGCCTTGGGCGCAGGGGTGCGGGCGATCGGGATTTTCGGCTCGGGCGCCTTGATCGCGCGCGGCGTCGCCTTTTTGCCAGCCGCCCCTGCCCCGCCCGCGGGTTCGGGCACGGTCGGGCTCGGCGACGGGGTGATCACGGTAACCGTGACCGCGCGGATCACTTTGTCGACTGTCTGGCTGACCAAATCGGGCGCAAAGGCGCGGATCAGCGCGGCGATGGCGAGGAGATGGAGCAGCGCCACCACCACGAACACGCCGAACTTGCCGCGCCGCTGGGTGCCGAGATCGAGTTCGCTCATCCCGGCAATGTGGCGACTGGACGCGAGCTAGGCAAATCCTCCCGCCCGCGGCGAAGATCACATCGCGCGCACTTCGCCGGTCCCGAGTTCGACGAAGTAGCGCGCCATCGCTTCGGCCGCCTTGTCGGTCAGCGCGATGAAGGCGCGGCGGCGGTCGGCCTCGTCCTCGACCCGCGCGAACAGTCCGGCCTCGACCATCTGGCCGATCCAGCGGAGCGCGGTGGTCGGCGGTACGCTGCTGGCGATGCACAGGCTGGTGACCGAGACCCGCGTATGCTCGGCGCGCGCTGCGGTGAGATCGAGCAGCATGTCCCACGCCGGATCGGCGAACAGCTCGCCATCGAAGAACCGTGCGCGCAATTGCCGCTGGCGGATGATCCGGCGGACCAGCCGCGGATCGGGCAGCGGCGGGCGCGCGGCGCGGACCAGGCGATCGCCGGGGTCAGCAGGAGCCGCCGCGAACCCGACCGAGGGCGATTCGAAGCGGAACGCGCTGGACGATGCCGCGCTTGGGCCTTCGAGCGCCTCGAGCCGCTGGGCGATCCGGTCGACCTGCTCGGTCAACCGCAGCAGCACCAGCCGGTCGGCTTCGCTGAGTTCGCGCAGGCGCAGGTTGGGCAGCCGCGCCAGCACCCGGCCGAGCGCGATCACCCGTTCGGCGCGGCTCGGCTCTACCAGGATCTGCGGATTTGACTGGTCGAGGCAACCGAACACGTCGTCGAGCGCGGCGACCGAGGTCGAGACTACGAGGTGCGCCCCGCAATGCGCCGCGCGCAGATCGAGCCGCGCCAGCGCCGCGAGCGTTCCGCCATCCACGACCGGGCAATCGAGCAGCACCACCTCACCCAGCGGCCGCGCCTCGTCGCCGTCCAGCAGGCCCGCGACTGCGCCGGTTTCGGCGATCCGGAACCCGGCCGCCGAGGCATCCTCGCGCAAAGTGTCGCGGACATGCGCGCGGTCGGCAAATATCGACAGCGCCAGCGGCAACCCTGCGGCGTCGTTGGCGGGGGCGGAATAAGCGAAATTGGCCTGCATGACGTTCGACTCCGATTCGCGTGAACAGGAGTAGAACAAATGGAGGTCAGGTCAAGAATTCAATCCTCGAACGGATCGCGCACCAGGATCGTGTCCTCGCGCTCCGGACTGGTCGACAGCATCGACACGCCACAGCCGATCAGCTCCTCGATCCGGCGAATGTACTTGATCGCCGCTGCTGGCAGCTCGGCCCAGCTGCGTGCGCCGCGCGTGCTCTCGCGCCAGCCTGGCATGCGCTCGTAGACCGGCTCGACCTCCGCCTGGGCGGTCTCGCCGCCGGGCAGCCGGTCGAGCAGCAGGCCGCGCCGCCGGTAGGCGGTGCAGACCATCAGCTCCTCGAAGCCGTCGAGCACGTCGAGCTTGGTGAGCGCGATGCCGCGGATGCC
>JBOHIC010000176.1:0-3107 GCA_050725835.1 Novosphingobium sp.
CATCCAAGAAGGCGGCGCGCTTCGTGCGGTTCTGCGATGCCTTCAGCATCCCGATCCTGACTTTCGTCGACGTCCCCGGCTTCCTCCCCGGCACCGCGCAGGAGCTGGGCGGGATCATCAAGCACGGCGCCAAGCTGCTCTTCGCCTATGCCGAGGCGACCGTGCCCAAGATCACCGTGATCACCCGCAAGGCCTATGGCGGGGCCTACGACGTCATGGCCAGCAAGCACCTCCGCGGCGACCTCAACTACGCCTGGCCGACCGCCGAGATTGCGGTGATGGGGGCCAAGGGCGCGGTCGAGATCATCTTCCGCTCGGACATCGGCGACCCCGACAAGATCGCCGAGCGTACGCGGGAGTATGAAGACCGTTTTGCGAACCCCTTCGTCGCCGCGAGCAAGGGCTTCATCGACGAGGTGATCCATCCGAACGGAACCCGCCGGCGGATCGCGCTGGGGCTCAGGAAGCTGCGGGGGAAGGTGCTCGAAAACCCGTGGAAGAAGCATGACAATATTCCGCTTTGATTTAGTCACCCTTTTGACTGCTTCGGCGGCGCAGGTCGCTCAGGTCGATCCAAGCACCCTTTGGCGGATGACGGAGGGAAGCGAGGTTATCGAGGCTTGTCACACTGGCTATGGGAACGACGAGCGCGACGAGGTTCGTAAGGCGCTGGCAGAACTTAAATGCAATCTCTTGCTGAAGGGCGCGGTCGGGGCACATGAAGATTTGGTGCTTTTGCAGCAGGCTCAGCGTCAGTTTTGTCTCCCACCGACGATTTCCCTGAAGCAGATGGCTGTCGAGGTTTTGCATCACTTTGAAGGTAGGGACGTTTCGAAAGCGACCTCTACGTCGTTGATTTTGATTGCTTTAAAAAGGTCTTTTCCGTGCGCCTAGGCCGTCTCAACCACCTCGGCGTCGCCACGCCCTCGATCGCCGAGAGCATCGCGTTCTACCGCGATGTCATGGGTGCGACCGAAATCCACGAACCGTTCGACCTGCCCGAGCAGGGGGTGAAGGTGTGCTTCGTCGATACGCCGGATGGCGGCACCCAGATCGAGCTGATCGAGCCGCTGCCGGGCAACATCTCGATCCAGAGCTTCCTCGACAAGAACCCGCAGGGTGGCCAGCACCACGTCTGCTACGAAGTCCCCGAGATCCACGCCGCCAAGGCCTGGTTCCAAGCCCAAGGCAAGCGCGTACTGGGCGAGCCGCGCATCGGCGCGCACGGGACGCTTATCTTTTTTGTCCATCCCAAAGACATGCAGGGTGTGCTGACCGAGATCATGGAGTCGCCGCGCGGGCATTGAATTTCACCCTCTCCCCGGGTCGGGGAGAGGACACGCAGGCTTGGCGGCTCGCCGCCTAGCCGCAGTTGGAGAGGGGGCCCGGCCTCGCGGGGGGAGTGCCCCTCTCCAAGCTTCGCTAGCTCCTATGGGAGCAAGCTTCGCTATCCTCTCCCCGACCCGGGGAGAGGGAAGGAGATGAAATGGCCGAATACGAAACGATTCTGACCGAACGGGTGGGCGGCGTGCTCAAGATCACGCTCAACCGGCCCGAGCGGCTTAACGCCGCCTCGATCCCGCTCGCCGACGAGCTCAGCGCGGCGTTCTACGACCTCGGCGATGCCCGCGCGGTGTTGCTCACGGGGGCGGGGAAGGGGTTCTGCTCTGGCGCGGACCTTGCCGCGCGGGGCGAGGCGAGCGCGATCCAGCAGAAGGGCGGCAGCCACCGCGCGCTGCAGAACCATTATAACCCGCTGGTCAGTCAGATCATGCGCGCGCCGGTGCCGGTGGTCTGCGCGGTCAACGGCGCGGCGGCGGGGGTGGGCTGCTCGATCGCGCTGGCGGGAGACTTCGTGCTCGCCGGGCGCAGCGCCTATTTCCTCCAGGCCTTCGTCAACATCGGGCTGGTCCCCGACGGCGGCTCAACCTGGTTGCTCGCGCGGACCATCGGTCGCGCGCGGGCGACGCGGATGATGATGCTGGGCGAGCGAATCGGCGCCGACCAGGCCGAGGACTGGGGCCTGATCTACAAAGCGGTGGACGACGAGGCGCTGATGGGCGAAGCGACCTTGCTCGCCGAACGCCTCGCGGCGGGGCCGACGGTCGCCTACCGCACGATGAAGGCCAACATCGCCACCGCGCTCGACGGCACGCTGCCGCAGGTCCTGCTTGCCGAAGCCGAGGGCCAGCGCACCGCCGGAGCCAGCGCCGACGCGATGGAGGGCGGGGTGGCGTTCCTCCAGAAGCGCAAGCCGGAGTTCAAGGGCGCGTGATCTTCTACGACAGCCCCAATCCCGCGCCCAACCCGCGCCGCGTACGCATCTTCGCGGCGGAGAAGGGGATCGAGCTGCCGACGCAGGCGGTCTCGATCGTCGCGGGCGAGCACAAGGTGCCCGATTACCTTGCGATCAACCCGCGCGGGCAGACCCCGGCGCTTCAGCTAGACGATGGCAGCGTGCTCACTGAGAGCGTCGCGATCTGCCGCTATCTCGAAGCGCTGCATCCCGCACCGCCGCTGTTCGGCGCCGCACCCAAGGAAATCGGCGCAATCGAGATGTGGATTCGCCGCGTCGAGCTGATCCTGAACCCTCCGATCGGCGCGGTGTGGGTCCACACCCACCCGTTCACCGCGCGGCTGCCGATCCAGCGCTTCGCCGAATACGGCGAGGCGCAGCGCCCGCGCGCGCTAGATGCTTTTGCGATGTGCGATGCCGCGCTGGGCGAGACGCCGTTCATCGCCGGGGAGAGCTTCAGCATGGCCGACATCTGCCTGCTCACCGCGGTCGATTTCGCGGGCTTCATCGGCATCCCGCTCCCCGAGGAGCTGCGCGCGCTCGACGACTGGCATCGCCGCGTCACCGCCCGCCCGAGCGCGAGCGCCTGACATGGCCAAGCTCGAAGACTGGCAGGCCGCGGCGGCGAAGGAGGTCAAGGGCCGGGACCTGACCTGGCACACCCCCGAGGGCTTCGACATCAAGCCGCTCTATACGGCGGAGGACGCTGGCGATCCCGGTCTGCCCGGATTCGCCCCGTTCACCCGCGGAGTGCGCGCGACCATGTATGCCGGGCGGCCGTGGACGATCCGCCAATACGCCGGCTTCTCCA
>JBOHIC010000177.1:0-2114 GCA_050725835.1 Novosphingobium sp.
TGAGCAGCAGCGGGCGCAGCCGTTTGCCCCCGCCGATGGTGGCGTAGCGCATCGCCTCGACCAGCCGCGCGCTGGCGTCGTCGGGCAGCGGGAGCAGCGCGTCGAAGGTGGCGTCGATGTCGCGCGCAATCAGGTCGAGCGCGGCGCCTAGCCCGGCGTCGGCCACGACCGCCAGCGTCACGGTCAGCGCCCCGCGTCGTCGAACGGCTGGACCGCGGCAGCAGCGCCGTCGGGTCCCTGGACGATCTTTTCGATCCGCGCCTGGGCCGCGTCGAGCCGCGCCTGGCAGTGCTTCCTCAGCAGCTCGCCGCGCTCGTAAAGCGCGATAGAATCGTCGAGCGGAACCTCGCCCGCCTCGAGCTTGCGGACGATCTCCTCGAGCGCGCGAAGGGCTTCCTCGAAGCTCAGCGCGGCGATTTCGGGGCTGCTCTCCATCGCATGCGAGCATTGACCCGACCTGCCGCACCGGTCAAGCTGCAAGCAAAGGGGAACCTCACCGATGCAATGGATTACCGCTTACGTCTCCGCCGCGCTCGCTTTCGGTGTGCTCGATTTCCTGTGGCTGCGCTGGGCCGGGCCGAACCTCTACCGCCCCGCGCTGGGCGACCTGCTCGCCGCATCGTTTCGCATCGGTCCCGCGCTGGCGTTCTATGCGATTTACGTCGCCGGAATGGTGTGGTTCGCGGTCCGCCCGGGAGCCTCGTTCGGGGTGCCGGTGGCGGTGGTCAACGGGGCGATCCTCGGCGCGGTGGCCTATGCGACTTACGATCTCACCAACCAGGCGACGCTGCGGCAGTGGCCGCTGGCGATCACGCTGATCGACATCGCCTGGGGCGCGGCGGCGACCGCGCTGGCGAGCGGCGCGGCGGCCTTCGCCGTGCAGAAGCTGACGGCGGCGGGCTGATGTTCGTCGGCCACTGGGCTCCGGCGCTGGTCGCCGCGGCGCACCCGAAGGCGCCACGGCTGGGCACGCTGTTCGTTGCGGCGCAGTTGGTCGACTGGGCGTTCTTCGTGCTGCTGCTGACCGGCACGGAAGCGATGCGGATCACCCCGGGGATCAGCGCGATGAACCCGCTCGACCTTTATCACATGCCCTATACCCACAGCCTGCTCGGCAGCGCGGGCTTTGCGCTGGCCTTCGCCGGGCTGGTGTGGCTGGCGACGCGGCGCACCGCCGCAGCAGTGCTGGCGGGCGCGGTGGTGCTGTCGCACTGGTTCCTCGACCTGCTGGTCCACGTCCCCGACCTGACGATCGCCGGCACGCCGCCCAAGCTTGGCCTCGGACTGTGGAACCACCCAGTGATCGAAATCCCGCTCGAGCTCGGGCTGACCTTCGGCGCGCTGTGGCTCTATTCCCGGGCGGCGCGCCCTGCTCCGCTGCGGCTGGGCGTGCTCGCCACGGTGCTGCTGGCGCTGCAATTGGTCAACTGGTTCGGCCCAGTCGAGCCGGAGGTCGCCGCCGGGACCAGCCTGCTCGCGTTCTTTGCCTATGGCCTCGTCACGCTGATCGCCTGGTGGGTGGGGAAAAGCGCTGCGAAACCGGCGAACGCGGGGTAGCGAAGCCTGCGCCGCGCGGCTATGCGCCCGCGCATGGCCGCCATCACTGCAGACGTCGTCGCCGCCCACGGGCTGTCCGAGGAAGAATACGCCCGAGTCCTCCACGCGCTCGGGCGCGAGCCGAATCTGGTCGAGCTCGGCATCTTCTCGGTGATGTGGTCCGAGCATTGCTCGTACAAATCGAGCCGCCTTCACCTCAAGAAGCTTCCGACCGAAGCGCCGTGGGTGATCTGCGGCCCCGGCGAGAACGCCGGGGTGATCGACATCGGCGACAACCAGGCGTGCATCTTCAAGATGGAGTCGCACAACCACCCCTCGTACATCGAACCCTATCAGGGCGCGGCGACCGGGGTTGGCGGGATCCTCCGCGACGTTTTCACCATGGGCGCGCGGCCGGTTGCGAACCTCAACGCGCTGCGCTTCGGCAGCCCCGACCACCCCAGGATGAAGGCGCTGGTCAAAGGCGTGGTCGCGGGGATCGGCGGCTACGGCAATTGCGTCGGCGTGCCGACGGTGGGCGGCGAGGTGAATTTCCATCCGGCCTATGACGGCAACAT
>JBOHIC010000178.1:0-9007 GCA_050725835.1 Novosphingobium sp.
CGGCGAGCGCACGTGTTCGCGGCGGAACCCGAGGCCGATGATCCGCCCGGGAATCCGCCGCAGCCACGGGTAGCGGTCGAGCAGGCGCACCGGCAGCGGCGCGCGGATCGGTCCGCTGCCGCCTAGAACGTTGCCGATGATGCGGTTTTGCGCGGCGCGCTGGCCGGCCTGGATCAGCCGCGTGGGCAACCCCCGCCGGCTCTGGATCTTGTGGAGCAGCGGATCGGGGTTCGCCCCGCGCGCAATCGGCGCGGCGAGAACGTTGGCGGCGGCGACCGCATCCTGGATCGCCAGGTTGATGCCGATCCCGCCGACCGGCGACATCGCGTGCGCGGCATCGCCGATCGCGAGCAGGCCGGGCCGGTGCCAGCGGGTCAGGCGGTCGAGTTCGACCGTGAGCAGGTGGAGCTGGGAGAGGTCGGTGAGCACTTCATCGAGCGGACCGAGGATCGGTGCGGCACGCTCGATCCGCGCCCGCAGTGCGGCGATCCCCTCGCCGCGCAGTGCGTCGCCCATGCCCTTGGCGAAGATGTAAGCGCACTGCCAGTAGTCGCCGCGGTCGATCAGCGCCATCAGGGTCCCGCGCTCGACGATCCCGCGCAGCGCCTCACCGCTTCCGGCCGGCTTGGGTACGGCGAACCAGAATACGTCCATCGGTGCGCCGAGGTTCTCGACCGGCAGCATCGTGCGGACCAGCGAGCTGCGCCCGTCGGCGGCGATGGTCAGCCCTGCGCGGACGTCGTCGCCGCCCGCCAGCCGCACCCCCGCGATGCGGCCGCCGTCCTCGATGAAGCCTTCGACGGACGCCTCCATCCGCAGCCGGAAACCGCGCCAGGCGCGCGCCTCGTCGCGGAGGAAATCGAGAAACTCCCACTGCGGCATCATCGCGATTAAGGGGGCCGGGGTGCTAAGATGGCTGAGGTCGCCAAGCACGTATTCGCGCCCGCCGATAGTGCCGCGCGCCTCGCGCAGCCGGTGGTGCGGGCGCGCGAGGAAGCGTTCCAGCATGCCCAGCTCGTGGAGGATTTCCATGGTCGAGGGGTGCACGGTGTCGCCGCGGAAATCGCGGAAGAAGTCGGCGTGCTTTTCGAGCACCAGCACATCGATCCCGGCGCGGGCGAACAGCAGCCCCGCCATCATCCCGGCGGGGCCGCCGCCCACGATCGCGACATCCGCGGTATCGACATCGCTCATCCCGTGACAAATGCGCCCCTCCCCGCCAAGGTGCAAGCATGGCCGGCGCGCTCGAATTCTCCCCCGCTTCCCCGCTCGGCGATGCGCTGGTGATCCTCGGCGCGGCGGGGATCGTGATCCCGGTGTTCGCGCGTTACCGGATCACCCCGATCATCGGCTTCATCCTCGTCGGGCTGCTGGTCGGACCCTATGGCCTCGGGCGGCTGGTGTTCGACCATCCCTGGCTCGAATACGTCACCATCACCGATCCCGAGGCGCTCGGGCCGTTTGCCGAATTCGGGATCATCCTGCTGCTGTTCTCGATCGGACTCGAGCTGTCGTTCGACCGGCTGTGGGCGATGCGGCGGCTGGTGTTCGGGCTCGGCGCGCTCGAGCTGGCGGTGGCCTCGGGGCTGATCGCCTTCGCCCTCGCGCTCGCCGGGCAGCCGAGCGGCGGGGCACTGGCGCTGGGGATGGCGCTGGCGCTGTCCTCGACGGCGTTGGTCCTGCCGATCGCGGGAACCACCTCGCCGGTGGGCAAGGCGGCGCTGGCGATGCTGCTGTTCGAGGATATCGCGCTTGTCCCGATCATTTTCCTGCTCGGCGCGATGGCGCCCTTCGCCGCGAGCGACGGCGCCGAAGGCCTGCTGCGCACGCTGTGGCTGGGCGCGCTGGTGGTGCTCGCTCTGCTGGTGATCGGGCGGTTCGGCCTGCCGCGGCTGTTCACCCAGGCGGCGCGGACCAAGAGCCCCGAGCTGTTCCTCGCCGCGAGCCTGCTGGTGGTGATCGTCGCCGCGCTGGTCACAGCCGCGGTCGGACTCTCGCCGATCGTCGGGGCGCTGCTCGCCGGGCTGCTGATCGCCGAGACCGAATACCACGGCGAGGTCGAGGCAATCACCGCGCCCTTCAAGGGACTCGCGCTCGGGGTGTTCCTGCTGACCATCGGCATGGGCATCGACCTGTGGACGATCTGGGCCAACCTCGGGACCATCCTGCTCGCCACCGCCGTGCTGCTGGCGGCCAAGGCGCTGGTCACGGGAATCGCGTTCAGGCTGATGGGCGCGCGCCGCGGAACCGCCACCGAGACCGGGATCCTGATGGCCAGCCCGTCCGAAACCACGCTGATCGTCCTGGCCGCCGCGACCAGCGCGCAGCTGATCCAGCCGGGCACCGCCCAGTTCTGGCAGATCGTCACCGCGCTCGGGCTGACCGTCACCCCGATCCTCGCCTGGGGCGGGCGGCGGCTGGGGCGGCGGATCGACCGGGCCTTGCCCAAGGCCGTGCCGGACAGCGACCAGCCGCGCGCCATCGTAATCGGCTTCGGCCGGGTCGGGCGGCTGGTCGCCGACATGCTCGACGCGCACGGCAAGCCATACGTCGGGATCGACGCCGACACCGACCTCGTCGCCGCCGCGCGCGCCGATGGCTATGCTGCGACCTTCGGCGACGCCGCGCGCGGCCACACGCTCGTGCGGCTCGGGGTCGAAACCGCCCCCGCGGTGATCCTGACGATGGACCAGCCGATCGCCGCCCAGCGACTGGTCAAGAAGCTCCGCGCGATGCACCCCGACTTGCCGATCATCGCCCGCGCCCGCGACGTCGCCCACGCCGCCGCGCTTTACCGAGCCGGGGCGAGCCATGCGGTGCCCGAGACGCTCGAAAGCTCGCTCCAGCTCAGCGAAGCGGTGCTGGTCGATCTCGGTGTGCCGATGGGCCCGGTGATCGCCTCGATCCACGAAAAGCGCGACCTCTTCCGCGCCCAGCTGATGGAAGAGGGCGAACTCGACGAGAAGCCGAGGCTAAGGAGCCTGAGGGAACGCCCTGCCGGGACCACGGGTTAGCTCTCCCGACAAGGAGACGAACCATGGCCGACCGCGACCCCCACAGCGCCGAGGAATCGCACGAACTCTCGCACCAGACCGGCGAAGAGGCAGGCAAGATCAAGCGCCCGCAGCGCACCGGCGAGCGCGACCTCGCGCGCGGCAGCGAAACCGCGACCCGCGAGGCGAGTCAGCGGCGGCAGTAGCTTCAGGTGGCGAGCACCGCCTTCACCGCCGCAATCGCTGCATCCGCCTTGGTCCCGTCGGGCCCACCGCCCTGCGCCATGTCGGGCCGCCCACCGCCGCCCTTGCCGCCGAGTGCCTCGACCCCGGCGCGGACCAGGTCGACCGCGCTGACTTTGCTCGTGAGGTCGTCGGTCACCGCTGCGGCGATGCTGGCCTTGCCTTCGTTCACCGCGACGATCGCGGCGACGCCCGAGCCGAGCCGCGCCTTGGCCTGATCGAGCAGTCCGCGCAGTTCCTTGGCTTCGAGCCCGTCGATCACCTGGCCGGAGAACTTGACCCCGCCGACCTCCTCGTCGGCGTTCGCCGCCTGAACCGACCCTCCTCCGAGCGCGAGCGCTTTCTTCGCCTCGGCGAGTTCGCGTTCGAGCTTGCGGCGCTCGTCGAGCAGCGCCGAAACGCGGCTTTCGACCTCGTCGGGGGTGGTCTTGAGCAGGCTCGCGGCACCCTTGAGCGCGTCCTCGCGGCCGACCAGCCATGCCCGCGCTCCTTCGCCGGTCATCGCCTCGATCCGCCGCACGCCAGAGCTGACCGCGCCTTCGGAGACGATCCGGAACACGCCGATGTCGCCGGTCGCGCGGACGTGGGTGCCGCCGCAGAGTTCGACCGAATACGTGTCGCGGCCCATCGAGAGGACCCGAACCTCGTCGCCGTACTTCTCGCCGAACAGCGCCATCGCGCCCGCCGCAATCGCGTCGTCGGGGCTCATCAGCCGGGTCGAGACCGGTTCGTTGGCGCGGATTTCGGCGTTCACCTCGGCCTCAACCGCGGCGATGTCCTCGGCGCTGAGCGCGGTGGGGTGCGAGAAGTCGAAGCGGAAGCGGTCGGGCGCGACCAGGCTGCCCTTCTGCGTCACATGCGCGCCGAGCCGGCGGCGCAGCGCGGCGTGGACAAGGTGGGTCGCCGAGTGGTTGGCGCGGATCGCATCGCGGCGCTCGGTGTCGAGCGCGAGGCGCACGACGTCGCCGACCTTGAGCGTCCCAGCCTCGACCTTGGCATGGTGCGCGTGGAGCCGGCCGAGCGGCTTCGACGTGTCGCTCACCACCAGCTTCGCGCCGCCCGGGCCGTCGATGGTTCCGCGGTCGCCCATCTGGCCGCCGCTCTCACCGTAGAACGGGGTCTGGTTGACGATCACCGCGACCGCATCGCCCGCCGCGGCGCTCTGAACTTCCTTCCCTTCCCTGACCAGCGCGACGACCTGCGCCTCGCCGGTGGTGGCGGAATAGCCGATAAACTCGCTCGCGCCCTCGCGCTCGGCGATGTCGAACCACACCTCACCATCCGCCGCCTGCCCCGAGCCTTTCCACGCCGCACGCGCCGCCGCCTTCTGCCGCGCCATCGCCGCGTCGTACCCGGCGCGATCGACCCCGATCCCGCGGGGCCGAAGCGCGTCTTCCGTGAGGTCGTAGGGAAAGCCGTAAGTGTCGTAGAGCTTGAACGCGATCTCGCCAGGGAGTTCGGGCATTTCACCCAACTTTCCAGTTGCGTGAAGAGTGTCATCCTCCTCCACAACATCGAGCGTCCCGGTGATCCTCCCGACCTCTTCATCGAGTAGTTTTAGCCCATTCTCGAGCGTGCGGCGGAACTGCACCTCCTCGCGGGCCAGCGTCTCCTCGATCAGCGGCTGCGCGCGGGCGAGCTCGGGATAGGCCGCGCCCATTTCCTCGACCAGCGCGGGAACCAGCCGGTGCATCAGCGGGTCCTTCGCGCCGAGCAGGTGGGCGTGGCGCATCGCCCGGCGCATGATCCGCCGCAGCACATAGCCGCGCCCTTCGTTCGAGGGCAGCACCCCGTCGGCGAGCATGAAGCTGGTCGAGCGCAAGTGGTCGGCGATGACCTTGTGGCTGGCGCTTGCCGGATCGGTCCGGGTGAGATCGGCCGAGGCGTCGATCAATGCCTTGATCGTGGTGGTTTCGAACACCGTGTGGACGCCCTGGAGCACGGTCGAAACCCGCTCGAGCCCCATCCCGGTATCGATCGACGGCTTGGGCAGGTCGCGGACGATCTCGCCGGCTTCCTGCTCGAACTGCATGAACACCAGGTTCCAGACCTCGACGAACCGGTCGAGATCCTCCTCGGCGCTGCCCGGCGGCCCGCCGGGGATATGCGCGCCGTGATCGAAGAAGATTTCCGAGCACGGCCCGCACGGCCCGTCGTCGCCCATCGACCAGAAGTTGTCCTTGGTCGGAATGCGGATCAGGCGCTCGTCGGGCAGGCCGGCGATCTTCTTCCACAAGTCGTAGGCTTCGTCGTCGGTGTGATAGACCGTCGCGGTCAGGCGGTCCGCCGGCAGACCCCACTCTTTGGTCAGCAGCGTCCACGCGTGGACGATCGCCTGCTCCTTGAAATAGTCCCCGAACGAGAAGTTGCCCATCATCTCGAAGAAGGTCAGGTGCCGCGCGGTGTAGCCGACGTTGTCGAGATCGTTGTGCTTGCCCCCCGCACGGACGCACTTCTGCGAGGATACCGCGCGCGGGATGGCGCGGCTCTCGAGCCCGGTGAAGACGTTCTTGAACGGCACCATCCCGGCGTTGACGAACATCAGCGTCGGATCGTTGTAGGGCACCAACGGCGCGCTCGGCGCCACCTCGTGCCCGTGCGAGCCGAAGTAGTCGAGGAAGGAGCGACGGATTTCGTTGGTCGAGGTCATAACGTGCCGCCGATAAGGCAGGGCGTTTGGCGCGGCAAGCCCGCGGCTATGGGACGATCACCTCCAGTGCGCCGGGCATGATTGCGAATTCGAGCGGGAGCGGCAGCTTCTCGACCTCGCCGTCGAGCGCGACACGGATCTCGCCCACGCCTTCGATGGTCAGCGAGCCCGCCTCGGCCAGCGCCACGAAGTCGCGCGCCGGATCGGCCCGGCCGAGCAGCGTCCGCAGCGCGAAGCCGACCAGCTGGCCTGCGCTTTTGGGGGCGAGCGCATAGACTGCGAGCGTTCCGTCGCTCAGGCTCTCGCGTTCGCCGATCCGGCCGCCGTCGAGCGAATAGCGGTTGTTGCCGACGAACAGCAGTGGGGTTTTGACCCGTTGGGTAGCGCCATCGAGCACCAACGTCAGCCGGCGCTGTTCGAGGTGACGCAGCACGCTCCACGCCGCAGGTATCGTCGCCAACCACTTTGGCCCGCCCGCTGCGTCACGAGCGGTGACCATCCGGGCGTAGAGTCCGACCGAGGCGTTGTTGATCCAGCTGCGCTGGCCGATGCGGGCGTAATCGACGCGCTCGCGCTTGCCCGCGGCGATTACTTTCGCTGCACCTTCGAGATCGAGCGGCAAGCTCAACTGGCGCGCGAGATGATTGCGCGTGCCGAGCGGCAACACTCCGAGCGCGCTGCCATTGGCCGCAAGCACGCCTACGGCTTGACCGACCGTGCCGTCGCCGCCGCCGACCGCCACCACTGATGCCCCAGCTACGCGTTCGAGCGCCGTGCCGATCTCCGCGCCTTCGGCGAGGGTGAGATCAATTTCCACGCCCGCGGCAGCGAAGGCCTCTCGTAGTTCGGCTTCGAGCCGCTCGGCGAGCACGCCCGCGGCTCCACTCGAGCGGTTGACCACCACCGGCAGTGCTGGCTGGCTCACCGCGGCCGGGTCGCCCGGTCGCGGCGCTCGGCGGTGACGATCCACGCCGCTGCGGGGAAGGCGACCAGATCGCCATTGCGCTGGCGCTCGAGCCATTCGCCCAGCCGCTCGCGCATCGCCGCCCGCTCCCCCTCGGGTGTCTCGAACAGCGCCCGGGCGAACGGCCCGATCCGGGTGAACAGCGCCAGCGCTTCGCCGACCGGATCCTCCCCGACCCCGGCGATGTAAGCGAAATCGACCGGGAGGAAATCGATCCGCTCCCACCCGCCCGCGGTCAGGACCTCTTCGACCCGGCGCGGGTCGGCGAAAGCGAACGGCCCGGGCGCTTCGAGCGGGGCGGCGGGGAGGTCGAACAGCTCGCCGATCCCGGTCGCCCACGGGTTTTCGCGCGGGCTGCGAAAGCACGAAAAGGCGAGCCGCGCTCCCGGCGCGGCGGCGCGGCGAAGGTTGCCGAAAGCGGCAGGCGGATCGCCGAAGAACATCACTCCGTGGCGCGAGACGAGGAGGTCGGGGACATATTCGGGATCGTTCCACCCGGCCGCGTCGGCGAGCGAAAACCCGACGCGCGCATTGGCCCCCGCCCGCGCGCCCGCCGCGGCGACGAGATCGGGCGAGACGTCGATCCCGCGCACCCGCGCGCCCGGCCTTGCCCGCGATATCGCCAGCGACAGCTCGCCCGCGCCGCAGCCGATATCGAGAACCGTGCCGCCGGGAAGCTCCGATATCCGCGCGAGCAACCGCTCGGTCAGCCCGGCGAGGCTGCGGTCGGTGCGTTCGTAAAGGTCGGCCCAGGCGCGCCCGACCCGGCCCTGCCATTCGTTACCGGTGGTCATCGCGGCGAGGCTAGGGTGCGCCCCGCCGTGGCACAAGTCTCGTGTGGGCGAGATTGGGCTTGCGACTCGGCGGCAAGAGTCGCAGCATCCGCGGAACCTAGCGCGTCAGACGCAGGCCAGCGCCCGGCGCGCCTTCAGCAAAGGAGGCGAACGATGGGCAACACCCCCGCAGGAGCTGCAACCGGCAACCAGACCACCCGTGCGGTCGCCTTGGTGGGGCCGGCCGGCACGGGCAAGACCAGCCTCGCCGAGGCGCTGCTCTTCGCCAGCGGCGCAATCAATCGCCAGGGCAGCGTCGAGGCGGGGACCACGGTCGGCGATTCGAGTCCGGAAGCGCGCGCGCGGCGCGGCTCGACCGAGATCAACCTCGCCCACTTCGACTATCTTGGCGATCGCTTCGCCCTGCTCGACACGCCGGGCGGGACCGGCTTCGCCGCCGACGGGCTCGGCGCGCTGCAATCTGCCGACATGGCGCTGGTGGTGATCGATCCCGCACCCGAGCGCGCCGCGCTCGCCGGGCCGACGCTGCGCCGGCTCGACGAGCTGGGGATGCCCCACGCCATCTTCGTCAACAAGATCGAGAACGCCCGCGCCGGCGCGGTGCGCGACCTGATCGCCGAGCTCCAGCCGATGAGCCGCGAGCCGCTCGCGCTGCGCCAGATCCCGATCCGCGAGGGCGAGCATGTCACCGGCTATGTCGATCTCGCACTCGAGCGCGGCTACAAATATCGCCCCGGCAAGGAGAGCGAGCGGGTCGAGATTCCCGGCGAAGTGATCGACCGCGAGCGGGCTGATCGCACTCGGCTGCTCGAAACCCTGGCCGACTTCGACGATGCGCTGATGGAAGCGCTGCTGATGGACGAGGAGCCCGACGGGGCGATGGTGATGGCCGACCTCGCCGCCGACACTCAGGGCAACAAGGTGGTCCCGGTGGTGCTCGGCTCGGCGCTGAGCGGGGGCGGGGTCCACCGCCTGCTCAAACTGCTGCGCCACGAGGCCCCCGCCCCCGACGCCGCGGCCGAGCGGGTCGGCGCCAACGGCGGCGCGCTGCACGTGTTCAAGATCGCCAATGGCGGGGCGATGGGCCGGCTCGCGCTCGGCCGGGTGCTCGGCTCGGGACTCGGCGAGGGCGACGAGCTGGTGGTCGGCGGCGAGGCGGCCCGGACCGGCTCGCTGTTCCTGATGCAGGGCGAGAAGACCGCCAAGCAGAGCGCCGCCCGCAACGGCGACGTGGTCGCGGTGGCGAAGGTCGACGCCGCGCGGCCGGGGATGCTGCTCAGCAAGCGGGGCGGCAAGAGCGAGGAGCTGCTGGTCGAATACCCCGCTCGCAACGCTGCGCTGGCGATCACCACCCGCGACCGCA
>JBOHIC010000179.1:0-23276 GCA_050725835.1 Novosphingobium sp.
GAGCAGGCCGCGCTCGAGCGCATTGCCGGCGCGGGCGAAGCCATCGACCAGCTGGCCGTCGACCGCGCCGCGCATCGCCGCGACGTCCTGTGCGAACCCTTGGGTTTCGGCGCGGACCTCGACCAGCAGGGTATCGACGGGATCGGTCATGGCTCGCGCTCCATCAGGCGGGACAGGTCGTCGCGGCCGAGCGGGGCGGCGGCGGGATCGGGCGGGGCGAGGCTCGCTGCGAGCTCGGCCGGGGTGGCGTTCCAGAAGTCGGCGGGCCGCCAGCCGAGCAGCCGCGCGGCGAGCGCCTGCCAGCGCGGCACGACCACACCCAGCCGGTCGCTCACTCGCGGCCTTGCAGGATCTGACCGAGCAGCGTGCGCAGCGGTTTGGCGCAGGCGGCGAGGCCGGCTTTGGCGACCGCTTCGCCCAGCGTCTCGCGGGTCAGCCCGGCGCGGTCGGCGAGGCAGTGCCAGAACAGCGCGGCGAGCTCGGCGAGCTTGAGCTGGCCGGCGGCGGCGCGCTCGACCAGCGCGAACAGCGGGCCGAGCTCGTCCTCGGCGGCGATCAGCGCGGTGAAGCTGGGGCGCAGCAGGTGCGGAGTGCCGCCGATCGCGAAGCTCGCCTCGCCCCGCAGCGCGTTGGCCCTGTCACCCCGGACCTGTTCCGGGGCACCCCGGACCTGTTCCGGGGTCACGCCGGCACCACCGCGCCCGAGCTTTCGAGGCTCAGGGTGTAATTGCGTTCGCCGTTGAAATCGCCCGAGTAATCGAGCCGCTGGATGAGGAATGCCCCGCGCAGTTTCTCGCCGCCCTCGAAGCTCAGCTCGTAGGCGTCGAGCGTGCCCGCCATGGCGTTGGCGCGGACCTGGGCTTCGGCGGCGCTGCCGAGGAAGATTCCCGCCGCGCTGACCGAGACCGAGCGCACCCCCGCTCCCGAAAGCAGCTCGCGCCACCCGCCGCTGTCCTTGCTGGTCACCACGACGGTATCGCCGCTGATCGACATCTGGGTGGTGCGCAGGCCGGCGACGGTCTGGTAAACCGGGGTGGGCGCTCCATTCGAAATCTTGAGCAAGAAGGCGCTGCCTTTCTGGGCGGTCATGGTGAGGCTCCTTGGGTTGGAATTGAGTTTCACGCGGAGGCGCGGACACGCGGAAGTTGATGAAATTGGTTCATACGAAGACACGAAGATGTCGCGTCTGCGGCGAAGCCGCCCTTCTCAATGAAGGTTGCGGCAATCGCGGCGTCTCGATCAGTCATGAGCCTGCGGCTCGGCGCACCATCTTCGTGTCTTCGTGTGAAATTCTCCGCGTCTCCGCGCCTCCGCGTTAGATAGTCAGTCCGCCAGCACCCTGAATTGATACTCCAGCAGCACCGCCCTCCGGCTCTCGGCGCGTTGCTCGGCGCGGGCGCGGAGGAAGCGGCTGGTGACCACCGTGAAGCCGTCCTGGTCGGGCGGCAGCGCGGCGATGCGCGTTTCGATTTGCCCGACCAGCGCGGCCGCCGAGCCGGGCGCGTCGCCGCGGCAGTGCAGTTCGAGCGCGACGCGGACTTCGCGGCCGGTGCGGTCCTTGGTGCTCCAATCGGCGGAGGCGCTGGCGGCGACTGCGAGCCACGGCAGCGCGGTGCGCGACGGCGCTTCCTCGGCCACCGCGTTGAGCTGGGCGGCGAGCACCGGATCGGCGGCGAGCCAGGCGATCAGCGCGGCGCGCAGGGGGATTTCCATCAGGCTTCTCCGGTGAAGCGCGGCCACAGCTGGCGGGCGTCGCGCCAGTCGATCCGGTCCGGCTTGCGGACTTCGACGAGCGCCTTGGCGCGCAGCGCGAGCCGGGCGGCGAGTTTCTCGAAACCGGCGAGCGCCGCGGCGATCACGTCAGCCGGACCCGCCGCCACGGCCGCCACAGCGCCGCGACCGCGGCGGGGGGCAGCGGCGCGGCGGCACCATCCTCGCGCTGGCGGTGCTGGTGCGCGGCGAGGCGGATCGCGCCGTGGCGCAGCGCTTCGGGCAGGCTGGCCCAGTCGGGGGCGAGCCCGGCGACGAAACGCACCGCGATCCGGCCCGCAGCGCCCGGGCTGATGACGCGAACTCGCGCCCCGCCATCGGCGTCCAGTTCCAGAGCGAAACCAGTGCTCGGCAGAGTGAAGCGCGCCCCTTCTGCGGGGATACCCTCGACCAGGGCGATCGCCTGGACCGGGCGGGTCGTCAGAGTTCGCCACTCGGACGAAACCGGCAGCACTTCCTCGCAGGTCGCCTGCAGCGGCATCGTCCCGGTGAAGTCCTCGCAGGTGTCGAGCGCGAGGCGCAGCAGCGCGGTAAGCGGCGCGTCGTCCGGCGCGGTCGAAATGCCGAGCCACTGCTTGAGCTCCGCCAGCGCGGCCGGAGCCAGCGCGGCAGGCGTCAGGATAGTCCGCTTCATGCGCGGGCCTTTCGTTCTTGTCGGGTGCGCCACTCGCATCCGCGATTGGCTTGCGGCTCCGGCCCGCCGTCAGGCGGACGAAAAGGTGCGCCCGCGCCGACGGAGGCGGCGGCGCGGGCGCGTCCGGGAGGGGAGCCCCGGATCAGGTGCTGATCTTGAGCAGCTTGATTGCCTCGCTATCGAGCACCTGGCCGCCGATCCGCTTGGTCGCGTAGAAGTGCACGAAGGGCTTGTTGGTGAACGGATCGCGCAGGATCGAGGTGGTGGTGCGCTCGGCGATCAGGTAGCCCGCCTTGAAGTTGCCGAAAGCGATCGGCAGGGCGTTGGCGGCGACATCGGGCATGTCCTCGGCCTCGATCACCGGGTAGCCGAGCAGCCGCGCCGGCGCGCCGTCCATGATCCCCGGCTGCCAGATGAAGGTGCCGTCGGCGGCCTTGAACTTGCGCACTTCGGCCAGCGTCGCCGAGTTCATCACCCAGCTCGCGCCCTGGCGGTGCCCGGCCTTGAGCTGGTGGACGAGGTCGATCAGCTTGAGTTCGGGCGAGGTGCCGAAGCCGGTGGCGTTGCCGGTCACCGCGAACTGCAGCGTCCCGAAGGCGCGCACCGCGTCGCCGGTGTTGGCGGTCGGGGCCTGGAGGAAGCCCTTGGGCTGGTTGGTGCCGTTGCCGTTGACGAAAGCCGCGCCCTCGGCCCGGGCGAATTCCATCGCGATCTCGCTCGCGAGCCACTCCTCGAGGTTGAACGCGGCGTCGTCGAGCATCGCCTGGCTCGCCGCCGGGTTGGCGTAAAGCTCGCCGGTGGGCGGGGCGATTTCGTTGAAGGTCGGCGTTCCGGTGATCGGCCGCGTGGCGGTTTCGCTGACCCAGCCCGAGGCGGTGGCGGTGGTCGCGACGAGCTTGCGATAGCCCGAAGTGCCGGTCTGGACGACCTGGGCGATCGAACGGATCGGGCTCATCTTGCGCAGCTGGACGAGGATCGCCGCGTCGATCTCGCGCGGGACGGCAAAGCCGCCGTCGCCCGGGACGGTGCTTTGGAACGACTTGAGCTCGCTCTCGCGGCCGTGGCGCAGGTAGCCGTCGACGAAGCCCTTGAGTTCGGGCCCGGCGGCAGCCCCGTCGAGCGCGGGGCGCGCGGCGGCGCGGCTGACCTTGTCGAGCCGGGTCTTCACTTCGTCGACGTCCGAACGCAGCGCGCCGAGCGCCTGGTCGGCGGCGTCCTGGCGGGCGACGAGATCGAAGCTGGCGTCGAGCGCGGTGTCGGGGATTTCGGTGTCCATGGGGCCGTTACCTTTCTTGGGGAGAGAGCAGATGCACCCGCGCGGCGTGCTGCATCGGGTGGGTGACGAGGCTGACCTCGAACAGGTCGATTTCGGTGAGTTCGCGGCCCTGGGCAGAGCGGGTGAAGCCGCGGGCGCGGTAGCCGAAGCTGAGCCCGGTCACCGCGCCGCGGCGCAGCGCCGCCGCCGCGCCGCCTTCGGGATTGTCGATCCGGGCGATGACGCGCAGCCCGCGGGTGTCCTCGGCGATGGTTTCGATCCAGCCGACTTGCTGGTCGGGGCGGTGCTGCCAGTAGAGCGGCCAGTGCGATGTCCGCCCGGCGAGGCTGCGCGCGAAAGCGCCGGGGCAAATCGTGTCGCGCCCGGCGTCGCGCTTGCCGAACAGGGCGGCGTAACCCGCAAAGCGCAACGCGCTTTCCCTGCCCCGGACTCGATCCGGGGTCATTTCAGTAGTTCCGTGACGCCGAGCCGCCAGGCCATGCCGATGACCAGCAGCGCGAGGCAGCCGCGCACCACCCAGGCGACCGCGGCCTTCCACGCCGAGGCCTTGGCGTCGCGCCAGGCCTGGAGCAGCTGGCGCAGCTCGCGCATGTCGGCGACGGCGTTTTCGTCGTCGAGGCCCATGCGGGCGAGCGCGCGCCCCGCGCCGAGTTCGCTGGCCTCCTCGACCACCGCGCGCAGCGTGATCAGGTCGCCGCCGTCTTCCGCCGCCTGCGCGATCAGGCGGGCAAGCATTGCGTCAGAGTTCATGCTTTGTTCTCCACATCGGGAAGCCCTAGCAACGCGCGCTTCTCGGCATCGCTGATGAAATCCGCCGCGCCGACTTGCGCCCACAGCCGCTCGCGGTCTTCGGCGAGCGCGGGGATCCGGTCCATGTCGATCGCCAGCCTGGCATCCGGAAACCACGCCTGCAGCCCCTCGGCGAGCGCGCCGAGCAGCTTGCTCGCCAGCGGCAGCAGCGTCAGCCGCCACAGCGCGCGGTTGGCCTCGCGGTAGTTGGCGTAAGTCGCATCGCCGGGCAGCCCGAGCAGCATCGGCGGCACCCCGAAAGCGAGCGCGATGTCGCGCGCCGCGGCGGCCTTGAGTTCGGCGAAATCCATGTCCGCCGGCGAAAGCCCGATCGCCTGCCATTTGAGCCCGCCTTCGAGCAGCATCGGCCGCCCGGCGTTGACCGAACCGGAGAAAGCGCTCGCGAGCTCGGCCTTGAGCCGCTCGAACTGGTCGGCGCTGAGCCCGCCGCCGTCGCCCGGCTCATAGACCAGCGCGCCCGAAGGCCGCGCCGCGTTCTCGAGCAGCGCGCGGTTCCACGCCGAGGCGGCGTTGTGCACCGCCACCGCCTGGTCCGCCGCGGCGAGGCAACCCGCGCCGTAGTGGTCGTCGGCCGGGTGGAAGTGCTTGATGTGGATCAGATTGGGCGAGGCGTCCTCGTCGGCCAGCGGGATCGTCAGCGCGCACTCGCCCGCCTTGTAGGCATAGGCGCTCGGCCACCCGTCCTCCCCCGCAACCACGCTGACCCGTTCCGGGCGCAGCGCGAACAGCTCGGCGGGGCGACCGGCGGCATCCTTGAGCACCTGGACGTAGGCGTTGCCGTGAAGCAGCAGCTGCGAGGCCAGCGTCTCGAGCAGCGCCTGCCCGGCGCTGGTCGCCGAAACCAGCGCGGCCAGCCGCGGCTCGGCCGGCAAGAGCGGCGCCCCCCCGATCCCCTCCGCCACCAGCCGCACCGCCCGCTGCGCCACCGGGTTGTCGAGATAGGCGCGGCGTACGGCCGCGTTGTATTCGAACGGCGCGCGCGCGGTCTCGGCGGCGAAGAACCACGGCGAAGTGAACCCGCGCGCCAAAGGCACGCGGTGGCTCGCTCCGCCCTTGAAGGCGGAGGCGAGCGTGGCGAGGAAGGACATGGGGAACCTTTCGATAGTCGTCTTGCGCGGCCTCAGGATCGGCGGCAACTTGCGGGAGAATGGAGCGAGGAGCGCACGAATTGGGTCGATTTGGACGAAACCACCCGCTCCCCGAAGCAATGCAAGGGCGGTGGCTTGCGGTCGAAGATCCGGGGTCGGAATTGATCGTTGACGGTGGCGAGATCACGTGCTTCGGTCAGACCGTCGAATACGACTACAAGGTGATTGACCAAGGCGACGGCGCTTTGACGGTGAGCCTCAAGATCGAGGATGAGTCCGAGGAAGACACATTCCAGCGAGCCAACATCACAGAGTTGGTAATCACTCCCGACGGTGAATTTCACGCTTATAACGTCAAATTTGCTAGCCAGTTCGAACAGGCAGACGGGACCTACGCCAGCCACACCCGCGGCTGCGGCCGCTTGTGCAGCAGCAGTTCCGTCAGCGCCCAGACCAGCGCATCGGCCCGGTCGGGCGAGCGGCCCGGCCCTTCGTAGCGCCCGCCCGCAATCAGGCCGCAGAGCTGGTCTTCGAGCTGCGCGAACATCCCCGCGTGGCGCACCCGGCCGGCTTCGTAGAGCGCGGCGACCGGTTCGGCACGGGCCGACTTGCCCTGGCGGGCGTGGACCAGCTTGAGCGGCAGCGAAATGTCCGCGGCGCGCAGCACGCTGGCGACCATCGCACCGCCCATGTTGGCCTCGGCGACCACGCGGTCGGCGGACCATGCCTGCGCCGCGCGGGCGACAGCGCGAGCCCAGCGCTCGGGGCTGGGCTTTTCCAGGCTAACGTCGGCGAGCACGCGGGCTATGCCATCCTCGCCCAAGGCGCAGACCACAATGCCGCAGGCGTCGCCCCCGGCGGAGGCCGGCGGATCGACCCCGATCACGGTTCGCACGGGAACACTCGACGCCGCCGGCTCGCGGCAGGCTTCGAGCATGACGCGCGTCCACAGCGCGCCTTCGATCTCGGCGATCAGCTCGCCATCGAGTTCCTGGCGGCCGAGCAAAGACTTGCCGTAGGCGTGGCGGATGTCGGCGATGAAGCGTTCGGGCAGGTGGTCCTGGTTGTCTTCGGTCGCGCCGCGGGTGAGCGCGATGTCATCGGCGGCGATGAGCCGCAGCACCAGCGGCACCGCCCTGGGCGTGGTCGTCGCCACCGCCCGCGGCAATTCGCCGAGCCGCAGCCCGAACTGCAAGTTGTCCCAGCACCGCTCGGCCCGCAGGTTCACGTTCTCCCACTTGGAAATTTCGTCGCACCACGCATGCGAATGCTGGGGACCTCTCAAGGACTCCGGTTCGCCCGCCGAATAGAGCGTGGCGAGCGCGCCGTTGGGCCAGGTCAGCCGCCGCAACGAGGGCTCGAAGTCGGGCATCCGATCGGGCGGAGCAACCGCGAGCAGCCCGCTCTCGCCCTCGACCATCACCGCGCGCACTTCGCCGAGCGAAGCCCCGACCAGCGCGATCCGCGCCGACGGGTCGGCCTCGGCGACGGCGCGGACCCATTCGGCCCCGGCGCGGGTCTTGCCGAAGCCGCGCCCGGCGAGCACCAGCCAGGTGCGCCAGTCGCCCCGCGGAGCGCGCTGCTTATCCCGCGACCAAAGCGGCCAGTGATAGCGCAGCTCGGCTTTCTGCTCGTCGCTGAAGCCGCGCAGCCGGGCGAGCCGCTCGGCTTCGTCGAGGCGGAGCAGCTCATCGAGCAGTTCGTCATTCGGCGGTGCTGGGTTCGGCATCGATCACCCGTTGGGCTGCGGCGAGGCGGCGTTGGCGCATCTGTTCGAGCTTGGCGTTGATCGACTGGACGATCGCTTCGGCGTCGGCATGGCTGCGCACCGCCTTGGCGCGGCCCACGCTTTCCTTGTGCGCGGCGAGCTGGCGCAGCGCGATGGCGTTGTCGAAGGTGCGAACCCCCTTTTTCGCCCCGGCAGCGGGCTTGACCTCGCCAGTGCGCAGACGGTGGAGCAGCTCCATTTCGAGGTGGGCGTAGCCTTCGCACAGCGCCTGGAACCAGGCGCGGTTGAATTCGGGGCGATTGCGCCGTGCGTCGTAGACCGTGGAGATCGGCGCTTTGGCCTTTTTGGCCGCGGCGGTGACGTTGGAAGTGGCGGCGAGCTCGGCGAGGAAGACCTTCGACCACTGGGCAAAAGTCGGCGTACGCGGCTTGCGCGCCGAGGATGCCTTGGCGGCCATGCGGGTTATCCATGCTGTTGCGGGGAAAGGCGAGGTCCGAGCGACTCGGACTATCGCGATGTTCCGCATTTGTGCCATATCAGCGTGACGATGTCAAGCACAAAACACCAATATGGTTCACTTGACACCCGTTGCCAGGTTCGCGTCGCGATATTAGCCTCCCTGGCATGACCGAACCCTTCCTCCACGGCACCGTCCACCAGGCGCCCGACGACCTGCGCGGGGCGATCGAGCGCGATCCCGAGTTGCTTGCACTGTGGCAGGGCCTCACCCCGCTCGGCCGCAACGAGTTCATCTGCTGGACCCTCGACGCCAAGCAGCCCGCGACCCGCGCCCGCCGGATCGTCCGCACCGGCGAGGAAATGCAGGAGGGCAAGCGCCGCCCGTGCTGCTGGTCGGGCTGCATCCACCGCACCGACAAGGCCCCGAGCAAATGGCAGCAGGCGGTGCTGGTCGAGGGCAAGAAGCGGTAGGGTTTGCCGCAGCCTCAGCAAAAAAGGGTTCACGCAAAGAGCGCAGAGAAGGAAAGGGGAGACGCAAAGGCGTCGATCCGAGCCGCAGGCTCGCTCCCGATTCCGCCGGTCGGGCTTGCCCAGCCGTCGAAATGGAAATGCGGCTTCGCCGCTGGCGTAACATCTTTGCGTCGTCTGCTTCCTCCGCGCTCTCTGCGCGAACCCGATCTCGCAGCGCGTCGGCGATCACCCTCCCCGCTTGCCCCCCGCACTCCGCCCCGCTAGGGCGCGCGGCGATGCTGCGCCGCCTTTACGACTGGACCCTGGCCAAGGCGGCGGATCCGCGCGCCGAGTGGTGGCTGGCGGGGATCGCCTTCGTCGAATCGAGCTTCTTCCCGATCCCGCCGCATCCACTGGTCGGGCTGATGTGCCTGGCCGAGCCCAAGAAGGCGATCCGCTTCGCGCTGATCACCACCATCGCCTCGGTGCTCGGCGGGCTGCTGGGCTATGCGATCGGCTATTTCGCCTTCCACACCGTCGGCGCGCAGATCCTGAGCGCGCTGGGCATGGCCGAAAGCTTCCCCAGGGCGGCGTGCTATCTGCGCGAATACGGGGTCGAGATCATCCTGATCAAGGGCGCGACCCCGATCCCGTTCAAGCTGCTGACGATCACCGCCGGGTTCATCGCCATGCCGCTGATCCCCTTCGTGCTCGCCAGCATTGCCAGCCGGGGGGCCCAGTTCCTCGCGGTCGGTGTGCTGTTCCGGCTATTCGGCGCGCCGATCAAGGCCTTCATCGACAAGTACCTCGGCCTCGTCACCGCGGCCTTCCTGGTGCTGGTGGTTGGCGGCTTCGTCGCCGCGGCCTATTTCGGCGGCGGGAGCGACGCGGCGAGCGAGAAGTGCGCCAGCGCGGTGCTGCCGGCCTAACCTACCACCGGCATCGTATAGTTCAGCCCGAGCCGCCCGCCATCGGGGTAGATCGTCTGCCCGGTGAGGTACGAACTGTCGCTGCTCGCGAGGAACACCGCGACGCTGGCGATCTCTTCGGGAATGCCGGTGCGGCCGAGCGGGGTGCGGCTGAGGATGCGGTTGCGGGCGGCCTCGTCGCCGGCGAGAATCCCGGCCAGCATCTCGGTCTCGATCGAGCCGGGGCCGATCGCGTTCACGCGGATGCCGCGCGGCGCGAGCGCGAGCGCGGTGACGTTGGTCAGCTGCTTCATCGCGCCTTTCGAGACCGCGTAGGGAATCTGGTTGGGGATCGCGAGGACGGCGTTCACCGAACTCATGTTGATCACCGCACCGCCCTTCCCCATCAGCCGCGCCGCGGCCTGGGTGGCCCACAGCGCCGACTTGAGGTTGGTAGCGAAGACCCGGTCGAAATCGTCCTCGGCGAGCTCGTCGAGTTCGGCGGCGTGGGTAACCCCGGCGTTGTTGACGAGGATGTCGAGCCCGCCCCAGCGCGCCGCGACCTCGCCGAACAGCCGCTCGATCTCGGGCTTGCGCGAAACGTCGAGCCGGATCGCCGACTGCCCCAGCGCCGCCGCGACCGCCGCCGCCGCATCGCCGTCGATATCGGCGAGCAGCACCGCGGCGCCCTCGGCGACAAAGGCCTGAGCGATCGCCTTGCCGATCCCCCGCGCCGCGCCGGTCACCACCGCGCGCTTTCCCTTGAGTCGTCCCATGACGCCAGCCCTCGCATCAGCGCGGCGGCGGGGCAATCCCTTCGGCGCGCGCGGCCGCCTCGATCGCGACGGTTTTCATCGCCGCATAGCCGGCCGCGTTGGGGTGGCCCCAGTCGGCGTAGTATTCCCCGCGCGGCGTCCCGTCGGGATGGGCCATCGCCGCGTGATAGTCTGCCAGCACCAGCCCGCGTCGCGCAGCCAGTTCGCGCAAGCCTCGGTTGAGCCCGGAAATCCACGGCTGCGGCGCGACCTTGCCGGGTGTATCGAAGTCGCCCGTCGGCGGGATCGTGCCGAGGATCACCCCGATTCCGTGCATCTGGGCGAGGTCGATCATCGATTCGAAGTTGGCGAGGTAGCCCTCGGGGGTGGCCAGCCCGCTGTTCGCGGCGATGTCGTTGATCCCGCCCATCACGTGGACCAGCCGGGGCTGCAGCGCGACCACGTCCTGGCGGAAACGGACCAGCTGCTGCGCGCTGGTCTGCCCGCCGATCCCGCGGTTGACCCGGCCCTGGGTAAAGAAGCCAGAATCGTGATCGCCCCAGAATTCGGTCAGCGAATCGCCGAGAAACACCACCCGCGGGCGCTTGCCCGAAGCGGCGATTCGCGCATTGTCGGCGCGCCAGCGGCACAGCCCCGCCCAGTCGATCCGCTCGACCGCGCTGCCCTTGTACGCGGCCTCGGGCGGGCACGGGTTCGCCGCCATTCCGCGCGGCGGCGCGGCCTCACGGCCCAGCCACCACGCCGCCCCGCCCACGGCGAGCAGCGCGGCGACGAGTGCGGTGGCGAGGCTGCGAGCGGCCATGCCGACAAGCATAGCGCACCGCGCTTAACGATTGGCGGCGCGACGATTGACGCTGCCCCTGCGGAACCATAGACCGCCCGGGTCGGGCCAAAGGCAGTCGCCCGATTGCAGGCGGCTCGCCGTCCAAGCGCTGCCCTGACCTCGGTTCCGGGGGCGGGATGGCGCACGAAGCGCAGGCGCCGCCCATCGGAGGAGACCTTCCGATGGCTTCTCGCGTTTCCACAATCCCGCCGCATCCCGCCGGATCGACGCTGATCCTGTCGCGTGCCGAAATCGCCGCGCTGATGCGCCCGGCGGACTATCTCGCCGCGGTCGAGCTGGCCTTTCGCGCCGCGCACCAGGGCCGCGCTTCCTCGCCGCTCCCGCTCCACCTGCCGGTTCCCGGCGGCGGGTTTCACGCCAAAGCGGCGATGCTGTGCGATGACCGGGACTATGCTGCGCTCAAGCTCAACGGCAATTTCCCGGGCAATCCGGCGGCGCGCGGACTGCCGACGATCCAGGGCGCGGTCCTGCTGTGCGACGCGGGCGACGGACGACTGCTGGCGGTGCTCGATTCGATCGAGATCACGCTGCGGCGCACCGCCGCGGCGACTGCGCTCGCCGCGCGCCATCTCGCCCGGCCGGACAGCGCGACGGTGGCGATGATCGGCTGCGGCGACCAGGCGCGCCCGCAGCTCGAGGCGCTGGCGGAGGTGCTGCCGATCCGGCGCTGCCTCGCTTTCGACATCGCCGAGGGCCGCGCCGAGGCTTTCGCCGCCGGGATTTGCGCATCGAGCGAGATCGACTGCCGCGCGGTCGCCGATCTGCGGTCGGCGACCCTGGCCAGCGACGTGATCGTTACCTGCACCACCGCCCGCGCGCCGCTGCTCGACCGCGGCGACGTCCGCCCCGGCGCCTTTGTCGCCGCGGTCGGGGCGGACGTCGCCGACAAACACGAGATCGCCCCCGCGCTGTTCGCCGCGGCGACGGTGGTCGCCGACGTCCTCGCGCAGTGTCTCGCGATGGGCGACCTGCATCACGCGGTGGCGGCGGGCGCGATCGAGCCCGCCGCGGTCCACGCCGAACTCGGCGACCTTGTCGCCGGGGCCAAGCCCGGGCGGACCTCGGCGAAAGAGATCACCCTGTTCGATTCGACCGGCACCGCGCTGCAGGACGTCGCCTCCGCCGCGATGGCTTACGAGCGTGCGCTGTCCGCGGGGGTCGGCCTCCCGGTCGCGCTAGGCGGCTAGGCGGCCTCGGCGGGAGCGAAGATCGCCGCGGGCCGGGCGAGGCCCTTGAGCGCGAACTCGCCGAGCGGGCGCATTGCGCCGCCGGCCTCGCCGGCGAAGCCCGCGCTGCACAGCACCGGCTCGTCGAGCTGACGGGTCAGGGCTTCGACCCGCGAGGCGAGGTTTACCGCGGCGCCGATCACCGTGAAATCGAGCCGCTCGCGCGAGCCGATATTGCCGTAGGACACCGTCCCGCTGCTCAGCCCGATACCGTGGGCGAGTTCGGGCAAGCCGCAATCGCCGCGCCGCGCATTGGCCTGCGCGAGCAGCCCCCGACTCTCGCCCTCGGCGGCGAGCGCGGCGCGGCAGGCGGCCCCGGCGTCGCTGAAGTTGGCGTGCGGGAAGATCGCCAGGACCGCATCGCCGATGTATTTGAGCACTTCGCCGCCGGCGGCATAGATCGGCGGGACCACCGCGTCGAAATAGTCGTTGAGCGATTCGACCAGTGCGGGCGAATCGAGGCTGTCGCCGATCGCCGTGAAGCCGCGCAGGTCGGAGAACCACACCGCCGCCTCGACCGAGACGATCGCCCCGCGGCCGATCATCCCGTCGCACACCCGCCGTCCCGGATCGACCCCGACATAGCACCGCGCCAGCGTTTCCTTGACGATGCTCTCGATCAGCGTGTCGAGGTGCAGGGTGAACAGGTCAAGGCTCCAGCGCAGGTCGCGGCGGCGCGCGGCGTCGAGGCCTCCGGCGCGGCGGGTCGCCAGCCCGAACTTCTGGAGCAGCCCGGCGAAGCTGGTCAGTCGCAGTGCGTAGTAGCCGGTGCACCCGCTCGCGGCGAGGTCGTCGAACACCGGGAACGGCTGCGGCCCGCCGGCCGGGCCGATCGGCTCGTACAGCTCGCCGACTTCCTCGACCTTGAAAAACGGGCTGGCAAGATATTGCGGGCTGCGCTGCGAGCCGGTGTTGAACAGGATCTCGTCGACCATCGCTTCGCCCATCGCGAACTGGCGGCGCTCGATCACCACCGCCGGGTTGATCGGGCCGGGATCGACCGCTTCGGCGAACCACACGTGGCGGGTGTTGGCGATCAGCGGATGGACCGCCTCGGTGGCGAGATTGCAGCGGAAGACCTCATAGCCCTCGGCGTTGAAGAACCGGCACAGCGCATCGAGCAGGTCGGGGATCGTGCGCATCGCCGCGCCGTGCGCGGTCAGCCAGGCGGAGAATCGATCGCGATAGGTCGATGCCACCGTGCGCCCTTTCCCCGCCTGCGCCCGCGAGGGTATCGCTGCGCAATCGGCTAGTCGATGATGCCTACGGCTTTCCCGGCCCGCTCGAACATCCCCAGGATCGTCTGAACCTGCTCGGCGGTATGCTCGGCGCAGAGCGAGCATCTGAGCAGCGTCATGTTCGCCGGGGTCGCCGGGGGGCGGGCGAGGTTGACGTAGAGCCCTTCCTTGAGGAGCGCCTCCCACATCGCCGCGCCCTTCTCGAGATCGGGCATGATCACCGCGATGATCGCCGATTGCGGCTCGGTTGTTCCGAGCTGGAATCCGCGCTCGGTAAGCCCCGCGTGGAGAACCTTGGAATTCTCCCACAAATGCGCCCGCTTGTTGGAACCTTGCATCAGCTTGCGGATCGAGGTCGCCGCGGTCGCGACCACGCTCGGCGGGAGGCTCGCGGTGAACACGTAAGGCCGACAGACCAGCCGGAGGATCTCGAACTTGGGATGGTTCGAAACGCAGAAGCCCCCGACCGTGCCCACCGACTTGGAGAAGGTGCCGATCACGAAGTCGACTTCGCCCAGGCAGCCCTGGTCCTCGGCCACCCCGCGCCCGTTCTCGCCGATGAAGCCCATCGAGTGCGCTTCGTCGACCAGCACCATCGCGCCGTTCTCCTTGGCGACGCGGACCATCTCCTTCAATGGCGCGATGTCGCCGAGCATCGAATAGACGCCTTCGAGGATCACCAGCTTGCCCGCGCCTGCGGGAATCCGCTTGAGGCGCTTTTCCATCGCCTCGATGTCGTTGTGCCTGAACGGCACCACCTCGGCATCGCCGAGCTTGCACCCGTCCCAGATCGAGGCGTGGCTGTCGATGTCGAGGACAATGTAGTCGCCCTTGCCGGCGATCGTGCTGATGATCCCGAGGTTGGCCTGGTAGCCGGTCGAGAAGACCATCGCGTGGTCCATGGCGTAGAACTCGCACAGCGCCGCCTCGACCGCCTTGGGCCCGGCATAAGTGCCGTTGAGCACCCGGCTGCCGGTGGTCCCCGCGCCGTAATCGTCGAGCGCCTGCTTGCCCGCCTCGATCACATCGGGATCGAAGGTCATGCCCATGTAGTTGTAGGTGCCGAGCAGGATCGTCTCGCGCCCGTTGCACACCGCCTGGGTCGGCGAGAGCACCTTCTCCATCACCAGGCTGAACGGGTCTTCCTGCCCGCCCGCGAGCAGCCCCGCGCGCATCGCGATGAGCGGATCGAACTTGGCGAACAGGTCTGGCGCGCCGCCGCGCAGCGCCTCGGGCCGGTCGGCCTCGTCGATCCCCTCGCTCATCCTACCCAAACTCCGTTCATGCTGAGCTTGTCGAAGCACCGCTTTTTTCTTCGGACCTTACGCCGCGCCGCAAGTGAACGACGGTCCTTCGACAAGCTCAGGACGAACGGGAAGGAAATCATGCCTGTCCTCAGCCCTGCAGTTTCACCACCGCATCGACCAGCTGGCCGTAGCTCTCGATTTCGGCCTGCTGGTTCATGCTGATGATAATGTCGAACTCGTCCTCGATCGCCGCGACGAAATCCATCACCGTCAGGCTGTCGAACTCGAGATCGCCCGCAAAGGTGGTCGCGTCGGTGACCTCGACCCCCTTCTTGTTGAACGGCGCGATCAGCGCCGCAATGCGGCCTTCGGTCTCGGCGCGGTCGGTCAAAGCCCTGCTCCCTCTGCTGGCGCGGCCCCTTGGCCGAGGATTGGGGCCGAAAAGCGGCGCGGGAGGCGATTTGTCAAGCGTGGCGTCATCGGGCGGGCGAGTACAAAATCAGGCTGCGCGCTTGCCCTCGATTTCGCCCACCCCTGTCAGCACGAAGGCGCCGGTCCCCGGCAGCTCCACCCGCAGCTCCAGCTTGCCGCCCGCGGCCTCGACAAAGCGACGCAGTGTGGAGAGATAGAGGTCGGTCTGACGCTCGATCTTGACGATACCGGGCTGCTTGATCCCGAGGGATTGCGCGATCTGCTCCTGACTGCGCGCGGCGAGCTTGCGCAGCGCCTTGAGGCCTTCGATCTCGGCATGAAGCTCGGCGGCTCGCGCCTTGATCCGCGCCTGCCGTTCCGGCGACATGGCCCCGATCACCTCGTCAAGCGAGCGCCCAACGACAGAGGTTTTAGCGGGCTTTGCGGCTTTTGCTTGGGTCGCCATGTCACTTACCTTTCAACGTCTCAAGATGCTCGGCGAAGCGGGCATCGGCTTTGGCGATCAGCGCCTTGTAGAACCTTTGTTGCGACACCCCGGCCTTGTCCCCGGCAACCAGCAGAATCGCCTTGCGTTGTGGATCGAAAGCAAATGCGTCACGCCACACCCCGTCGCTTGCCGTAAAGCGAAGCTCCTTCATGTTGGGATGCTTCGATCCGGCAAGTGTGTCGGCGTGCGGCCTGCCCAATTGCGGACCGTGCGTGGTCAGCAGGGCCGCAGAGGAAGTCAGGCGTTCCTGCACGTCGAACGAAAACTCGGCAAACTCGGCTTCGAACGCCACGTGAAAGAAGACCGATCATGTCACTAGCCTTCATAGCCCCCGTATTATAATTTGTCTATATCCCGAAGGCTATAATTCAGGTCGCAGCCAGCTCGCAGGCTTTATGCCGCCCGCTCCACCAGCCCCCGCACCGCCGCCATGAACGGGCCGATCGAGACCGGCTTGGCCAGATAGCCCTCGGCCCCCGCATCCCTGATCCGTTCCTCGTCGCCCTTGCCGGCGTAGGCGGTGACGGCGAGGACGGGGATCGTGCGCAGGGTGGCGTCGGCCTTGGCGCCTTCGATCAGGTCGAGCCCCGAGACGTTGGGGAGCTGGATGTCCATGATGATCAGGTTGGGGACGAACTGGCGCGCGGCGTCCAATGCCAGCATCCCGTCGGCGCAGGGCTCGACCGCGTAGCCCTGGCTGCGCAAGACATCGCAGAACAGCTTCCGGTTGAGATCGTTGTCCTCGACAACCAGGATGCGCTTTGCCATGCGCAGTCCCTAACCCCGAACCCGAGGCGCCGACAATTCTTCGCGAACCCCAATCCCCGGCGCAGGACGCTGAGACGCTGGCGCTGGGCGCGCTCGGCTGGGTGCTGGCTGACGAGGCGCGCGGCGCGCGGCTGCTGGCGCTGACCGGGCTGACGGCGGAGGATTTGCGCGCCGGATTGGGCGATCCTGCGACGCTGGGCGCGGTGCTCGAATTCCTCTGCGCGCATGAGCCCGACCTGATCGCGGCCGCTCAAGCGCTCGCGGTGGCCCCCGCCGAACTCGCCGCGGCGCGAGAGCAATTGGCATGAGCCGGCCGCTGATCGTGTCCGATTGCGACGAGGTGCTGCTCCACATGGTCGCGCCGTTCCGCGACTGGCTGGGCGAGGAGCACGGCGTCGCGTTCTCGATGACCGGCAACGATTTCTCCAAAGCGCTGACCCGGCAGGACACCGGCGATCTGGTCGAAGGGCCGGAGATCTGGCGGCTGCTCAACCTGTTCTTCGATACCGAAATGCACCGCCAGCAGCCGATCGCCGGCGCGGTCGAGGCGATCGGGCGGCTGTCCGAGCAGGCCGAGGTGGTGATCCTCACCAACCTCGGCGATCACCGGCTCGATCCGCGCACCGCGCAGCTCCGCGCCCACGGCATCGACGCCCGCGTCTTCACCAACCAGGGTCCAAAAGGACCGGCGCTCCAGGCGATCCTCGCCGAGTACCGCCCCGCGCGCGCGCTGTTCATCGACGACTTGCCGCAGCACCACCTTTCGGTCGCGGAGGTCGCCCCGCGCGTGACCCGGCTGCACCTGTGCGGCGAGCCGCTGCTCGCCCCGCACATCTCGTGCGCCTACACCGCCGGGCACGCCCACGCCCGCATCGACGATTGGGCAAGCGCGCTCCCGTGGCTGCTTGAGAAAATGGAGGAAGTGCATGAGCATTGACGCGCGGCTGGCCGAGCTCGGCCTGACCCTGCCCGAACCCGCCGCCCCGGTCGCGGCCTATGTCCCGGTGGTGATCGCGGGCGGGATGGCATACGTTTCGGGGCAGGTCTCGTTCGTCGCCGGATCGCTGCTCAAGGGCCGGCTCGGCGAAGACCTGGAGATCGCCGACGGGATCGCCGCGGCCGAGGGCTGCGGGCTGATGATCCTCGCCCAATTGAAGGCCGCGCTGGGTTCGCTCGACCGGGTCGAACGGGTCGTCAAGCTTGGCGGCTTCGTCAACTGCACGCCCGATTTCACCGACCAGCCCAAAGTCGTCAACGGCGCCTCCGAGCTGATGGTCGCGGTGTTCGGCGAGGCCGGACGCCACGCCCGCGCCGCGGTCGGGGTGCCGAGCCTGCCGCTGGGCTGCGCGGTCGAGGTCGACGCGGTTGTTGCTCTCCGCACTTGACCGCTGGCTGGCGCCGGCGCCCAAACCCGGCAGGGTCGGCTGGCTGGGCGAGTGGGGCTATGCCCATCGCGGGCTGCACGGGGCCGGCGCACCCGAAAACTCACCCGCCGCTTTCGCCGCGGCGATCGACCGGGGTCTGGGCATCGAGTGCGACGTCCAGCGCACGCTCGACGGGCAGGCGGTGGTGTTCCACGACTGGGAGCTCGACCGGCTGACCGGCGAGGCCGGGCCGGTGGCGCGGCGCAGCGCGGATCAGCTCTCGGCGATTGCCCTGGTCGGCGGCAGCGACACGGTCCCGAGCCTGCGCCGGGTGCTCGACCAGGTCGCGGGCAAGGTTCCGCTGCTGATCGAGATCAAGTCGAAACGCGACCGTCAGGTTGCCGCGCTGTGCCTCGCGGTGCGGCGCCAGCTCGAAGGCTACCGCGCGCCCCATGCGGTGATGAGCTTCGATCCGCGAGTGAGCCGGTGGTTCGCCGTTCATTCGCCGCTCACCGTGCGCGGGCTGGTGGTGACCGAGGAGCACGACAAGACCCTGTGGGGCCGGCTCAAACGCCACTTCGCGCTGTGGCACGCGCGCCCCGATTTCCTCGCCTACGACATCCGCGACCTGCCCAGCCGCTTCGCCGCGAGCCAGCGGCGGCGCGGGCTGCCGCTGCTGACATGGACGGTGCGTTCGGACGAGCATCGTGAGCGCGCCGCGAGCCACGCCGACGCCGCAATCGCCGAGGGCGCGGGGATCGAGTGAACGAGACGACGATCGTCGCCCGGATCGCACGCGGCGTGAGCGAACTGCCCGCCGCCGAATGGGATGCGCTGACCGGGGGAAATCCCTTCGTCGGTCACGCCTTCCTCAGCGCGATGGAGCATTCGGGCTCGGTCGGTCCCGGGACCGGCTGGTCGCCCGCGCCGATCGTCATCCACGGTGCCGAGGGCCGCCTCGCCGCCGCGCTCCCGGCTTACCTCAAGAGCCACAGCCAAGGCGAATACGTGTTCGATCACGCCTGGGCCGACGCCTGGGAGCGCGCCGGCGGGGCCTATTACCCCAAGCTCCAGATCGCCGCGCCATTCACCCCGGCGAGCGGCCCGCGGCTGCTCCTCGCCGATCCGGCGCTCGCCACCCCGCTGCTCCGCGCCGCCGAGCAGCTTTGCGCGGGCAATGCTCTGTCCTCGGCGCACGCGACCTTCATTGCGCCCGAGCAGGTGGCGCTGTTCGAAGCCGCGGGCTGGCTGATCCGCAGCGATATCCAGTTCCACTGGTGCAACCGCGGCTACGCGGATTTCGAGGGATTCCTCGCCGATCTCTCCTCGCGCAAACGCAAGGCGCTGCGCAAGGAGCGCGCCGCGGCGCAGGAAGGGGTGGTCATTCGCCATTTGCGCGGGATCGAAATCCGCCCCGACCACTGGGACGCGTTCTGGGCGTTCTACCAGGACACCGGCAGCCGCAAATGGGGCCAGCCCTACCTCACTCGCGAGGCCTTTACCCTACTCGGCGAGCGGATGGGCGAGGCGCTATTGCTGGTTCTGGCGGAGATCGACGGAAACCCGGTGGCGGGCGCGCTCAACGTGATTGGACAGGACTCAATCTACGGCCGCTACTGGGGAACGTTGGTGGAGAAGCCGTTCCTCCACTTCGAGCTCTGCTATTACCAGGCAATCGACGCGGCGATTTCGTTGGGTTTGGAGCGGGTCGAAGCCGGAGCTCAGGGTCCCCACAAGCTCGCTCGGGGCTATGAACCGGTGCAAACCTTCTCGGCGCATTTCATCGTCGATCCCGGCTTCCGCTCTGCGGTGGCCGACTTCCTCGAGCGCGAACGCGCCGGGGTGGCGATGGACCAGGCGTTCCTCGCCGAGCGCCTGCCGTTCAGAAAATCCTAGGCCGCCTTGCGCGTGCCTGCCGCGATCCACTGGCGGGCGCGGCGCTGGGCTTCGGCGATTTCGCGCGCGGTCATTTCCTCGGAAATGTCGGCGCGGCACATCGCGGCTTCGGCGTGTCCGGTGACCGCGGCGAGATTGAACCACTTGTGCGCCTCGATCAGGTCGCAGTGGGCGCCGTGGCTGCCGGTCGAGTAAGCGACCCCAAGGTCGTAATAGGCCGAAACGTCGCCCTGGGCGGCGGCGGCGAGGCAACTTGCCACCAGCAAGTCCTCGTGGGTCTCGTCGGCCGCTTGGCCGGTAAAGACGCTTGCGTTCTTGTCGAACCAGACTGTGCTCATTGCCCCAATCCCCCATTCGGCGGGCCCCCTGTGCCTGCCGTCGAGCCGAACCTTGCGGAACATGCTCAACAAAAGGTTAACGAAGGCGGCGGAAAGTTGCCCGGTCATGCCGCCGGCCTGCCGGAATTGCGTTACAGCTTTGCGAAATCGCCGAAAATTCCGTTCGGGCTTCCGAAAGATTCAAGGGTGTAGATGGCCGCCGATTGCCGCTTGTGCCCGATTCTGCGCGCGCCTATAGGCCCGCTCGAACCGGCGCGGCAGGCCAGCGGGAATACCCGCGGCTGCGGGTGCAGACCCGGCGGCGACGGCATTGGAGATTGGGATGGCGACGGTGTTGGGAAACGAGATCGACGTGCTGGCCAAGGCCAAACGCGCGATCGCCAGCGATTACATACCCCGCGAAAAAGAGCCCTACATGGCCGAGCCGCAGCTCGATTATTACCGGCGGCTGCTGATGGAATGGAAGAAGCTGATCCTCGACGCTTCGGCCGGCACGCTGCAGAGCCTGCAGGACGGCCCGCTGCGCGAACCCGATCTCAACGACCGCGCCTCGAGCGAGACCGACTGGGGGATCGAGCTCAGAACCCGCGACCGCCAGCGCAAGCTGATCGCCAAGATCGATTCGGCGTTGCGCCGGATCGAGGAAGGCGAATACGGCTATTGCGAGGTTACCGGCGAGCCGATCGGGCTGGGCCGGCTCTCCGCCCGTCCGATCGCGACGATGACCGTCGAAGCCCAGGAAGCCCACGAACGCCGCGAGAAGATTTCGCGAGACGACTGAGCGTCACGGCGGTTAACCGCTTTTTTGCCATTTCCGTTTAACGCCGCGCAAACGCCATCCCTCTATGCGCGAGGCGGGCGCGCAAACGAACCGGCAGGCTACGGAGTAACGGACAGCCATGGGCGAGCTCGAGCATCGGCAGATTGCGCGCGACAGCCTGTTCGTATTGGCCGAAGTCCGCCTCGACGGGCTCGAGGGCACGCACCGGGTCAAGGTCCGCAATCTCTCCTCCGGCGGGATGATGGCCGAAGGCGACGTCATCGCGCTGCGCGGCCAGCTGGTCTGGGTCGATGTCCGCAACATCGGCTGGGTCGAAGGCTCGGTCGCCTGGGTCCAGGACAGCCGCTTCGGCATCGCCTTCCGCGAAGAAATCGATCCCAAGATCGCCCGCGCACCGGTCGCGCCGGGCGAATCGACCCCGCGCTATGTCCGTCCGCCGCTGGCCCAGGCCCAGCGCGACGGCGTGCTCCGCAAAATCTGAACGGCGAATTCCCGCGGCGGTGAAAATCGCCTAGAGACCCGGGCATGCCTCTCGCGCCGCCCGGCCGCCCGATCCTCGCCTGCCTCGTCGTCGTGCTCGCGCTCGCCGGCTGCGGGTCGGGACGCGACAGCGCGGTGCCGGTCGCGGTGATCGGTGCGCTGCCCGCCAACGCCCCGGCGGCGCGCGGCGGGATGGCCGCGAATTTGGTCCGCGGCGCCACCGCCGAAGGGCTGGTCGGCTTCGACGAAGAAGGCCGGGTGGTGCCGGCGCTGGCCGACCGCTGGATCGTCACCGACGACGGCCAGAGCTTCATCTTTCGGCTGCGCGACGGGACCTGGCCCGACGGCAGCCCGATCACCGGCGAGAGCGCCCGCGCGGCGCTGGCCCAGGCGCTCGCCGCCCAGCGCGGCGGCGCGCTGGCCCTCGATCTCGGTGCGATCGCCGAGGTCCGGGCGATGGCCGGGCGGGTGATCGAGCTGCGCCTCGCGCGGCCCGAGCCCGACCTGCTCCAGCTGCTCGCCCAGCCCGAGCTCGGGCTGCTGCGCAAGGGCCGCGGGGCCGGACCGATGCGCGGTATCCCGCACCGGGGCTGGCTCGCGCTGCACGCGGTCGCGCCCGAGGATCGCGGGATGCCCCAGGAAGAAGACTGGGCCGATCGCGCGCGCCGGGTCGAACTCCACGGGTTGTCCGGCGCCAACGCCATCGCCCGCTTCAACGAAGGCTCGATGGCGGTGGTGCTCGGCGGGCGGATCGAGGACTTCCCCCGGGTCGACATCGGCGGGGTCTCGCGCGGGGCGCTGCGCTTCGACCAGGTGCTGGGGCTGTTCGGTCTCGCCGTGGTTCATGCCGACGGCTTCCTCGCCAAGCCTGAAAACCGCGAGGCGCTGGCGCTGGCGATCGACCGCGAAGGGCTGGTTGGCGCTTTCGGGCTCGGCAACTGGACCGCCACCACACGGCTCGTCACCCCCGGCGCGGAGGGCGATAGCGGCGCAGTCGGCGAACGCTGGGCGACGCTCGACCTCGCGGCGCGGCGGGCTGAGGCGACCCGCCGGGTCGCCGCATGGACCGGGTCGGGCAAGCCCCAGCCAAGCCTGCGGATCGCGTTGCCCGCAGGCCCCGGCGGCGACGTGCTGTTCACCCGGATCGCCGCGGACCTTGCCGCGGTGGGGCTGGCGGCGAGCAAGGTCGGTCCGAACGCCGCCGCCGATCTGCGGCTGGTCGACCGGGTCGCGCCCTATCCCCGTCCGGCGTGGTTCCTGGGCCAGCTCAGCTGCGCCGCGCGCACCGGGCTGTGCGACAGCTCGGCCGACGCGATCGCGGCGCGGGCGCGAAGCGAACCCGATCCCGCCGCGCGGCTCGACCTGATTGCCGATGCCGAAGCCACGCTGACCCGGGCCAACACCTTCATTCCGTTCGGCGCGCCGATCCGCTGGTCGCTGGTCGCGGGCGGGGTCACTGGCTTCGCGGTCAACCGCTGGGGGGTGCATCCCTTGATGCCGCTGGCGATGCGCCCCAGATAAGCGTCATGGAACGAACCGACGCCGTCCGCCGCATGACCGCCGACCTCCCGCTCGGCAGCGACGCCCGGTCGGTGCGCCGGCGCGTCGAAGCGCTCGAGAAGGTGCTCGAGCGCAGCTTCGTGATCCCCGGGATCAACCGTCCGGTCGGGCTCGACGCGATTGCCGGGCTGGTTCCGGTGGTCGGCGACGTTATCACCGCGGCGATGGGCGCCTACCTGGTGTGGGAGGCGCGCAACCTCGGCCTGCCCAAATGGAAGCTGTGGGGGATGGCGGGCAACGTCGGGTTCGACGCCCTGCTCGGCGCGATCCCCTTCGCGGGCGACCTGTTCGACTTTTTCTTCCGCTCGAACAGCCGCAATCTCAAGATGCTCAAGAAGCACCTGGACCGTCACCATCCGGCAACACGCGTCATCGAAGGCTAGAAAAAAGAGTCGGTTAGTTGCCTCCACGCGCGCGCGGGGGCAAAATACGACGAAATGAGTCGCGCGATTCCAGACGTTTACGAGAAATTAACCTTTCCTCTTCATTGGTCCTATGGTTAATGGCGAGCAATGACCCTTGCGAAAGGGTTATCGCACGGGATCGGGGCAAAGGGGGACTACCCATGCGCGTGTTGCTGATCGAGGACGAGCCGACCACGGCCCGGGCCATCGAACTGATGCTGACTACCGAGGGTTTCAATGTCTACTCGACCGATCTCGGCGAGGAGGGCTTGGACCTCGGCAAGCTCTACGATTACGATATCATCCTGCTC
>JBOHIC010000180.1:0-10179 GCA_050725835.1 Novosphingobium sp.
TTCCAGGCCCGCCCGCCGGCAGGCACCTGCCTGCTGGCGATCGACATTCCGCCGACCGGCGGCGACACCCTGTTCTCGAACCAGCATGCTGCGTGGGAGGCGCTCGACGAGGATCGAAAGTTCGAGATCGGCGATCTCGTTGCGATCCACTCTGCGCGCATCCCCTATGCCCCTGACGGCACCTACGGAAAACGCGACGCCGGGCGCAGCATGGACATCCGCCCGAGCGAGGCCGCGTTGGCGACGCAGGCGCACCCGCTGGTTCCCGCTCATCCCGAAACCGGGCGGCGCGGGTTCTTCTCGACGCTCGGCTACATCGTCGGGATCGAGGGCATGGCCGAGGCCGAAGCGATCCCGCTATTGCTCGACTTGCAAGCCTGGCAGGGCGATGAGCGCTTCGTCTATCGCCACCGCTGGGAGCCGGGGATGCTGCTGCTGTGGGACAACCGCTCGGTACTGCATAAGGCGACCGGCGGCTACGAAGGCCGCCGCCGCGAGCTGCATCGCACCACTATCGCCGCGTGGAACGGTTAGAACCAGCGCCGCCACAGGCCGAGCGCGACCAGCACCCCGGCAAGCGCGACCATCGCCACTACCACCCCGGTAAACCCTGCCACCCCGGTATCGAAGTACGGAATCTTGAAGTTCATTCCGAACACCCCGGCCAGCGCCGCGACCATGCCGGTGATCACGGTGGTGACTGTGAGCGCCTTCAAGAGCCGGTTGGTGTCCTGCGCGACGCGGGTTGCGTAAAGTTCGAAGCTGCCGACCACGGTATCGCGGGCGCGGGCGATCTCGCCTTCGAGCCGCGCGAAGTTGTCGGCGAGGTGCTCGAAATGGGTGCGATCCTCGGCCGCGACCTCGGGCAGGAAATCGGGCCGGACCAACGTATGGATCACCGGACGGTGCGCGGCGACGACCTCGCGTAGCCGGGCGACGCGGCGGCGCAGGACCGCGAGGACCGGCAGCGCGCTGCGCCGATCGGGATCGCGCAGGATCGCGTCTTCGAGCTTGTCGATCTCGCTATCGACCGCCGACAGCCTCCGCCGGATTTCGACAAGGTGCTCGCTGAGCAGCGCCGCGGCGAGCGTCGAGGCGGTGAGCCGGCCTTTCATCGTCTCGCCGGTATCCTGTTCGACGAAGTTGTCGAACGCGGGGGCGGCGCCGTCACCAAGGGTGATCAGCCAGTTGTGCCCGACCAGCATCGCCAGCCGGCAATCGGCGTGCTCGCCGTTGCCGCGCCACGAAGGCACCGCGAAGCTGTAATGATCCTCGCGCAGGCGAACGAGCGTATCGCCCGCATCGAACGCGCGCACGGCTTCGGCCAGGCTCGCCGGCAGCTTTGCGGCGCGCAGCTCGGCGAGTTCGGCGTTGAGCCACAGCAACCGGGTGTCGCCGGGTTCGCCGCCCGGCAGCTCGGCCAGCGAAGTCTCGCTGTCGTGCCCCTCGGCGTCATAGAGAACTATGCGCATCCGGGGATAACGCGCGAGCTAGGCCGCGGTTTCCTTCGCCCGCAGCGCGCCTATGACGCCGAGGCATATGAGCAGCTGGCCGAGATAGTAAAGCGGCCAGATCAGCAGTCCGGGCAGCGGACTGTCCGCAAGCGGTCCCATTCCCGCGAAAATCAGCAGGTCCGATACGACGAACAGCACCGCGCCGATACCGACGCGATAGCGCGGAAAGGCGCTCGCCCAGGCCGCACAGGCCATCCCGCCGACCGCCAGCGCGTAGATCGCGATGCCCGGCGCCTGCCCGCGGTCGGCGGGGAGCAGCCAGGCAATCGCCGGAGTGAGCAGCAGCAAAGCGGCTGCCGTGAGCCGCTGAGACATCGGCATCGTCTCGCGACGATGGCGCAAGTAGAGCGTGATGGCGAGAACATGTCCGGCGAAGAACGCCAGCGCGCCGTAAGTCAGGCTCACCTCGATCAGCACGTCGCCGAGCGCGCCGAGAGCCATTACTCCGGCGATGGTGCGGTGGGCGGCGCTCCCTCCGGCCGCGAGCGCATAGGCCGCGAGCAGGCCGACGCAGGCGCCCTTCCACGCGATCAGCGCGGGCGCGGGAAGCGCAGCGTTGCGCGCGAGGTAGTAACCCAGACTCGCCAATACGCTCGCGATCAGCAGCGCGCGCCCGGCCTTGCTCTGCGTCGATTCCATGGTTTCCCCCATGCCCGGTCCTTGGCGTTGCTTTCGCCCCCGCGCAAGCGGTAGGGGCCGCGGCATGGCTTACGACGTTCACATCATCGGCGGTGGGCTCGCCGGGAGCGAGGCGGCGTGGCAGCTCGCTCGGCGCGGACTCAAGGTCCGCTTGTCCGAGATGCGCGGCGGCGGCGGCACCACCCCGGCGCATCAGGGCGACGGCCTCGCCGAACTGGTCTGCTCGAACAGCTTCCGCTCCGACGACGACACCGCCAACGCGGTCGGCCTGCTCCACCACGAAATGCGCCGCCTCGATTCGCTGGTGATGGCGGCTGCCGCAGTGGCAAGTGTTCCGGCAGGCTCGGCGCTGGCGGTCGATAGAGATGTGTTCTCCGCAGCGGTGGAAGACGCGCTCGCTGCGCAGCCCACGCTCGAGGTCGTCCGCGAGCGGATCGACCTGCTGCCCGATGCGGGCCTGACTATCGTCGCCACTGGCCCGCTCACCGCCGCTGCGCTGGCGACCAGCATCGGCGCGGCGACCGGGGCCGACAGCCTCGCCTTCTTCGATGCCATCGCCCCGATCGTCCACCGCGACTCGATCGATATGGAGATCTGCTGGATGGCCGCGCGCTGGGACAAAGGCGGCAAGGACTACATCAACTGCCCGATGGACCGCGACCAATACCGCGCCTTCCACTCCGGCCTGCTCGCGGGCGACAAGACCGAGTTCCGCGAGTGGGAAGCGAACACCCCTTATTTCGAAGGCTGCATGCCGATCGAGGTGATGGCGGCGCGCGGTGAGGACACCTTGCGCTATGGCCCGATGAAGCCGGTCGGGCTGGACAACCCGCACACCGCGACTGCCGAGTTTCCGCAAGGGCGCTGGCCCTATGCCGTGGTCCAGCTGCGCCAGGACAACAAACTCGGCACTCTGTGGAACATGGTCGGGTTCCAGACCAAGCTCAAGCACGCCGAGCAGGTCCGGCTGTTCCGCACCATCCCCGGGCTCGAGAACGCCGAGTTCGCCCGGCTCGGCGGGCTGCACCGCAACACGTTCCTCAATTCACCGCGGCTGCTCGATCGGCAATTGCGGCTGAAATCGGCCCCGCATATCCGCTTCGCGGGGCAGATCACCGGGTGCGAGGGCTATGTCGAGAGCGCCGCGGTGGGTCTGATGGCGGGGCTGATGGCCGCGGCCGAACTGGGCGGACGCGAGTGGACCACACCGCCCCGCACCACCGCGCTCGGCGCGCTGCTCGCGCACATCACCGGCGATGCCGAGGCCGAGGCCTACCAGCCGATGAACGTCAACTTCGGGCTGTTCCCGCCGGTCGATGTGGCGATCAAGAAGAAGGGACGCAAGGCCGCCTATACCGAGCGCGCCAAAGCCGACCTCGCGGGCTGGCTTAGCGCGGCTTGAGCCAATGTGCGTCGAAGGCCACTCCCCCCTCCCCGGCGGGGAGGGGCCGGGGGTGGGGGAGCGAGGCCGCCAGGCCTCGCGTCGCCGCTGGCGTGGAACTCCCACCCCAACCCCTCCCCACTGGGGAGGGGCCAAAGAGTTCATATCGGCAATAGCGCCCCGATCAGCACCGGCACTTGGGCCCCGCCGCCTGCTTGGGCTTGGTCCGCTCGAACTCCTGGCGGGTCAGCCGCCCGTCGCCGTTGGCGTCGCCGGCCTTGAAGCGGTTCGAGGTGGCGACCGCCCACTCTTCGAAGCTCAGGAGGTTGTTGCCGTCGCGGTCGAGCTTGCGGAAGGCGGCGACGCGCGGGCCGAGCGCCTCGTTGCGGCTAATCAGGTTGTCGCGGTCGCGGTCGAGCCGGTTGAAGCGGCGTTCCTCGCGGGAGTCCTCGTCGACTTCGGGCAGCGAGGCGCCGAACTGGCCGGCGCCGTCCTCGTCGGGCAGCGCAACGTCCTCTCCGCCGCCATCGTCGGGCGCGGAGATGTCGGGCGGCGGGGCACCCTGCTCGGTCGCCGCGCGGCCCTGCCACCAGAACATCCCGCCGGCGACCAGCAGCAAGGCGGCGACGGCTCCGAGGACAGCGCGGTGCATGGGCGGCGACTCCGTTGCGGACCGCCAGTCTATCGCAGCCTAGCGGCCGAACAAGCCAGCGCGCAGCGTTGCGAAAAGTGCGGCGGCTCCGCCCTCGGGCCGCCGCGCCAATGCCAGCAGCACCGCCAGGGGCCGCATCGCGCGGGGCAAGCGCGGGTGAGCGAGCGGCGCGGTCTGGGTGAGCTCGGCGAGCGCCCAGCTGCTGCCGGCCTGGCGTACGGTTTCGGCCGCGTGTCCGACGCCCAGCCTCCCAGCAAGAACAACCAGCGCTGCGGCGCGGCTGACGGCCAGATCGGCGACCGCCGCATCGGAGGCCTCGGCGAGCAGCAGCTCCCAGGCATCGACCACGGCCGCGAGCGTGGCGAGATCGCCGCGCCAATCGCGCAGCGCCGCCAGCAACGGCTCGCCCGTCGGCCACTGGAGCGGCTCCTCGCCCAGCCGGTCGCGCCACCAGGCGAGTCGCATCTGGCCGAGCAGCGGCTCGCGGGCTTGGCGTACGATCCGCGCCAGCCGGGCGTCGAACGCCAGCCAGGTCAGCCAATCGCGCCGCGCGGAGCGCGGAGCATAGGCCAGCGCCAGCCGCGCCGGTGCGGGCAAGGTCTCGAGCAGCGCTGCATCGTCCACCCTCGCCGCTTCCCCGCGCGCGTCGCCCTCGTCAAGCCTCGGCGCGCGGTCGAGCGTAACCTGCGATTAACCCTGTGCCTTGATGGAGCGGATACCTTGATGGCCTAATCGCGGACATTCCAAGGCGCTGCAAGCAGGGGTGATCATGTTCGAGAAGGTCCGCCGCACACTGCGGAATCTCCGTTCGCACACCAGCGGAAACGCCACTTTGCTGATGGCGTTGGGCATGCCCGCGCTGGTCGGCGGCACCGGCATCGCGGTCGACGTGTCGCAGTGGTACATGTGGAAGCGTGAGCTGCAGTACGCGGTCGATCAGTCGGCTCTGGCCGGCGCCTGGGCGCGCACTGACGAAAGTCTCTCGGAAAACTACGCCACCCGCGCGCAGCAGGAGTTTACCGCCAACACCTCGATGACCACGACGATTGCGACCACCCCGGTGGTCAGCCTCGCCAACTACGCCGGGGGCAGCAACAACAGCGTCGCGGTCTCGGCGACCGCCTCGCAGCGCCTGCCCTTCTCGAGCTTCCTCACCGGGCAGACCACCACGGTCTATGTTTTCGCCCAGGCGAGCTTCGCCAGCGGTTCGACTTTCACCAGCTGCATCATCGCGGTCGACGACGACGCCGACGGCGCGGTGACCATCGGCGGCTCCTCGGTGCTGACCGCGGGCTGCGGCATCGCCGCGCTGTCGGATTCTGACGAAGCGATCCGGGTCAACGGCAACCCCGACATCGACGCCGGCTGGGTGCTCGCCAAGGGCGGGATCGACGACTGGTTCGACACCCACACCGACGACGAGATCCACGAGAACATGTCCGGGCTTTATGATCCCTTCGCCGAGCTCAGCCCGCCCAATCCGACTTCGAGTCAGACCGCCAAGACCTATGCCTGCGTCGCGGGCGGAACGACCACCACCGCGGACAAGACCGTCGTCACCACGGTGTCGTACACCTACAAGCGCGGTTCGAACGCCAACAACGCGGTGGCTTACGCCTATTCATCGCCGCGCGCCGGCAGCACCACCTCCGCCGGTCCGACCAACCTGACCGTGACCAACGGCACCGTTGCCGGGACGACCAACTCGACCACCACGACTTCGACCAAGATTTCGGGCAGCGGCCAGAACTCGATCTGGGAAGTCAAGACGACTGCGGTCGCGACGACCTATGCCAATGTCGTCGCGACAACCACCCAGACCCAGGCGTCGCTGACCCCCGGCACCTACACCGACCTTCAGATCAGCTGTAAAACCGTGTTCTCGTCCGGGGTGTACATCCTCAACGGTGGCCAGCTGAAGATTCCGGGCCAGTACGAAGTCACCGGCGCCGGCGTGATGTTCGTGCTCAAGGGCGGCGCGTCGATCCACATCAACGGCGGCTCCAACGTCAACCTGACCGCGATTACCTCGGCCGAGCTGATGGCGCAGGGGGTGAGTTCTGTCGAAGCCAACAAGCTTTCGGGTATGCTGGTGTTCGAGGATCGCTCCTCGACCGCCAATGCCAACGCCAACAAGCTCAACGGCAACGCCGCGACCGTGCTCAACGGCACGATCTACCTGCCCAACAGCCACATCGCGTTCGAAGGCACCGCCAGCGTCACCAGCCAGTGCCTGATGATCGCGGCCAATATGATCACGATTACCGGCACCGCCAACATGACCACTTTCTGCCCTGCGGGAGTCACCGAGGATACGGTGATCGCCACCGAAGGCGGCAACGTGAAGCTGGTCGCATGATCATGAAGCCCACCCTGCTCCGCTCGCTGGCACGCGACACGCGCGGCTCGATGGCTATCGAGACGGCGTTCATCGTGCCCGTTCTCGCGGTGATGAGCATTGGCGGGTTCGAGGTTAGCGGCATGGTCTCGCGCCAGAGCGAGCTGCAGAGCGCGGTCGCCGAAGCCGCCCAGATCGCGATCGCCTCGGCCCCCGACGAGCAGAGCGAGCGCAACACGATCAAGTCGATCATCATGGCTTCCGCCGACCTGCCCAGCAGCAAGGTGGCGCTATCCAACGAATACCGCTGCGGCGCGAACACCTCGCTGGTCACCAGCCAAGAAAGCTGCGGCACCGCGAGCGTCACGACCTACCTCAAGATCTTCGTCCAGGACACCTACACCCCGGCGTGGACCGAGTTCGGGATCGGTCGTCCGGTGACGTATCGCATCACCCGGCGAGTGATCGTCGCGTGACCCGTCGTTCTTTTCTTGGGCGGCTGGCAGCCGACAGCTCGGGCAGCACGATCATCGAGTTCGCGCTGCTTGGTCCGGTAATGCTCGGGATGATGCTCGGCGCTCTCCAGCTCGGCGTCGGCATGCACGGCTACAACGCCATGCGCAGCGCCTCGGCCGACGTCGCTCGCTACGCTGCGGTTCAGTACCAAACCGGCAACGACCTCGCCAATTCGCAGATCGAATCCTACGCCCAGCTCGCGCTGACCCGGCCGCCCTATGGCCTGAGTACATCCGATGTCGGAGTGACCGTGACCAACGCCGGAACCCAGCGCGTGACCGGGGCCAAGGAGCTGACGCTGACCTACACCTACCGGGTTCCCAACCTGCTGACGATGCTCACCCAGCAGGATGTCGATCTGCTCTATTCGCGGCCGATTTTCGTCATCGATTCCTAACCTCGGTCGTTTCGCGCTGGGATCGGCGGAATTTGGCGTTAGCGGCGCAGTTCGGTCGCCTCGAACAGCCGCATCTCGGGCGCGCCAACCGCCAGCGCGCTCAGCTCGCGGACGAACGCCCCCGATTCCGGCACTGCGAAATGCGCCTGCACCGCCGCCATGTCGGCCCACTCCTCGACGAACACGATGCGGTCGGCGTTCTCCGCATCGGCGTGGCAATTGTGCGCGATGCAGCCGGGTTCGCCGCGTGAGCGAGCCGAGTGTTCGATCCCGAGCGCGAAGCCCTGCTCGCGGTGCTGGGGACGAAGTACGGCGCTGCCGGTGATGATGATCATGACGACAGGTTAGCGCAATTCTGCCGCGCGAACCATCGACCGTCTATTATTCCTGCACGAACGCTGCGATCCATTGCGCCAGTCGCGCGGGGTCGGACACGCCGATGCGGCGATACCCGGTTTCGACCAAACCTTCATCGCGCAACGCGGCGAGCAGCTTGCCCATTGTCACCGCCGAGAGTCCGAGCATCCCGGCGAGGTCTTCCTGGCGGATCGCGATGGTCCGCCCCGATCCGGCGGTCTGCAGCAGCCTCAGCAGCAGCCGGGCGAGCTGGTAGAGCGGGGGCAGCGAGCGCATGTCGTCGAGCATCTCGAGCGCCTGGGCGAGGCGGAAGGCGGCGATTCGGTAGAGCGCGCCAACCACCGCGGCGTCGGCGAGCAGCGCCGGCCCCGCCTCGCGCGGAAGGTGATCGACGGTGGTCGGGCCTACCGCGACCCCGCGATGCGACCGCCGGGTTCCGGTGATGGCGAAGTCGCCGTAGTTCTGCCCGGGGTTGACCGTGCCGACGAAGGTTTCCTGGCCGTTGGGGCTCAGGCGGAACAGGTTGACCTGGCCCGCCACCACCAGGTCGATCGCGCCTGCCGCATCGCCGCGGTCGTGCAAGCGCTCGCCGTCGACGTAAGCGCGGCGCACCGAACCCGCCCGAATCTGCGCGAGCACTTGCTCCGAAACCAGTTCGGTGAAGGTCGGGACGCCGAAGTCCGACATCGTTTTCCCTCGATTCCAAAGAACTTTATAGTCCCGCGCACCGGCGAGGCATAGACCCGCGGCGATTTCCCAATACCGCTTCTCGGGGGAGGGGGTCGCCATGCAGCAGCGCAGCAATGCGCGGTACGCTTCGGGTCGCAAGTTTGGTGGCCTCGCGCCACGAGCCCGGCGTCCCGGCATGGCGACTTTTCGGGGGCGTCGCAGTTAACGCTGCGGCGCCCCCGTTCCGTTTCGCGTCCCGCAAATCGCGCTTGCCTCGCCGCGCGCCGCTGCTATCCGCTTAACCGAACGGTTAAACTGACGGGAACTCACCGATGCAGCGTTTCGAGGGCACCAGCAACTACGTCGCGACCGAGGATCTCAAGGTCGCGGTCAACGCCGCGGTGCTGCTCCGCCGTCCGCTGCTGGTCAAGGGCGAGCCAGGGACCGGCAAGACGGTGCTTGCCCACGAGGTGGCGGAGTCGATCGGCGCACCGCTGATCGAGTGGAACGTCAAGTCGACCACCAAGGCGCAGCAGGGGCTCTACGAATACGATGCGGTCGCCCGCCTGCGCGACGGCCAGCTCGGCGACGAGCGGGTTCACGACATCTCGAATTACATCAAGAAGGGCAAGCTGTGGGAAGCCTTCACCAGCCCTGCCCTGCCCGTGTTGCTGATCGACGAGATCGACAAGGCCGACATCGAATTCCCCAACGATCTCCTCCAGGAGCTCGATCGGATGAGTTTCGACGTTTACGAAACCCGCGAGCGGATCGTCGCTGCCGAGCGCCCGATCGTGGTGATCACTTCGAACAACGAGAAAGAGCTGCCCGACGCCTTCCTGCGCCGCTGCTTCTTCCACTACATCAAGTTCCCCGACCGCGAGACGATGCAGGCGATCATCGACGTCCACTTCCCCGGCATCCAGAAGACCCTGGTGAGCAAGGCGATGGAGATCTTCTACGAGGTCCGCGACGTGCCCGGCCTCAAGAAGAAGCCCAGCACCAGCGAGCTGCTCGACTGGCTCAAACTCCTGCTCAACGAGGACATGCCCTTGGACGTCCTCCAGAACCGCGACCCGGCCAAGGCGATCCCGCCGCTCCACGGGGCGCTGCTCAAGAACGAGCAGGACGTAATGCTGTTCGAAAAGCTGGCCTTCATGGCGCGGCGGCAGGTTTAGTTCGATGGCCCACGCCGGGCGATGTCTGTGCGGCGCGGTGACGCTGGCGATCGAGAGCGATCCGATCGGCGCGCGGACGTGTTGGTGCCGGGATTGTCAGAAGTTCGCCGGCGGCAATGGGACGACCAACGCCTTCTTCCGCGCGGATTCGATCGCCCACGCGGGCGAGCTGAGCTGGTATGAGAGCACCGCAGCCAGCGGCAACACGACCTGGCGCGCATTTTGCCCGCATTGCGGCTCGCATGTCTTCACAAAGGGTTCGGGCGCGCCGCAGCTGTGCGGGGTGCGGGTCAGCATGCTCGACGATAGCGACCTGATCGCCCCGCAAGCGGTGATCTGGACCGATAGCGCACCCAGGTGGGCCGCGTTCGATCCTAACCTGCCGCACTTCCCGAAAGCTCCACCGCCGCCGCCCCCTTCCACGTGACGCCCGCCGCGCAGACCCGCTTCGCCGCGGTCCGCGCGCGGCTCGAGGGGTTCGCGCCGCGGCCGGGGTGGCGGGCCTGGACTTACGAGTTCCTGCTGTTCGGATTCAAAC
>JBOHIC010000181.1:0-1395 GCA_050725835.1 Novosphingobium sp.
CGTGATCGAAGGTCAGGTGGTGCGGGCTGCCGCAATACTGGCACGAGAACCGGTCGCGCAGGAACACGTTGAACCGGGTGAAGGCGGGAAACTCGCTCGGCCGCACGTATTGCCGCAGCGCGATCACGCTGGGGATCGGCATCGTCCACGACGGCGAGTGGACCTCGCGGGCATAGCTCGCGACGATATCGACCCGCTCGAGGAACACCGCCTTGATCGCGGTCTGCCACGGCCAGACGCTCAAGGGATAATAGCTAAGCGGGGTGTAATCGGCGTTGAGCACCAGCGCGGGACAATCGGACAAGTGCCGCGAGGGATCCCCCTCGGCGCTGCGGAACCGGGCCGCGCGCTCGATCAGCTCCGACTTGAGCATGGCCCCCGGTAACTGGCTGCGATTTCGGTTCGGTGACAGCGCATGGCGCTAGACAGCATGGGGCGACTCGCGGCGTCAAGCCTTGCCTTGCGCCGCAATCCACAGGACAAGCGCGCTGTGACCCTGCGGACACGTTTCGCCCCCAGCCCCAACGGCCTGCTCCACCTCGGCCATGCCTACGCCGCGGTGGTTGCGCACGACCTGGCGCAGGAACGCGGCGGCGAATTCCTGCTGCGGATCGAGGACATCGACGGCGCGCGCAGCCGGGTTGAACTCGTGCCGGAAATTCTGGCCGACTTGCAATGGCTTGGACTGGATTGGGATGGCGATCCGGTGTTCCAGTCGCAGCGGCTGGCGAGCTATGCCGCGGCGGGCGAACGGCTCAAGGCGATGGGGCTGCTCTACCCCTGCCGCTGCACCCGCGCCGAGGTGCTCGCCGCCGCCACCACCACAGGACCCGACGGGCCGGTCTATCCCGGAACCTGCCGCAGCCGCAAGGTCGATCCTGACGGCGCGGCGTGGCGGATCGACATGGCAGGGGCGGTCGCGATCGCCGAGCCGCTCGAATGGGTGGACGAACTCGCCGGGGTCCAGCAGGCCCGGCCCGAAGAGTTCGGCGACGTCGTCTTGCTGCGGAAGGACGAGCCTGCGAGCTATCACCTCGCCGCAACGCTCGACGATGCCGCCGACGGGGTGACGCTGGTCACGCGCGGCCGCGACCTGTTCGCTGCGAGCCACGTCCACAGGCTGCTCCAGGCCTTGCTGGGCCTCACGGTGCCGGTGTGGCACCATCATGAACTGGTCTGCGAAAGTGACGGGCGCAAGCTCGCCAAGCGGCGCGGCTCGCCCGCGCTGGCCGATCTGCGCCGCCGCGGTGAGGACGGCCCGACGCTCGCCGAGGCGTTGCGCGCCGGGCGCTTGCCCGCTGGCCTTTCGCTCGGGCTAGGCGTAGGGGACGCGCCATGAAGACCTACTTTCTCATCGCCGTCCTCGCCGGACTCATGATCATGGTGGTGGTCAGC
>JBOHIC010000182.1:0-17524 GCA_050725835.1 Novosphingobium sp.
GATCCTGGATCTGGAACGGGCTTACACGGCCGCCAAGGGCGACCCGGCCTTCAAGGCCGAGCTGACGGATCTGTTGACCCACTACGCGGGCCGAGAGTCGCCGCTTTACTTCGCCGAGCGGCTCACCGAGCACCTCGGCGGCGCGAAAATCTACTTCAAGCGCGACGAGCTCAACCACACTGGATCGCACAAGATCAACAATTGCCTCGGCCAGATCCTGCTGGCGCGGCGCATGGGCAAGACGCGCATCATCGCCGAGACCGGCGCGGGCCAGCACGGCGTCGCCACGGCCACCGTGTGCGCTCTCTTCAGCCTGCCCTGCGTCGTCTACATGGGCAAGACCGACATCGCGCGCCAGCAGCCCAACGTGTTCCGCATGAAGCTGCTGGGCGCGGAAGTCCGGCCCGTCGCCTCGGGCTCGGGCACGCTGAAGGACGCGATGAACGAGGCGCTGCGCCACTGGGTCGCGACCGTCCACGACACCTTCTACATCATCGGCACCGCCGCCGGCCCGCACCCCTACCCCGAACTTGTCCGCGATTTTCAGAGCGTGATCGGCCGCGAGGCGCGCGCGCAGATGCTCAGCCGCACCGGCCGCCTGCCCGACCTGCTGGTCGCGGCGATCGGCGGGGGGAGCAATGCGATCGGGCTGTTCCACCCGTTCCTGGACGATGCCGAGGTGAAGATGCTCGGCGTCGAAGCGGCGGGGCACGGGCTTGACAAGGAGCACGCCGCGAGTTTGGCGGGTGGCCGCCCCGGGATTCTCCACGGCAACAAGACCTATCTGCTTCAGGACGAGGACGGCCAGATCCTCGAAGGCCATTCGATTTCGGCGGGACTCGACTATCCGGGCATCGGGCCGGAGCACGCCTGGCTCAAGGAAGTCGGCCGGGTCGATTACACTTCGGTGACCGACACCGAAGCCCTCGCCGCGTTCCAGCTGCTCTGCCGCACCGAAGGCATCATCCCCGCGCTCGAACCAAGCCACGCGATCGCCGCGGTCCAGAAGGTCGCGCCGGCGATGGACAAGGACGCGATCATTCTCGCCAATCTCTGCGGGCGGGGGGACAAGGACATCTTCGCGGTCGCGGAGCACCTCGGGGTGGAGCTGTGAGCAATTCCCGGGTTCTGCATCACCGCACCCTCGTGCATGAGATACTACTGTGGAACGGACTTTTTTTGGCCGTCGGACTCCCGGTCGTTGCTCTGGCGGCATACGTCCGTGGCACGCTTCTCAATGCAGTTGAGTGGGACAAATTCCTCATACTATTCGTTTTCCTGGGTTTCGCCCGCGGTTGCTCAAGCTGGCTGAAAAACAAGCCATGACCCGCCTCACCGCCGCATTTGCCCGTGGCCCCACCCTCGTCACCTTCGTCACCGGCGGCGACGGGCCGACCGCCGACATCCTCGACGCGCTGGTCGAAGGCGGGGCGGATGTGATCGAGCTGGGGATGCCGTTCACCGATCCGATGGCCGATGGGCCGGCAATCCAGGCGGCGAACTTGCGCAGCCTCGGCGCGGGAACCACCACCGCCGACCTCTTCGCCCTCGCCACCGCTTTCCGCGCGCGCCACCCGCAAGTGCCGCTGGTGCTGATGGGCTATGCCAACCCGATGATCACCCGCGGGCCCGAATGGTTCGCCGCCGCGTGCGCCAAGGCCGGGGTCGACGGGGTGATCTGCGTCGATATCCCGCCCGAGGAGGACGCCGAGCTCGGCCCCGCGCTGCGCGCCGCGGGCGTCGCCCCGATCCGCCTCGCCACCCCGACCACCGACGCGGCGCGACTGCCCGCGGTGCTCGAGGGCTCGGCGGGGTTCCTCTACTACGTCTCGGTCGCCGGGATCACCGGGCTCCAGCAGGCCGCCCAGGCGAGCATCGAGGAGGCCGTGACGCGGCTCAAGGCTCACGCGACGATCCCCGTCGCGGTCGGCTTCGGCGTGCGCACACCCGAACAGGCGGCCGAGATCGCGCGCGTTGCCGACGGGGTGGTGGTCGGCTCGGCGCTGGTCGAGCTGGTCGGCGAGCACGGCGCAAACGCCGCCGGCCCGATCCGCGACCTGACCCGCGCCCTGGCCGATGCGGTGCATTCGGCGCGGTAGAGAATTTCACACGAAGACACGAAGACACGAAGGTGTCCCGAGATCGGCGAAGCCGCCTATCTCATATCCGGTTTGGTTACACGACCGCGCGCAGGACCAGCGCCTGCGGCGCGAAATGACCTCTTCGTGTCTTCGTGTCTTCGTGTGAACCAAATACTCGCAACGCCCGCAATCACGCGCTAAGGCCCGCCCATGTCCTGGCTCGACCGCGTCCGCAATTCGCTGCCCTTCACGGCCAAGCGCGACACCCCAGACAACCTGTGGATCAAGTGCCCCGGGTGCAGCGAGATGCTGTTCACCAGGGAGTTCGAGGAAAACCTCAGCGTCTGCCCCCGCTGCGAACACCACGGGCGGATCGGGGCGGATGCGCGGCTCGCGCAGCTGCTCGATCCCGGCTTCGAGATCCTCCCCGCGCCCAAGGTCAAAGAAGACCCGCTCAAGTTCAGAGATTCGAAGAAATACCCCGACCGGCTCAAGGCCGCCCGCGCCGCCAACCCCCACCCCGATGCGCTGACCAATGCGCTCGGCGCGATCCAGGGGCACAAATGCGTGCTCGGGGTGCAGGATTTCGCCTTCATGGGCGGATCGATGGGAATGGCGGTGGGCAGCGCCTTCGTCGCCGGGGTCGACCGTGCGCTCAAGGAGAAGTGCGCTTACGTGATCTGCACCGCCGCGGGCGGCGCGCGGATGCAGGAGGGCATTCTCAGCCTGATGCAGATGCCGAAGGCGACCGTGGCGATCAGCCGCCTCAACCGCGCCGGGCTGCCCTATATCGTCGTGCTGACCGATCCGACCACCGGCGGGGTCACCGCGAGCTATGCGATGCTTGGCGACGTCCACCTCGCCGAACCCGGCGCGCTGATCGGCTTTGCGGGCCAGCGGGTGATCCAGGACACGATCCGCGAAAAGCTCCCCGAAGGCTTCCAGCGCGCGGAATATCTGCATGCGCACGGGATGGTGGATATGGTCGTGTCGCGGAGCGCGCTGAGGGAGCGGCTGGCGGTGCTGCTGGACTATCTGGGCGAAAAGGCGGCGGCTTGACCCCTCCACCACCGCCTCCGGCGGCGGTCCCCCTCCCCATCGGCTTCGCCGACAGGGAGGATTTCCCAAATCCTCCCTGTTGCGAAGCAATGGAGAGGTGGCAGCGCGCAGCGCTGACGGAGGGGTAAATTGCGCGACTTCGCCATCTCGGATTCCCCCGCCGTCCAAACCCAGCTAGACCGCCTCGGCGCGCTGAGCCTGCCGCAAGGCCGCTTCGGGCTCGACACGATCCGCGCCCTGCTAGCGCGGCTGGGCGATCCGCAGCGCGACTTGCCGCCGGTGCTCCACGTCGCCGGGACCAACGGCAAGGGCTCGACCTGCGCGTATTTACGCGCAATGCTCGAAGCCCAGGGCTACACCGTTCACGCCGCGACCAAGCCGCATCTGGTCCGCTACAACGAGCGCATCCGGATCGCGGGCAAGCTGATCGAGGACGAGCACCTCGCATCGCTGCTCAAGGAAGTGCTCGATGCGGGCGAGAACCTCGCGCCGAGCTTCTTCGAGGTCACCACCGCCGCCACCTTCCTCGCTTTCCACCGCACCCCGGCCGACGCCTGCGTGATCGAGGTCGGGCTCGGCGGACGGTTCGATGCGACCAACGTGCTCGAAGGCCAGGCGGTGTGCGGGATCGCCTCGCTCGGCATCGACCACGAGGCTTTCCTCCTCGCGCCCGAGGAAGGCGTCCCCGCCGAACCGCTCGAACGGATCGCCTTCGAGAAGGCCGGGATCGCCCGCCCGGGCGTGCCGCTGGTGACGCAGGCCTATCCGCCCGCGGTGACCAAGACGATCATCGACCATGCGATGCGCGTCGGCGCGAAGACCGCGATCCGCGATCTGGATTGGTCGGCGGAGATCGGGGCAACCATCGCCTATCTCGACCGGCGGGGAGAGTTGGACCTGCCCCTCCCCGCGCTAGCCGGGGCGCACCAGGCCGACAACGCCGCGCTCGCGGTGGCCATGCTGCGGCACCAGTCGGCGCTCGAAGTTTCACCCCAGGCAATGGCCCAAGGCATCCGCGCGGCGCGCTGGCCGGCGCGGTTGCAGCTGCTTGCCGAGGGTCCGCTGACTGCGCTGGTCCCGGGCCGCAAGGTCTGGCTCGACGGCGGGCATAACCCCGACGCGGGTCGGGCGATTGCGCGGCACTTCGCGAACCCCGTCCACCTGATTATCGGCATGCTGGCCAGCAAGAACCCGCAGGCGATCACTGGGCCACTCGAGGGCAAGATCAGGAGCCTGACGGTGATTCCGGTGCCAGGAAGCGAAAGTCATCCCGCCGAAGCCTTCGGAGCGGATGCCAGATCGGCGGACGGGATCGAAGCGGCGCTGCTTTCACTTCCGCCGGACGACTACCCGGTGCTCATGGTCGGTTCGCTCTACCTCGCCGGCGAAGTCCTCCGGCTCAATGCGGAGTTTCCGGATTAGCGTCCGCCCCGCCGCCTGCGGTGCCCATCGCCTGGTCGACCAGCCCGGTCCGGCTCATCCACCAGAACAGCACGATCCCCGGCACCGCCAGAACTGTCGTCAGCAGGTAGAATTCGACGTAGCCGAAGCCCTCGATCAGCCCGCCCGCGGTGGTCCCGGTGACGAAGCGCCCAACCACGCTCGCGCTCGCCGAGATCAGCGCATATTGCGCGGCGGTGAAGCGCAGGTCGCACAGCGCCGAGAAATAGGCGACCACGACCACTCCGCCGTAACCGCTAGCGATGTTCTCGAACCCGATCGCGCTCGCCATGCCGAGGTTCGAATGCCCCGCTGCGGCGAGAGCGGCGAAGCTGAGGTTGGAAACCCCCATCAGCACCAGCGCGACCAGCACCGAGCGCTTGAGCCCGAGCCGGGCGTAAGCCACCCCGCCGATGAACACCCCGATCAGGTAGGCCCAGAACCCCACCCCGACGTCGTAGAGCGCGATCTCGTCGTTGGAGAAGCCGAGGTCGTCGAACAGCAGGCGGAAGGTCAGGTTGGCGAGGGTGTCGCCGATCTTGTGAACGAGGATGAAGAGCAGCACGAGCAGCGCGCCATTGCGCTGGAAGAACTCGGCGAAGGGCCCGGCGATCGAGGCCCAGACCTCACCCAGCCCGCGCCGGCCGAGCGCCTCGCGGTGGCGCGGCGGCTCACCCATGACCAGCGCGGTGAGCATCGCCGGCAGCGCGAAAGCGGCACAGGCGATGTAGGCCGCATCCCAGCCCGAGCGCGCCGCGACAAAGAGCGCCAGCGCGCCCGCCCCGGCCGAGCCGATCCGCCAGCCGTACTGGCTCATCCCCGATCCTGTGCCGAGCTGGTAGGGCTTGAGCGTCTCGATCCGGTAGGCGTCGATGACGATGTCGAAGGTCGCCCCGGCCGCCCCGACGAGGATCGCACAGGTCGCGGTCCAGCCGATGTCGGCCTGCGGATCGACCAGCGCGAGGTTGACCACCGCGGCGATCACCAGCACGCCCGAAACCAGCATCCACGACACCCGCTGGCCGAGCCGGCCAAGCAGCGGCAGCCGCACCCCGTCGACGATCCACGCCCACAGGAACTTGAGGTTATAGACGAGGAAGGCGAGGGTGAAGGCGGTGACGGTTTTCTTGTCGATCCCGTCCTGCGCGAGCCGTGTGGTCAGCGTCGCGCCGATCATCGCATAGGGAAAGCCCGAGGAAACGCCGAGGAAGAACGCGGCGAGCGATTCCTTCTCGAGGTAGGGCCGCACCGAGTCGATGAAACTGCGCCGATCCGACGCTACGGCTTGGCCCGGTTCGTTCACCACGCTTGCTCCCGCTGGAAATTCGCGCGAACCTAGCGCGGTTCCACTCGATTGGTAGCCCCATGGCCACAGCATTCGCGCCGCCCGGTACTCCGCCCACCCCCGGCCAGCTCGCGCTTGCCCACGCCATCGCCGAAGGCCGCCTGCGGACCGGCGCCGGGATCGCCCGGGTTCCGGCGAGCGCCTATACCGACCCCGCGGTGTGGGGCCGCGAAAAGGCGCGGCTGTTCGGCCGCCTGCCGCAGGTGCTGTGCCCCTCGGCGCTGATCCCCGAGCCCAACATGGCTGTCGCCCACGACGCCACCGGCCGCCCGCTGCTGATCGCCCGCGACGGCGAAGGGGCGGTGCGCGTGTTCATGAACGTCTGCCGCCACCGCGGCACCCGGCTGGTCGAGGGAGGCGAGGTCCAGTGCAGCAAGCGCCTGACCTGCCCTTACCACGCTTGGACCTACGCCACCGATGGCCGCCTGCTCGCGCTGCCCCGGCCCGACACCTTCCCCGGGCTCGACAAGGGCGACTACGGCCTCGCCGAGCTGCCCAGCCGCGAGGCCGGCGGGGTGATCTGGTACTCTCCTGTGCCCGAGGCCGACTTCGCCCACGCCGACACCCTCGGCCCCGATTTCGACGCCTTCGCGATGGCGGACCTTCACCTCTACGCGCGCCGCACCCACGAAGTCGCGGCGAACTGGAAGCTGATTATCGACGCGTTCTCCGAAAGCTACCACGTCATCCGGCTCCACGCCGAAACCATCGCCCCGTTCTTCAAGGACGGGGTCACCAGCGGCGACCTGATCGGCCCGCACCAGCGCAGCTTCGTCGGCCGCGCCGCCGAGATCGAGGGGGTCGACCTCTCCGACATGGCCGCGCTGCGGCGGGTCGGAACTTACACATACCTGCTGTTCCCCGGCACCGTGATCATCATGAGCCCCGACTACATCAACGTGATGGCGATCTGGCCGCAGGGGGTGGGCCGCACCCTGGTCGAAGACTTCATGCTGATCCCCGAGGAACCCCGCACCGACAAGGCCCGCGACCACTGGAAGCGGTCATGGGACCTGCTCGACGGCGGGGTGTTCGCCGGCGAGGATTTCCGCGCGGCGGCGCTGGGACAGGAGGGGTTGGCCAGCGGCGCGGTGCAGGAGCTGACGCTGGGGCAGCTCGAGGGGGGGATCAGGCGGTTTCATGAGATTTGCGCGGGGGAAATGGGCTAAGTATCAAGCCTAGGCTTTCGCCGTCCAATCGTCCGGGCGAACACCGTACTCGAACTCGGCCTGGCGTTTCGCTGCTTCGACATCTTCGTGCCAAGTGTCCGCGAGGCAATCGCCGCGAATATCGAGTCGAAGCAATAACGCCCCTACTTTGATTTCGATGATTTCGACGGCCACGGGGCGAGCGATCGGTACGGCTGTCGAAGTCGTCGCATCCCAAACGGTATGCTTGGTGGAGCCTTCTCGATGGATGTCCGCTTGTAATCGCATTCGTGCTGTTTGCATCCAATTAGGTAAATGCCGGCTTTCCTGATCATCATAAGGGATCGATCGCCGCTTGCGAATTATACGGCATTGCCGTATAAAAAGGCAGTGCAGACTGTTATCGAAACCGAGAGCTACCTGCGCGAGGCCAAGCACATTGGCATGACCGAAGGCGAAATGGTCGCAGCTGTTGATTTCGTCGCCACCACGCCGGAAGCGGGCGATGTAATGCAAGGGACCGGCGGTGTCCGCAATACGCGGCTGGCCGGTCGCGGAAAGGGCAAATCGGGCGGTTACCGCGTAGTCTGATATTTCGGCGGCGGCGACATTCCGGTGTTCCTGCTGACGGTGTTCGGCAAAGGCGAGAAGGAAAATCTGACCCAAGGCGAGCGTAATGCGCTGCGTTCGCTGACCGCCACATTGCGGGCCAGTTTGGGCGTACGGAAAGAGGAGGCCGGCGATCATGAGTAAGGCATTCGACAAGATCGCGGCCGGGCTGGCCGACGCGATCGCCTATGCGGAGGGCGACACCGGCAAAGGCCGCATCGCTGCGGGGCCGGACGTCAAGGCGATCCGCGCCAAGACCCGGCTCAGCCAGACCAAGTTCGCCGGCAAGTTGCGCCTCCCCGTCAGCACCGTGCGCGACTGGGAGCAGCACCGGCGTTCCCCGGACGGCCCGGCGCGGACGCTGCTCGGAATGGTCGATGCCGATCCGAAGGCGGCGCTGGCCTTGATCGAGCGGATGGCGGGGTAGAGCGGCGGTCACGATCCAAACCAAGACCCGTCCATGCTGAGCTTGTCGAAGCACTGTCCTTCGCTTCGTGCCTCGTGCGCAACGGCCTGAAGAAAAGGGCAGTCCTTCGACAGGCTCAGGATGGTCGGGTTTGGGGTCAGCAATTTCCGCATCGCAAACGTGGCTCTATCCCGCCACCCTGACAAAACTGTCGATCACCCGCTTCCTTCCCGCCACCTCGAACTCGATCTCGAGCTTGTTGCCTTCCTGCGCGACCACCGCGCCGTAGCCGAACTTCTCGTGGAACACGCGCACCCCCACCGCCACGTCCTCGCGCGGTTTGGCGGCGAAGCTGGCGGCGCTGCGGCTGGGTTCTGCAACGCGCTTGGGGGACGCATCGTAGAGCTGGGCGGCGGCGCGTTGCCAGCCGGGGCCGCGCGATGCGCCGCGTTCGGGGCGGTCTCGGGCGACGTGGGCGAAGGGGTCGTCGCGTTCCGACCACTGCGCGCGCCACAGGCTCGCGCCGCCCGCCAGCGTGGTTTCCTCGGTCACGTGCGCTTCGGGCAGCTCGGCGATGAAGCGGCTGGGGATCGAGCTGGTCCACTGGCCGTAGATCCGGCGGTTGGCGGCGTGGAGGATGGTGCAGCGCCGCCGCGCGCGGGTGATCGCGACGTATGCCAGCCGGCGTTCCTCCTCGAGCGACTTCAATCCGCCCTCGTCGAGCGCGCGTTGCGAGGGGAACACCCCCTCCTCCCACCCGGGGAGGAAAACGTGGTCGAACTCGAGCCCCTTGGCGGCGTGGATGGTCATGATCGTCAGCTTCTCGGCGCCGTCGCGCGCGTCGTTGTCCATCACCAGGCTGACGTGCTCGAGGAACTCGCCGAGCGTTTCGTATTCCTCCATCGCGCGGGCGAGCTCGCTGAGGTTCTCGAGCCGCCCCGCGCTCTCGGCGCTCTTCTCGGCCTGGAGCGCGGCGGTGTAGCCGCTCTCATCCAGAAGCGTGCGGGCGAGTTCGGCGGGCGTAGTCTGCGCGGCGAGATCGCGCCAGCGCGCAAAGTCGCGCATCAGGCCAAGCAGCGTGGCGCGGGCGCGGGCTGGCAATTCGTCGGTATCGACCAGCTCGACCGCGGCGGCGCTGAGCGGGATGGTTCGCGAGCGGGCGTGCCGGTGGAGCTTTTCGAGCGTCTTGTCGCCGAGCCCGCGCTTGGGGGTGTTCCAGATCCGCTCGAAGGCCAAATCGTCGGCGGGCTGGGAAATCACCCGCAGGTAAGCGATGGCGTCGCGGACTTCGGCGCGCTCGTAGAAGCGGAAGCCCCCGACGATCCGGTAGTTGAGCCCGATCGCGATGAACCGGTCCTCGAACTCGCGGGTCTGGAACTGCGCGCGCACGAGGATCGCGACCGCGTCGAGGCTCGCCCCCTCGCGCTCGAGCCGCTCGGCCTCCTCGCCGACACGGCGCGCTTCCTCCGGCCCGTCCCAGACCCCGATCACCCGGACCTTCTCGCCGTCGTTGCGCTCCGTCCACAGCGTCTTGCCGAGCCGTTCGGCGTTGGCCGCGATCAGGCCGGAGGCGGCGGCGAGGATATCCGGGGTCGAGCGGTAATTCTGTTCGAGCTTGATGATCTTCGCTCCGGGAAAATCTTTCTCGAACCGTAGGATATTGGCCACTTCCGCGCCGCGCCATGAATAGATCGACTGGTCGTCGTCGCCCACCACGCAGATGTTGTGGCGCGGCTGGGCGAGCAGGCGCAGCCACAGGTACTGGACCTGGTTGGTGTCCTGATACTCGTCGACGAGGATATATTTGAAGCGCTGGCGGTATTGTTCGAGCACCTCGCGGTGGGCGCGGAAGATGTTGACCACGTGGAGCAGGAGGTCGCCGAAATCGCAGGCGTTGAGCGCCTTCAGCCGCGCCTGGTAAAGCTCGTAGAAGTGCCGGCCCTTGCCGCCCGCGTAAGCCTCGTTTTCGACCGCATCGAGGTCGACCGGGCTCAGCCCCTTGTTCTTCCAGCGGTCGATCAGCCCCGCCAGCTGGCGCGCGGGCCAGCGCTTGTCGTCGAGCCCCTCGGCCTGGATCAGCTGCTTGAGCAGGCGCAGCTGGTCGTCGGTGTCGACGATGGTGTAATTGCTTTGCAGCCCGACCAGTTCGGCGTGGCGGCGCAGCATCTTGGCGCCGATCGCGTGGAATGTGCCGAGCCACGGCATCCCCTCGACCGCCGGCCCGACCAGCTGGCCGACCCGCTCCTTCATCTCGCGCGCGGCCTTGTTGGTGAAGGTGACGCAGAGGATTTCCGAGGGCCAGGCGAGCCGCAACCGGACGAGCTGTGCCAGGCGTGCGGTGAGCGCAGCGGTCTTGCCCGTCCCCGCCCCGGCCAGCATCAGCACCGGGCCTTCGGTGGTCCGGACCGCTTCGAGCTGCGGCGCGTTGAGCCCGGCAAGCCACGATTCCTGCGGGTTCAGCGGGGTCTGATCGGAGGATTCGCCGGGTTCGGTCACGCGTGAACAGCTAGGGAACATGGGCCGCGAAGGCAAGCGCCGCCGCGGCGCGAGCCGGGGAACCGAAGCGCCCGCCGCGCGTAGAGTCCCGGTCAGTTTTCCAGTCTGGAGATCCCCGATGCGTAAGATGCTTTTTCCCGCGCTGTCCGCGCTCGCGCTGGTTTGTGGCGGCACCCTCGCCGCGCAGACCGTCACCGTGGTGCTCACCCCCGAGCAGCAGGTGATGTACGATGCCTGGTCGGCCGCCGAACAGGCCGGTTACGAAACCTGGCCGGCCGACTATCGCACCTACTACTGGACGCTGACCCCCAACCAGCAGCGCGGGTGGTGGATGCTCAGCGCCGACCAGCGCACCCAGATCTATGTTCTGACCCCGGACCAGCGGATCACCGCGTGGAACTCGATCGAAGCGCAGATGACCGCCGCCGCGCCGGTTCCGGCCGCCGCCCCGGTGACCCGCGTCGATGCCGCGACCGCCGCAGGAGTGGTCGCCACCACCACCGTGGTCAGCAACGCGCTCCCGCCGCCGCCGGCCGCATCGCTCAACAAGACCTATCCGGTGTGCACCCGCACCCTGCAGGACAACTGCCAGAACCCGGGCGAAGGCGGGGCGCCGGGCCGCAGTCGGGCGATCCCGGTTTACCGCCCGAAGAACTGATCCGTTTGGGTCGCACGCGAAGGGCGTCGGGAAACCGGCGCCCTTTTCGTTCGACTCGCGAACATCGCCGGAGGTGTGGTAACGTGCCGCATCGGGGAGGCGATCGATGATCAAGCTCTCATTCCTCGCGGCGCTGGCCGCACTCGCCGGGCCGGGCGCGGCGCTGGCGGCCGAGCCGCCCAAGCCGCCCGAAGCGCCGCCTCGCCCCGAAGTAATCGAACGCGACGCCCAGGGGCGCGCGACCAAGGTGCGGCTCGACGGCCAGGTGGTCGCAGTGTGCACCCCCGAACGCACCGACGGCTGCGTCAACCCGCGCGAGGTCGGGCTCGACCAGGGCGGGCGCGCGATCAACTACTGGCCGGGCCGGCCCGCCAGCGAGATCGCCAAGCCGCTGCCGGTCGACCCACCCAAGAAGCCGGACTAGGCCGGGCGCAGCAGGGTCAGCCGCGCCTTGCCGACGTTACGCTCGGCCACCGGCTCCAGTCCTTTGATCGTCGGCGTCTCGTCGTGCGCGGTCTCCAGGCTGATCCAGCTCGCCGGGCCGATCCAGCCGAGCCGGAGCAGCCGCTCGAGCGCGACGCTGCCCGCGCCGGTTCCGTAAGGCGGATCGAGCAGCAGCAGGTCGAGCGACGCCTTGGCCGGGCCTAGCGCGAGCACCGAGGCGGCGCGGATATCGCAGCGCGGCTGCGCCTGCAGAGCGGCGATGTTGCCGCGCAGCGCGGCCAGCGCCGCCGCGTCCTGCTCGACGAACAGGCAGGTCGCCGCTCCGCGCGACAGCGCCTCTAGCCCGAGCGCGCCCGATCCGGCGAAGAGGTCGGCGACCGCCAGCCCTTCGAAGCTGCCGAGCCGGCTGACCAGCATCGAGAACAGCGTCTCGCGGGTGCGGTCGGCGGTGGGCCGGGTGGCGTCACCGGCGGGGGCGACCAGCTTGCGCCCACGCCATTCGCCCGCGACGATCCTCATTTGACCTTGAGCGACTTGGCGAAGCGCTCGACTTCGACCGCACGGATTTCCACCGCCGCGCCGCGCGGCAGGTCGAGCAGCTCGAACGGGCCGTAGCGCGTGCGCAGGAGGCGGCTGACCTGCAGTCCGAGGTATTCGAGGACGCGGCGCACCTCTCGGTTCTTGCCTTCGGTCAGGGTCAGTTCGAGCCACTGGTTGCGGCCGGTGCGGCGTTCCATGTTGGCGTTGATCGAGCCGTAGCGCATGCCCTCGATAGTCACCCCTTCGCTGAGCGCTTCGAGCTGCGCCTGGCTGACTTCGCCGAAGGTGCGCGCGCGGTAAGTCCGCGGGATGCCCGAGCTGGGCAGCTCCATCGCCCGCTTGAGCTCGCCGTCGTTGGTCAGCAGCAGCAGACCCTCGGTGTTGAGATCGAGCCGCCCGACCGGCATCACCCGCGAGGTGCCCTGGGGCAGCGCGTTCCTCAGCGCATTGTAGATCGTCGGCCGGCCCGAGAAATCGCGCTCGGCGGTGAGCATCCCGCCGGGCTTGTGAAAGGCGAAAAGCCGCGCCGCCTCGGGCGCCTTGACCGGCTTGCCGTCGACGCTGACGCCTTTGAGGCTTTCGAGCAGGGTCGCGGGAGTGGTGACGAGGTTTTCGCCGAGCTTGATTCGCCCTTCGGCGATCATCCGCTCGACTTCGCGCCGGCTCGCCACCCCGGCGCGGGCGAGCAGCTTGGCGATTCGCTCACCGCTGCGCGGCTGGTCGCTCACGAGCCCGCGGGGCCTCCCAGGAAGCCCGGGATCGGTCCGTTCCAGCCGCCGTCGTCGCCGCTCTCGCGCGCCGGCTGCGCCGCGCGTTGGGGCGCGCGATCATTCTGCGGAGTGCGTTCGCGCTGCGGTTCGGCGCGAGGCGGCTGCGGATCGGCGACGGGACGCTCCTCACGATCGTCCCGAGCCTGTCGAGGAGCGCGGCGCGGCCGTTCGGCGCGGGCGGGGCGCTCTTCCCGATCGTCCCGAGCCGCGCGCGGCGCGCGCTGCTGGGCTTCCTCGCGTACTCCGCCGTCGAGTTCGTAAACCGGGATTTTCATCCCCGTCAGCTTCTCGACGTTGCCGATCGCCTCGGCGTCTTCGGGCGCGATCAGGGTGAAGGCGCGGCCCGTAGCCCCGGCGCGGCCGGTGCGGCCGATGCGGTGGACGTAGTCGTCGGGGTGCCACGGCGTGTCGAAGTTGAAGACGTGGCTGACGCCCTTGATGTCGAGGCCGCGCGCGGCGACGTCGGAGGCGACGAGGATGTTGATCGTCCCCGCCTTGAACCGGTCGAGCTCGGCGATGCGCGAAGGCTGGTCCATGTCGCCGTGGATTTCGCCCGCGGAAAATCCGCTCTGCTTGAGGCTCTTGGCCAGCTCGCGCACCGTGGTCTTGCGGTTGCAGAAGACGATCGCGGTGGTGACGTTGTCGGTGCGCAGGAGCTGGCGCAGCGCCTCGCGCTTGGCCCGCGCCGCCACCGGCACCTTGTGCTGGGCGATGTTGAGGTTCGAGCTGGCCGGGCGCGAAACCTCGATGGTCTTGGGGTTGGAAAGAAATTTATCGGCGAGCTTCTTGATCGGCGGCGGCATCGTCGCCGAGAATAGCAGCGTCTGGCGGGTCGCGGGGAGCTTCGAGCAGATGGTCTCGATGTCGGGGATGAAGCCCATGTCGAGCATGCGGTCGGCCTCGTCGATCACCAAGAGGTCGCAGCCGGTGAGGAGGATCTTGCCGCGCTCGAACAGGTCCATCAGCCGGCCCGGGGTGGCGATCAGCACGTCGACCCCGTCGCGCAAAGCTTTGACCTGGTCGCCCATCTGGACCCCGCCGATCAGCAACGCCATCTTGAGGTCGTGATTGGCACCGTACTTGCCGAACTCCTCCGCCACCTGCGCAGCAAGCTCGCGGGTCGGCTCGAGGATCAGGCTGCGCGGCATCTGGGCGCGGCGGCGGCCGTGGGCGAGGATGTCGATCATCGGCAGAACGAAGCTGCCGGTCTTGCCGGTGCCGGTCTGGGCGATGCCGATGATGTCCTTCATCATCAGCACGCTGGGAATGGCTTGCGCCTGGATCGGGGTGGGCGTGTCGTAGCCCTTGGCGGTGATGGCGCTCAGCAATTCATCTGACAGGCCGAGATCGGCGAATTTCATAGGCTTTGGTGCTTATCCGGAGAAACAGGGCGAACCCGCTGAGGGTTTGCCGGGGTTCCCGCCGTGCGGGAACTGGCGCGCCCCTAGTCCGAAAGGCGCGCTAAAGTCAAGAAATCGGCTGCGTCAGTCGTCGTCGGCGACGAGCTGCTTGAAGCCGTCGATCTGGCAGTTCGCGCCCGAGCGCGATTGCAGCTGATCGCGCTCGCGGCACAGCATCCCGTCGCCGTTGCGCGCGACGTAGAACCCCGAATAGAAATCGCGGGCGCGGCAGGCCTTCTCCAGCGTCGCGCTGACGATGCGGTGATCGCGCAGGAACAGGATCAGCTTGCGATCGCCGCCATACTGCATGCCGACGATCCCCGACATCGCCACGCACCGCCCCATCTTGCGTTCGCTCATGTTCGGAGCAACGCCGTTCGGCGGGAGCTGGGCGAGCAGCAGCGGCGGCGCGGTGGACGCCCGCGGGGCAACGCGGATGCTGAGGACCTGCTCGATCCGCACCTGCTGCGCGTTGCTGATGCGGAAGGTGGTGGCGACCGCCTCGAACGCGCCATCGTTGCTCGCTTCGGAATTCGCCATCGGCGCCTCGGCCGCCGCGGGCAGCCCGCTCACCGCCTCGACCGCGACCGCGCCGGGCAGCATCAGCGCGAGCGGGGCGACAAGGGCGACCAATGGGTTCAAGGCGGCGCAGATCCCTTTGCGGCAGGAATGTGACCGGCTTAGCACCCCTGCTTGAACCACCGCTTAACCCGATTGCGCCGCCTTGCAAGCCTGCGCGAAAGTGCCATAGCCGCGATCATGACCCCCACCGAAGCGTTCCTGAGCGAAGCCGAGGCGCTGCTCGGCCCGCGCGGGCTGACCCGCGACGCCGACCTGATGGCCCCGTGGCTGAGCGACTGGCGCGGGCGGTTCCACGGCGCAGCGCTCGCGCTCGCCTCGCCCGCCAGCACCGCCGAGGTCGCCGAACTGGTCAAGCTGTGCGCGCGCCACGGGGTGCCGATTGTGCCGCAGGGCGGGAACAGCGGGATGTCGGGCGGGGCAACGCCCGACGCCGGCGGCGGGGCGCTGTTGCTCTCGCTGCGACGGATGAACGCGATCGGCGAGCTCGATGTCGCCGGGCGCCAGGCGGTGTGCGAAGCCGGGGTGATCCTCGAGGTGCTCCACCACGCCGCCGAGGCGGAGGGTCTGCGCTTCCCGCTCACCCTTGGCGGCAAGGGTTCGGCGACGGTCGGCGGGCTGGTCTCGACCAACGCCGGCGGCACCCAGGTGCTCCGCCACGGCTCGATGCGCGCGCTGGTGCTGGGGCTAGAGGCGGTGCTCGCCGATGGCAGCGTCTATGCCGCGCTGACCCCGCTCAAAAAGGACAACCGCGGGTTCGACCTCAAGCAGCTGCTGATTGGTTCGGAAGGCACCCTGGGGATCGTCACTGCGGCGACGCTGGCGCTGGTTCCGGCGGTGGCCGAGCGGCTGGTGGTCTGGGCCGGCCTGCCCTCGCTTCACGCCGCGCGGCGGCTGCTGCTCGCCTGCGAGGCGCGCGCCGGGACCCGGCTCGAAGGATTCGAGGTGGTCCCGCGGGCGTGCCTCGATGCGGTGCTCGGCTACCTGCCCGAAGCGCGCGCACCGCTGGCCGAGCCCCACGCGTGGAACGCTCTGATCGAGTTCGTAGCCGCGGCGGACGAGCCCGCCGACCTCGGCGCGATCGCCGAGGCCTGCCTGGCCGAGGCGTTGGAGAGCGGCGAAGTCGAGGATGCGGTTTTCGCGACCAGCGAGGCCCAGGCCGAGGCGTTCTGGCTGCTGCGCGATTCGGTCGCCCCGGCCGAGCGTGCGGTGGGGCCGGCGGTCCAGCACGACATCTCGGTCCCGGTCGCGGCGATGCCAGATTTCGTCGTCGCGGCGATCCCGGTGGTCGAAGCGGCTTTTCCCGGAACCACCGCGGTCGGCTTCGGCCATCTCGGCGACGGCAACATCCACTTCCACGTCATCGCGCCGCCCGGGACCGACGGGCCGGCCTGGCAAGAGGGCGAAGGCAAGGCGATCAGCCGCCTCGTCCACGATCTGGTGACCCAGTGGGGCGGCTCGATCTCGGCCGAACACGGAATCGGGCAGATGAAGCGCGACGAGCTTGCCAGGCTCGCCGATCCGGTCGCGCTGGGGATGCTCCGCGCGGTCAAGCGCGCGCTCGATCCGGCCGGGCTGCTCAACCCCGGCAAGCTGCTTGCACCCGAGCCGCCCAGCGCCTAAAGGCGCGGCTTCGCGCGCGGACCAGCCCCTTGGCGGCTCGCGCCACCGACCCTTGAATACCATTCGGAGAGACGTTCATGGCCAGCGCGCCGCAAGCCAACCTGCCGCTGTTCTATCAGGACCTGATGCCGCTCAACAGCCGCGATCACGCCGATTACAAGACCCGCACCACCGACCGGGCGAGCTGGCTGATCGGCCAGCACGCGGTGCCGCTGACCGCCGAGGAATTTCCCCAGGCCCAGCGGTTCTACCCGATCATCTTCTCGACCGGCGACAGCCCGGTGCCGCTGGCGCTGATGGGGCTCAACGAAGGCGTCAACGTGTTCCTCGACGACGAGGGTGCGCTCGCCGAGAACATCTACGTTCCGGCCTATGTCCGCCGCTATCCCTACATGCTGGCCAAGCTCACCCCGGATACCGACGAACTGTCGCTGTGCTTCGACCCGACCTGCGACCTGATCGGCGAAGAGGGCGACGGCATTCCGCTGTTCGAAAACGGCGAGCCGAGCGAGGGCTGCAAGGGCCTGCTCGAATTCTGCAAGAACTTCGAGGAAGCCGGCCAGCGCACCCAGGGCTTCGTCGAGGAGCTCGAGAAGCACAACCTGCTGATGGACGGCGAAGTCGGGATCCAGCAGCCCGGTCTGGAGCAGCCGTTCGTCTATCGCGGGTTCAAGATGGTCGACCAGGAAAAGCTGCGCGAAGTGCGCGGCGACGTGCTCCGCACCTGGAACCAGAACGGCATCCTCTCGCTGATCTTCGCCCACCTGTTCTCGCTCGACCTGATCCGCGAAGTGTTCGGACGCCAGGTCCAGCAAGGCAAGGGACCGGCCATCCCGGGCGTGCTGCAGCCGGCGAATTAGGCGTCCGCTTGACGGCGGAAGGCGGCACCGGCCCGCTCCCCCGCCCGGCCACCCATAGGATACCTA
>JBOHIC010000183.1:0-19328 GCA_050725835.1 Novosphingobium sp.
ACCCAGGACGAGCTCGACAAGATCGTTTCCGCCACCGCTGGCGCGGAAGACCTCTCGCTTTGCGTGCGCCTGCGCGTCTCGTCCGAATTCGCCGAGCTCAGCCTCGCCTCGAAGTTCGGGATCGATCTCGCCGACGCCGCGCCGCTGCTCCAGGCGACGCGCCAGGTCGCCGACGCGCTCGGCATCTGCTTCCATGTCGGCAGCCAGGCGATGACCCCGTTCGCCTATGTCCAGGCGATGGAGCGGGTCCGCGCGGCGATCGTCGATGCCGCGGTCACGGTAGATATCATCGACGTCGGCGGGGGCTTCCCCTCGATCTATCCGGGAATGGAGCCGCCGCCGCTCGAGGACTTCTTCGGTGCGATCTACCGCGCCTCGGAATCGCTGCCGATATCGTACTCTTCCGAGCTGTGGTGCGAGCCCGGCCGCGCGCTTTGCGCCGAGTACAACTCGATGATCGTGCGGGTCGAGCGCCGCCGCGGCAAGGAACTCTACATCAACGACGGCGCCTATGGCGCGCTTTACGACGCCGCCCATGTCGGCTGGCGCTTCCCGGTGCGCGCGCTGAACGAGCGTCGCGGTGCGCTCACAGACTTCGCCTTCTACGGCCCGACCTGCGACGATGCCGACTACATGCAAGGCCCCTTCGCGCTGCCCGAGGACATCGGGGTGGGCGACTGGATCGAGATCGGCATGCTCGGCGCATACGGCGCGGCGATGAAGACTGCGTTCAACGGGTTCGGCACGGCCGAGAGCGTCGAGGTGGCGGACGAGCCGATGGCCAGCCAGTACCGCGGCGACCGGCGCGACCCGCGCGCCAGCGACAACGTCGTTTCGCTGCGCTGAGCCGGTAGCTCAGCCGGTGGCTGCGGCGGGCACTTCGGTGCCCTCCGCGGGCAGGTCGAACGGCTTGGGCTTCACCAGCAGCCACCACACCGCGTAAAGCACGATCAGCGCCACCAACAGCTTGCCAAGCCATGCCCATGGGTTCGTCGCGCGAGGGGGCTGATTGGTCATTTCGGGTTCCTCGCGCTGGGATTGAAGCCGGCAGTTGCGGTCAAAGAGGACCGATTTGTCAAGGTCTTGCACCCTAGCCCTGCCGCGTTCCTACAACCCCAAACAGATCAGAGGTTTAACACCTCGGCCGGCGTTAGTCCCGTTACGGGAATCCCCTAACTTTGACTCGATTCATCGTATTTAACGCGCTATTAACCGCAACGCTTGGTCGCGACTCGGAGCGTATCGGCTCCTCGACACACATGACTCACACCATCGCAGTGGGTGAGCTCGCCGGCATAAGGAACAGGGATTATGAAGACTTCTAAGTTGATCGCTGCGCTCGCGATGTGCGCCACTTCGCTCTCGCCGGTAATATCGACCGCCGCTTACGCGGACGACGATGGGTTCATCACGTCGGTGAACGACACGACGGGCGCGACGCCCCAGGAGATTTGCGACGACCTGCTTCGCCCCAACAATCCGAACAGCGATTTCCAGACCGAGCCGGTTTCGATCTCGTACGGCTCCTGGGTTGATGACGGACCGGCGGCGCCCGACCTCGACAACCCGCTGAACGCGGCCAGCGGCTATGGCACGCCGACCTATTCCAGCGTGATCTCGAGCCAGGGCGGCTTTTTCCGCAATGGCGGCAGTCCGAATGTCTGGGGCGCGGCGACGGCGACGACCACCTATCCGCAAACCCAGCAGATGTTTTCGTTCTACGTCGATCAGACGCGGACGGTGACCTTTGGCTGTCGCGTGTGGAAGTACACCGGTCCCGACGGCGACCACCTCGTGCAGCCGCCGGGGCTTCAGACCACCAACAACACCGGTGTCGAGCATCAGGAAGACGTGTACGTCGGCGACCAGAACGTGATCACCGATGACGACTTCGTCATCACCGGGGCGACGGTCAACACGTTGATCTGCATCAGCCCCAACAACGCGACCAAGTCCAAGCCCGGGACCTGGACCCAGAAGCACGGCTTCAAGGGTAGCTGCACCGCCGCCAGCACCGCGGCTGGCACGACCTTCATCCCGAGCAACAACGCGCCGATCGTCGACTGACGGCGATAAACGCGCGACGAATGGCGCCGTGCGAAGCGCCTATTTGTCGAGTGGAATTGAAGGGCCTCGCCGGGTATCGTCCCGGCGAGGCTTTTCTTTGGATTGGGGCATTCATGGCACGAACCAGCCTATTCCGTCGTAACGCGGCGATGCATCGCCATCCGATCCTTTCGGCATGGACGGTTCTGGTCCTGACGTGCGGCGCGGCCAATCCGGCCGGCGCGCAGGACGCTCCGGTCAAAGCACAGGATGCCCCCGCCAAGCCCGCCCCCGACGAGCAGCGCCAGATCATCGTCATCGGCGACCGGGCGATCATCGCCTCGCTCAAGGACGCGCCGGTCGAGCAGGTCTATGACGAGGACCGCGCGGCGTCCTACGGCGCGAGCACGGTCGGCGAGCTGCTTGGCCAGATCAAGGCCGAGAACGGCGACACCGAGCCGGTCATCCTGATCAACGGCCAGCCCGCGCCCGATGCCGGCGACATCGCCGATTTCCCGGTCGAGGCGGTGAGCAAGATAGAGACGCTGCCGCGCGGCACCGCGGCCGTAGTCGGCGGCGGGGCGGGCCAGCGCGCCTACAACATCGTGCTCAAGTCGCAGGTCCGCAGCCTGACCTTCACCGCCGCCCGCCAGATCGCCACCGAAGGCGACTGGGGGACCACTCGGGGCGAGGCGATCGCGACCTGGATCAAGGGCCAGGACCGCGTCAACCTCACCCTGCGCGCCAGCGAAAGCGATCCGCTGTTCGAAGCCGATCGCGGCGTCATTGCTGCGCCGCAGTCGATCGCGTTCGCTCCGCTGGGCAACGTCCTTCCCGCTTCGGGCACCCAGGTCGATCCGGCCTTCAGTGCGCTGGTCGGCCGGCCGGTGGGAATCATCGCCTTGCCCGCGGGCAACACCCGCCCGACCCTGGCGAGCCTGGTTCCCTTCGCCGATCAGACCAATCCCAACCAGCTCAGCGCCTTCCGCACCTTGCGCGGGGCGAGCCGGCCGATCGACCTCAGCCTGTCGGCGAACAAGGAACTGACCCCGTGGCTGGCGCTCGCGGTCAATGGCCGGATCGGCTGGATCCGCTCGCAAAGCCAGAGCGGCTTGCCGAGCGCGCGCTTCCTGGTCGGCTCGACCAATGCTTTCACCCCGTTCTCCACCCCCGTAGTGCTCGCGCTGAGCGACCCGGCGCGGCCGCTGCACAGCCTCACCGAAGCGACCAACGGGAGCTTTTCGGCAACCTTCAACGCCAATTGGGGTGATTGGCACGCGGCGCTGTTCGGGCGCTACGAAAGCCGCGAGCGGACTTCGGACAGCGACCGGCTGGGGACCATCGCGGGCGGATCGATCGCCGTCCAGCCCGCGGTCAACCCGTTCGACGGAACGCTCGCCGGGCAGATTCCGGTCGTCGTCCGCTCGACTTACAGCAGGACGATCAACCGCCATGTCGGCGCCGATATCGACGGACCGCTGTTCGAACTGCCCGCGGGCAAGGTGCGGATCCGCGCCGGCGCGGCCGCAGCGCGGACCGCGTTCGAATCGAGCGACAGCACCGGCGCGGCGCAATCGGTCGACCGCAACGAAACCACGCTCAAGGCGGGCATCTCGATCCCGCTGACCGACCGGGTCAAGTTCCTGCCGTGGCTCGGCGACAGCGAACTTTCGTTCGACGTCGGCCGGCTCGACCTTGGCCGCTTCGGCCGGATCGACCGGCATTCGATCGCGCTGAACTGGTCGCCGCTGGAATGGCTGCGGCTCAACGCCAACGAAGCCAAGGACGGCGTCGCGCTCCCGCCCGAACTGGCCGGGGCGCCGGTGATCGTCACCGAGAACGTGCCGTACTTCGATCCGATCTCGGGCGAGACGGTCAACGTCACCACGATTTCGGGCGGGGCCGCCAACCTCGACAACCAGGAGCAGCGGACCCGCACCCTGTCGCTCACCGCCAGCCCCTACAAGCCGTACAACCTCCAGCTCAACGCCGACTATGTCGTCACCGACCTGACCAACCTGACCGGCGCCTTGCCGCCGCCGAGCAGCGCCGTGGTCGCGGCCTTCCCCGATCGCTTCCAGCGCGACGTCAACGGCCGGCTGGTGCTGGTCGACAACCGCACGGTCAATTTCGCGCGGCAGCATAGCCGCTCGCTCAGGCTGGGCGGCAGTTTCTCCCTGCCGCTTTCGCAGGTAGTCGCTCCGAGCGTCGCGATCGCCGGGCAGCCGCGCCGGCGGCCGCTGCCGCGCACCACCCTGCAGGTCAACGCCGCGCACACCATCCTGCTCGAAAACACCACGACGATCCGCGCCGGGCTGCCCGAGGTCGACCTGCTTCAGGGCGGAGCGATCGGGATCGGCGGCGGGCAGCAGCGCCATTCGACCGACCTCGGCCTCGCGCTGACCCGCGGCGGGACCGGGGTGCGCGCGCAGGCGACTTGGCGGGGTGAGAGTTTCCTCCAGATCGGCACGCTCGCCGCGCCCGACCTGCTCGCCTTCGAGCCGGTGTTCAAGCTCGACCTCAGGGTCTTCGCCGATCTCGGACAATTGCTCCCCGGGACCAGTTTGGCGAAGGGCACCCGGGTTCAGATCTCGTTCGAAAACCTCACCAACAATCGCCAGCTGGTGCGCAATCTCGCCGGGATTACGCCGCTCGGCTACCAGCCCGCCTACCGCGACCCGATCGGACGCACCGTGAGCTTCGAACTGCGCAAGGTGTTCTGAAGCCCCTTCGCGCTATGCCGCAGGGCCACCATAGCGGTTCGCCTGCGGTGTGCCCGGCGAGACCAGAAACGCCAGCATGATCAGCCAGCCGATCAGCGGAATCAGGCCGACCAGCAACGTCACGCCCGATCGATCAGTATCGTGCAGCCGGCGCACCGCCACCGCCAGCCACGGCACGAGGATCGCGAGCAGGTAACCCAGCCGCAGCAGGCCGAGGCCATAGGTCGCCTCCATTTGCAGCGCCGACTGGACCATGCCGACGAGGATCGATCCCGCCAGCACCAGGGCCGCGAACAGCCAGTATTCGATGCGCGGCGCGCGGCCGGAGAAGTCGGCGTACTTGCGCAGCGGCTGGGTGGCCCACTGCCAGGGGGTTAGCGCCGCCGCTGGCGATAACGAAGGCGTGGCAACCCGACGATACGGAGACGGACTCCTGCGGCCGCGACGCAGGGTGCCGCCGACGAGCCAGCCGATCGCACCGGAAACGGCGAGTACCAAGGCCAGCACGGTCCACTTCGAAAGCCCGGCGGACAATCCGCCGCCGCCCCCTGTGCTCGCCGGGGCCATGGGTGTGGAGGACGAACCCGATCCCGCCGGGCCGATCACGGTCGCGGGGGGAACGGTGAAATTCCCATCCGCTGTTTCGGTTGTGGCATCACCTTCGACTTGGGTTATCGGCGCATACTCGGAGTTTCCGGTCGCGGTGCAGTCACGGCCGCGCCAGCGAAACAGGAAGGTCGCGCTGCGTTCGCCGCCACGGTCGATGACGCTCGCATTGACGCGGACCGGGCGCGTCGTGCTGCCGATCTCGCCGAACGCCGGGACCTCGCCATCGAAGGTCCGGTTGTCGCGGTCCCAGGTCGCAGTTCCGACCTCGCCGGCGAGCTTCAGCCGGAGCGTGCGCGCATCCGTCTGGACGATTTCGAAAGGGAACTGCGAATAGTCGAGCGGCGGGCAATCGCCGCGAAACATGTTCAAATGCACTTGATAGGTTCCGCCGACGTCCGATCCGGGCTGGAACGTCGCGCCTGCCTGAGACCAGGCCGGCGTTGCACCGGTCAAGCCGATGCAAGCTGCCACCCAAGCGATGAAAAAGGTCCCCCTCTGCATCGACTGCTTCTCCCCCGGTCCTTCTATACCAAATTTGGGTGCAACGGCGAATTCCTAAGCGTAGGATGAGGCATTCCAGGGGGAGGACCGCCATGAGCGGTGGTGTTCGCACATTCCCGTCGCGGCGCGCTTCGGCGCCGCTGCTTTCGCTCATTGCGATGGCCGGGGTCGCCGCGCTGGCGCCATCACCCGCGCAGGCGCAAGGCACGCTGCAGGACCTCGTCGGGACCTATTCGCTGACCGAGCGGGATGTCGAAGGCGAGTGGTGCGCAAACGTCCCGATGGACGTGCAGCAGGTTTCCACGCTCGATGTCACGGCGATCGATGACGATAGCGTGGCGATTGCCATGGACGGCCCCTCATTCGAAGTGCCGTTCGATGCCTCGGCGAGGACATTTCGCTACGACATCGAGCAATCGGGCTACAGGATGTCGATCACCGGGCAATTCGTGCGCGGCCGGGACAACGTCGCGATGGCGATGGTCTTCAGCTGGCAGCCGCAGATCGATTGCGTGGCCAGCCTAACCGGCAGCAAGTCGGCGCCTGATCTCGGAGCAGGCGAGACGGCAGCGGTAGAAGGCGGCGACTTTTCCCCCGGTGGCGGTTCCGATTGGGGCTGGCTCGAGAATCCCGTGGTCGTTGCGCTGCTGGCGCTGCTCATGGCTCTCACCGCCGCCGGCGTCGCATTTTCGCGCAAGTCTGACGAAGCCGAGCCGGCGCCGATGCCAGAGCCAGGCAACGGCGGAAGCGGCGGGGGCGGTCCGCTCGCCGCGCTGACACGCAGCGTCGCCCCATTGTCAGGGATGCCCAATCCGCTAAGCGCCATGGCTCCACTCTCGGGAAGCGCACCCGGTCTCGATCAGCCCATCGATCCGGTTGCCGAGGCGACCGCTGCCGGCTTGAAGCTTACAGCGGGCGAAAAGGAGTTCCTGGACCACAAAAAAACAACAGATTTCAAGGAGCGCTCGCAGGACGAATTCAAGGGCACGTGGCTCTTGCCCGACGGAAGCCGCGCGGTGCTGACAATGTCGCCGCATCCGGACAACAAGCACACAAACAAAGAGAACTATACCTACCTTGCCATAACCGAAGACGGTCAAATCGGTCGGTGGGGCAAGGGACCTCAGGGCATCACAATCAGATGGGAAAGTCTCAACCGGGTCGATTTCCTCTATCCGAGCGGCAGCCCGGACGTATTCGACGCCGTATCGAAAGACGCGAAGACACTAGAGTACATCAACAAGCGGGGCCAGGCGTTGCACCACTCGCCAGGCGAATGAATCGTCGACGATCGTCACCGAACCAGGAGAATACGCGTCAGGCCGCCTGCTTGAGCTCCATCGCGAGCCGGTCCCAGATCTCGACCAGCGCCTTGGTCAGTCCGGCCATCATCGCCTCGTCGTGCGCGGGACCGGGGGTGAAGCGCAGGCGTTCGGTGCCGCGCGGCACAGTGGGGTAGTTGATCGGCTGCACATAGACCCCGTACTCGGCGAGGAGGATGTCGCTGATCTGCTTGGCGCGAACCGGATCGCCGACCATCACCGGGACGATGTGGGTGGTCGATGGCATCACCGGCAGCCCGGCCTCGGCGAGCATCGCCTTGAGTTTGGCGGCGGAAGCCTGCTGGGCTTCGCGCTCGACGCTCGAACCCTTGAGGTGGCGCACCGCGGCGAGCACCCCGGCGACCAGCACCGGCGAGAGGCTGGTGGTGAAGATGAAGCCCGGGGCGTAGCTGCGGATTACGTCGACGATCCGGGTGTCCGCGGCGATGTAGCCGCCCATCACCCCGAAGGCCTTGCCCAGCGTGCCCTCGATAATGTCGATCCGGTGCGCCGCCTCGTCGCGCTCGGAAATTCCGCCGCCGCGCGCGCCGTACATCCCGACCGCGTGGACCTCGTCGATGTAGGTCAGCGCGTTGTACGTCTCGGCGAGGTCGCAGATCGCGTGGATCGGGGCGACGTCGCCGTCCATCGAGTAGACGCTTTCGAAGGCGATCAGCTTAGGCAACGCCGGGTCCTCGGCGGCGAGCAGCTCTTCGAGGTGGGCGAGGTCGTTGTGGCGGAACACACGCTTTTCCGCGCCCGAATTGCGGATACCGGCGATCATGCTGGCGTGGTTGAGTTCGTCGGAGAAGATCACGCAGCCGGGCAGGATTTTGGCCAGCGTCGAGAGCGTCGCGTCGTTCGAGACGTACCCGCTGGTGAACAACAGCGCGCCGTCCTTGCCATGGAGGTCGGCCAGCTCCTGCTCGAGCTGGATGTGGTAGTGGGTGTTGCCGCCGATGTTGCGGGTGCCGCCGCTGCCCGCGCCGACGTCGTGCAGCGCCTCTTCCATCGCCGCGATCACCTTGGGGTGCTGGCCCATCGCGAGGTAGTCGTTGCTGCACCAGACGGTGATATCCTTGGGCCCATTGTGCCCGGCAAAGCAGCGCGCGTTGGGGAAGGCGCCCTTGTTGCGCAGGATGTCGATGAACACGCGGTAGCGGCCTTCGGTGTGCAGCCGGTCGATCGCCTGGTCGAAAATGTGATCGTAGTTCACGTGGCTTCCCGCCCGTCCCGTTCTCTCGCGCCCATTAAGCGAGCGCCGCGGCCAAGGCCAGCGCGAACGATTCGCAACAAGCTTCGATCAGGGCTGGAAACCCTTGCGAATCCCACGGCGCCCCTTGTGGTCGTCGATCCGTTCGAAATCGTGCCCGGCGATCACCTCGAGCCGTGGCGCTTCGGCCTTGAGCGCGCGGATTGTGCGCAGCCAGGCGAAGACCTCGCCGCGCTGTTCGGGGGCGAGCCAATCGCCGATCAACCGCGAGCGCGCGCGCAGCTCGGTCCAGCTCTGCGCCATCGTCGCGATGTCGCCTGCGAACAGGAACTCGCGGCCGTCGCCGAGCCGCACGAAGACCATCTGCGAGCCCGGAGTGTGACTTGGCGCGGGGATGACGACCACTCCCGGCGCTACCGCTACGGGTGCCGGGCCGGCGATCGACGGCGCGGGCAGCGGACCCTGCGGCCAGCGCAGCAGATCGGTCCAGCGGTTGCCGGGGAGCTGGTCGCGGTTGAAGCGCACCTTGGCGAGCATCGCCTTGTCGCCAAGCCCGACCACCCCGCCGAGGTGATCGGCGTGCTCGTGGGTTATCAGGATGATCCCGGATTGGCGCAGCGCGGCGTTCACCCGCGCCTGGGCTTCGGGGTAGAACTTCTCCATACCCATCTCGTCGGAGACGGCCTGGGGCATCCCGCTGTCGATCACGATCGGCGCGCCGCCCGGCACCGGCAGGCGGAATGCCATGATCCCGAGCAGCTGCTGCTTGAGCCCGCTGCCCGCGGCGAACAGCGTGCCGGGAATGTGGCGCGAGGCGACCAGTTCGCTTTCGACCCCGCTCGGAGCGGGGCCGGGGAGGCTTGCCGCAAGCATACGCAGTTCGGCGATGTGCAGCGGCTTGGCGGGGTTGTCGCCCGGGCGATTGTCGAACAGCAGCCAGTAGGACGGCAGGCCGATCGCCAGCAGGAGCGCGAGCAGGATCAGATTGAGCCGTCGGGACATGTCACAGCACCTCGCTTGCGGTCAGCCCATAGGCGGCGAGCGCCGGGGCCAGCCGCTGGATATCCGTATCGGCGCGGGTGAACAGCGCAAAATCGTCGCGCGAGCGGGCGAAGGTCTGGCCGTGGGTGAGCGTGGCGATGCGCCGGGCGATCCCGGCGGCGCCGTCGACGAATTTCACCCCAGGCCCGAACGCCGCGCCGAGTTCGTCCGCGACCAGCGGGAAATGGGTGCAGGCCAGCACCACGGTGTCGATCCTCTTGCCCCCGGGCTGGGCGAGCAAGGCAGCCGCCGCCGCGGCGTAAACCGCCGGGTCGACCGCATCGCCGCGCAACTTGGCCTCGGCCGCGGCGACCAGATCGGGCGCGGCGGCGCGGAGCAGGGCTTTCCCTTGGGCGAACTCGGCCTCGAGCCGGTCGACGTAGCCCTGGCGGATCGTCGCGGCAGTGCCGAGCAGGCCGATCGTGCCACTCTTGGTGAGCTCCGCCGCGGGCTTGATCGCGGGGACAGTGCCGACGATCGGGATCGAGAGCACCTCGCGGACCATGCCCAGCGCGATAGTCGAGGCGGTGTTGCAGGCGATGCAGGCGAGCCGCGGGCGGAACCGCTCGGCCATCCGCCCGAGCAGCCCCGCAACCCGCGCGGCGATCTCCGCCTCGCTCTTGTCGCCATAGGGCAGCCCGGCGTTGTCGGCGGCATAGATCACCGGCGCGGCGGGGAGCGCCTTGCGCACCTCGGCCAGCACCGAGAGCCCGCCGACCCCCGAATCGAACAGCAGGATCGGCGCGGTAGCGTCGGTCACATCCAATCCCGTCCGTCCTGAGCTTGTCGAAGCGCGGTCCTTATGTTTGAAGGGTTGCGAAGGGAAGGGTTCGATGGATTGGCTCCTCGCATTGGCGCTCGGCTACCTGCTCGGCTCGGTCCCGTTTGGGCTGTTGCTGACCAGGGCCTTCGGCGCGGGCGACCTGCGTAGCATCGGCTCGGGCAATATCGGCGCGACCAATGTGCTGCGCACCGGGCGCAAGGGGCTGGCGGCGGCGACGTTGCTGCTCGACGGGGCCAAGGGCTTTCTCGCGGTTTGGCTGGCCTGGCGCTGGCTGCCCGATTGCGCAGCGCTCGCCGCGCTCGGCGCGGTGCTGGGGCACTGCTTCCCGGTGTGGCTATGGTTCAAGGGCGGCAAGGGCGTGGCGACCACACTGGGGGTCACGCTCGGGCTCGCCTGGCCGATCGGCGCGGCCTATGCCGGGACCTGGCTTGCGATGCTCGCGCTGACCCGGATTTCTTCGCTCGCCGGGATGGCCGCGGCACTGGCGGCGCCGCTCGCCGCGTGGCTGACCGGGCGGATCGAGCTGGTCCCGATGCTCGCCGCGATTGCGTTGCTGGTGATCTGGCTCCACCGCGCCAACCTCGCCCGGCTGCGCGCCGGGACCGAGCCGAGAGTCGGCAAGGGCGCATGAGCGAGCTGCCGCAGGCCGAGGCGTTCGCGCGGATTCGCCTGCTGCGCTCGCCCAATATCGGCCCGGTGAGCTATGTCCAGCTGCTGCTCCGGTTTGGCGATGCGATGGCCGCGCTCGATGCGCTGCCCGATCTCGCCGCGCGCGGGGGCGGGGCCTATCGCCCCGCGCCCGAGGCGCGCATCGCCGACGAGGTTGCCACGGTGCGTTCCGCCGGCGCGCGCTACCTGTTCCACGACGCCGACGATTATCCGCCGCTGCTGCGCGAACTCGACGGCGCCCCGCCGATCCTGATCGCGCGCGGCGATGCGGCGCTGGGCGCGCGGCCGTGCGTCGCAGTGGTCGGCGCGCGCAATGCCTCGGCCGCGGCGGTCAAGCTGGCGCGCGATTTCGCCGCGGCGCTGGCCGAGGCCGGGCTGGTGGTGGTTTCTGGCCTCGCCCGCGGGATCGACGGCGCGGCGCACCGCGGAGCGCTTTCTGGCGGCACGATCGGTGTGATCGCCAGCGGGATCGACATCGCCTACCCGCCCGAGCACGCCGAGTTGCAGGAGGAGATCGCAGCCAAAGGCCTGCTCCTCGCCGAACAGCCCCCCGGGGTCGAACCGCTTGCCCGCCATTTCCCCTCGCGCAACCGGATCATCGCCGGGATCGCCGCGGGAACGCTGGTGGTCGAGGCCGCACCCAAGTCGGGCTCGCTGATCACCGCGCGGCTCGCGGGCGAGGCCGGGCGCGAGGTTATGGCGGTGCCCGGCTCGCCGCTCGACAGCCGCAGCCATGGCTGCAACCAGCTGATCCGCGACGGCGCGGTGCTGGTCCAGTCGGCCGAGGATGTGATCGAACTGCTCGCGGGATTCGATGGCACGCCGCGTTCCGCGCTGCGTGACAGCGGCGCGAACTGGAACGGCGCCGCCGACGAGCTGGGCGAGCGGCCAGCCGACGTCGCCGGATTGCTGACGGTCGCTCCGGTCGCGGTCGACGAGCTGATCCGCCAGAGCGGCGAACCCGCAGCCTCGGTCCAGCTTGCGCTGCTCGAACTCGATTTGGCCGGCCGGCTCCAGCGCCACGCCGGCGGCCGCGTGAGCCTGAGCGTATGAGCTATTTCCCCACCCGGATGTTCCGCGGCGCGGCGATCTACGGGGTGATCGTGCTGGCCCCGCTTTATCTGGCGCCGTTGCCGCAGGTCGGGGCCGAAACCGTGCTGGGTTTCATCGGCATCACGCTGGCTTTCCAGGCGGTGTTCTGGATCATCGGCGGCAACCCGCGCAAATATCGCGCGCTGATGCTTCCGGCGATCGCCGAGAAGCTGGCCTTCGGAGTCCCGGCGCTGGCGCTCTGGGTGCAAGGGCGGACCCCGGGAATGCTCGCGGCGTTCGGGGCGATCGACCTCTTGCTCGCGCTCGGTTTCGCCGTGGCGCTGCGCCGCACCCCCCGCCAGTCCTGACGCGATATTCCAAGGGTGCGGCCCCGCTGAAGTGGCAATCTCCTCCCATGCCGGGTCGCCGGCGGACCAGGGGGAACAATCCATGTCATTTCGCACCATCGCTGCCGCCGTGCTCTCGCTCAGCCTCGTCGCGCCCGTCGTGAGCCACGCGAGTAGCGAAGAGCCGCTCAAGGTTTCGGGGCAGGACGCGCTGCGCGGGAGCAGCACCGTCGCGATCGGCGCGTTCAACGTCGGCTTCATCTTCGAATCGACCGACCAGACCAAAGCCACCGGCGGGTTGATGGGCGCGTTCGGCGGGACCACCAAGGCCAAGAGCGTGCTGGTCGGGGTCACGCCGGAGATGATGCAGCAGGTCACCAACGCCGCCTACGCCGATTTCGTCACCCAGCTGACCGCGTCCGGGTTCACCGTCCAGGCGCCCGAACTGGCCTTCGCTTCCGAGCAGCTCCTCAAGGTCGAGGGCGAGACCCCGCCGCTCGAGGTCAACATCGCGCTCGAGAAGGGCAGCAAGGGCAAAGCGACTTACCTCAAGCCCTCCGCGCTGCCGCGCCTCGTGATGATCCCCGGCGATTTCCTCGGCTCGGGGATGAGCAGCATCGGCCTCAACATGGCCGCTGGGCGCGCACAAGGCGCGCTCTCGGGCTATGCCAAGGCGGCGCAGGTTCCGGTGATCGACGTGGTCTACCTGATCGACTTCTCCGACCAGAAGCGCCCGGGCGCGTTCAGCTTCGGCGGGCTCAACGTCAACGCCAACCTCTCGGTGACGCCCAGCTTCAGCCGAATGACCGTGCTCGGCGCCAACGGCAAGACCACCACCGTCACGCTCAAGCAGGGCGTCTCGGTCGACGGCGACTTCATCGCGCGCGACGACGTCACCGGCGGCAGCGCCACCACCCAGGCCGCGGCCAACGTCGCCGGCGGCGTCGCCGCGGCATTCGGCTTCGGCGGGCTGCGCTTCGGCAAGACCAAGAAGTTCGAATTCACCGCCAAGCCCGGCAACTATGAAGAAGGCGCGACCAAGGCAGCGTCGCTGGCCAATGAAAGGCTGGTCTCGCTGGCCGCGACGCTTCGTTAAGGCTCGCCCCTTGACGCGGGCTTGAACCCCCCGCCACCCTCGCGCGTGTACACATACGCGTAAGGGGCATCATGCAACTCGTCATCGTCGAATCCCCGGCCAAAGCCAAGACCATCGAGAAATACCTCGGCGGCGACTACAAGGTCCTCGCCTCCTACGGCCACGTCCGCGACTTGCCGCCCAAGGACGGCTCGGTCCGCCCGGACGAGGACTTCGCGATGGACTGGGAGCTTTACGGCGACAAGGCGCGGCAGGTGAAGGCGATCACCGATCTGGCCAAGCAGGCCGACCGCCTGATCCTCGCCACCGACCCCGACCGCGAGGGCGAGGCGATTTCATGGCACGTGCGCGAGCTGCTGGCGAAGAAGAAGGCGCTACCCAAAGAGGTCGAGCGGGTCACCTTCAACGCGATCACCAAGCAAACGGTGACCGAGGCGATGAAGCACCCGCGCGAACTCGATCAGGACCTGATCGACGCCTATCTCGCCCGCCGCGCGCTCGACTACCTGTTCGGCTTCACCCTCTCGCCCGTGCTGTGGCGCAAGCTGCCCGGGGCGAAGAGCGCGGGGCGGGTGCAGTCGGTCGCGCTCAGGCTGATCTGCGAGCGCGAGCACGAGATCGAGCTGTTCCGCCCGCAGGAATACTGGTCGGTCGCGGCGCAGATGGAGCAGGGCGGGACCGAGTTCACCGCGCGGCTGGTGCGCTTCGAGGGGCAGAAGCTCGACCGGTTGAGCCTCGGCGAAGCGGGCATCGCCGAACGCGCCAGGGCCGCGGTCGAGGGCGGGGCGTTCCGGGTCGAGGAGGTCGAGACCAAGCCGTTCCGGCGCAATCCCTACCCGCCGTTCACCACCTCGACGCTGCAGCAGGAAGCCGCACGCAAGCTGGGGTTTTCGGCCAGTCACACCATGCGCGTGGCGCAGAATCTCTACGAGGCGGGCGCGATCACCTACATGCGCACCGACGGGGTTCAGATGGATCCGAGCGCCATTCAAGAGGCGCGCAAGGCGATCAACGACCGCTACAGCGGCCATTTCCTCCCCGAGAAGCCCCGGGTCTATGAGACCAAGGCCAAGAACGCCCAGGAAGCTCACGAAGCGATCCGCCCGGTCGATTTCTCCCGCGACAAGTACGGCCATGCCGACGAGGCCCGGCTCTACGACCTGATCTGGAAGCGCGCGCTGGCGAGCCAGATGGCGAGCGCGAACATCGAGCGGACCAGCGTGACCTTGCGCGACGGCACCGGGCAGCACGAACTCCGCGCCACCGGCCAGGTGGTCAAGTTCCCCGGCTTCCTCGCCGTCTACGAAGAGGGCCGCGACCAGAAGGCGGACGCTGATGACGACGAATCCGGCCTGCTCCCACCGCTGACCCAAGGCGACATGCCGGTGAAGAAGGCGGTCGAGGCGAACCAGCATTTCACTCAGCCGCCGCCGCGCTATTCGGAAGCATCGCTGGTCAAGAAGCTCGAGGAACTCGGCATCGGCCGCCCCTCGACCTACGCCGCGACGCTTCAGGTGCTGAAGGATCGTAATTACGTCCGCATCGAGAAAAGCCGTTTCTTCGCAGAGGAATCGGGCCGGCTGCTCACTGCGTTTCTCGAACGGTTCTTCCCCCGCTACGTCGCCTACGACTTCACCGCGGGGATGGAGGACGAGCTCGACGACGTCTCGGGCGGGCGCGAGGACTGGAAGGATCTGCTCGCCAAGTTCTGGAAGGACTTCAAGCCCAAGTCCGACGAGGTGATGGCGCGCAAGCCCTCCGAAGTGACCGAGGCGCTCGACGAATATCTCGACGACTACCTGTTCCCCGCCACCGACGACGGCGCCGACCCGCGCAAATGCCCGCTCTGCGAGACCGAGGGCCGCACCGGCGGCAGGCTGGCGCTGCGCGGCGGGCGCTACGGCGCTTTCGTCGCCTGCGCCAACTATCCCGAGTGCAAATACACCCGCAAATTCGCCCAGCCCGGCGGCAACGGCGGCGCGGGCGAGGACGGCGAAATCGGCAAGCACCCAGAAAGCGGCGAGGCCATCGTGCGCAAGGCCGGGCGCTTCGGCCCCTACATCCAGATGGGCGAGGGCAAGGAAGCAGCGCGCTCCTCGATCCCCAAGGATATCGGGGAATTGGACCTCGACTGGGCGGTCAAGCTGCTCAGCCTCCCGCGCACCATCGGCGCGCACCCCGAAAGCGGCGAGCCGATCACCGCCAGTCTCGGCCGCTACGGGCCTTACCTGGCGCACCAGGGCAAGTACGCCAAGCTGCGCGGCACCGCCGAAATCTTCGAGACGGGGATGAACAGCGCGGTGGCGAAGCTGGCCGAAGCCGCCAACGGCGGGGGCCGGGGCGCGCGCGCTTCGGCCGAACCGCTCAAAACCTTTGGCCCGCATCCGGAAAGCGGCGGCGAGATCAGGCTGATGGCCGGGCGCTACGGGCCTTATGTCACCGACGGCACGACCAACGCCACTCTCCCGCGCGACAAGCAGCCCGAGGCGCTCACTGCCGAGGAAGCGATCGTCCTCATCACCGAGCGCGCCGCCAAGGGTCCGGCCAAGGGCAAGGGGCGCAAGAAGGCCGCGCCCAAGAAGAAGGCCCCCGCCAAAAAGAAGGCCAAGTGAGCCGCCCCGTTCGCAATTCGGCAAGGAATAGTCGCTAGCGTCCCGATTCCGACAGGGAACGGGCGCGCGACGTGATCGAAATCGAGATCCAGAACGAGACCACCCAGAGCCAGGAAACGCTCCGCTTCGCCGCGGTGCCGCGGATCGGCGAGGGCATCCGCCTGCGCGACGGCGCGGGCTACTGGGCGTGCTACGACGTGCTCGACCTGTGGTACCAGAAGGCCGAATACGGCGACGTCTGGGTGCCGTTCCTCCACGTCCGCCGCACCCCCGGCGAGGCCGCGGGCGTGCCGCAGGCCAAGAGCGGGGAGGTCATCCCATTCGCAACCTGATCAAGCGGCTGAACGGCGCTCCCGTAGCGGAGCCGGCTACCCAGCCGCTGCCCTCCGCCGCGCCCATCAACGCCGCACCGCAAGCCGCCGTGCCACTGGCGTTCGGCCGGATGCCCTCGGCATTGCCGCCCGCTACGTCGCTAGCGCCGCGGCCCAAGACCTGTCTGATCGTCGATGACTCGCGGGTGGTCCGCAAAGTTTCGCGCCGCATCGTCGAGGACCTCGGCTACGCGGTGATCGAGGCCGAGAACGGCGAGGAAGCGCTGAGCCGGTGCCAGGCCGCGATGCCCGACCTGATCTTGCTCGACTGGGACATGCCGGTGATGACCGGCCTCGAATTCATCCAGCAACTCCGCGCGCTGCCCGGCAACGCCTGGCCCAAGACGGTCTTCTGCACCGCCCGCCGCGATACCCTCGACATCTACAAGGGCATCGACGCCGGGGCTGACGAATATGTCTCCAAACCGTTCGACGAGGCGAGCCTGCTGGCCAAGCTCCAGCGCATCGGGGCGGCCTGAACGGCAGACGTCGTCCCCGGTCGAGCCGCGAACGACGAATGGGCGCGACAACCGCGGCGTTCATGCGCTAGCCACCCAGAATGCCCGAACAATTCACCAAGCACCGCCAGCCGTGGAAGTCCGACGAGATCCAGAAGCTCCACACCCTCGCCGGCAAGGGCAAAGGGCTCAAGGAAATCGCCAAGGCGCTGAACCGCAGCGAGGAATCGACCAAGGACCGCGCCAAGGCCGACGGGATCGGGATCGCCAAGCTGCGCTAAACGTTGCGGCGATTTCCCGTTATGCTGCTCCGGCAACGGCAGGAGACGGCGCGATGGGACTCTACCATTCGGGCAACCGCGAATTGCAGGATGCGTTCGGCAGCCGCGCGCTTGCCGACCGGCTCGAAGACAAGCTGGCGCGGAGCGAATTCAGCGCCGACGACGCTGCCTTCATCGAATGCCTGCCCTACTTCTTCCTCGCCACCGCCGATGCCGAGGGGCGGCCCGACTGCTCGTTCAAGGGCGGGCTGCCCGGGTTCGTGCACGTGACGGGCCCGGGCGAGCTGGCCTTTCCCGACTACGACGGCAACGGCATGTTCAAGAGCCTCGGCAATGTGGTCGCCAATCCCGAAGTCGGCCTGCTGTTCATCGCGATGCATGGCAAGCCCAAGCGCCTGCGGGTCAACGGCACCGCGCAAGTGCGCCGCGACGATCCACTGCTGGCGAGCACCGTTGGGGCGCAGTTGATTGTGCGTGTGCGGGCGCGCGCGATCTTCCCCAACTGCCCGCGCTATGTCCCCTCGCTCGAAATGGCCGCGCCGTCGGACTATGCACCGCGCGCCGGTGCGGAGCCGGTCGAACCGGCGTGGAAGGGCTTCGATCTGTTCGACGGGGTGGTCCCGCCGAGGGCACCTGCGTTTAAGGGCTGACGGCGGGTGATGAGATTGCGTTTTCCGCTTTCGAGATGGAACAAATGGTTTCACGATGTGAGAATGCGACCTGCCGCTAAGATGTTTGTCATCCCCGTGCTGATAAGCGTCGTCTGTGCTTGCTCCGATTCGAGCGACTACTCAGAGTCTGATAGCGACCCAGCGGCTTACGAAAGCACCGACGGCGCTTACGCAGCAGACTTAAGCGGCAGCAATTATTCATTGGACCGCGACCCGGAAGCGTCGCCGACGCGAGATCCGTTCGATGAGGACGAAGCGCGCGAAGCCGCCGAAAGAGAAGTGGCTCGACAAGGGTATGTGGGCAGTGGAACTCGTTACGGCTGCACAGTTGACTGCAGCGGGCATGAAGCCGGCTTCGCTTGGCGAGCCGAACGCGGATATCAAGGCTACAACCCTGACAGCCCGAGTTTCAACGAGGGTGGGCGCGCTTTTGACGAGGAAGTAGAGGAAAAAGTCGAAGAAATGAAGGACGACTACGAAGCAGGGAACGACCCCGATTATTGATGCTTTGCGGTCCTGCTAGCGCACCCACTCCAGCCCCATCTCTTCGTAAATCTCCTTCGAATCCGACCAGCTCTCGTCCACCTTGACGTGCAGGAACAGGTGGACCTTCAGCCCCAGCAGCCCCGCCAGTTCCTTCCGCGCCGCTTCGCCGATCGCTTTCAGCCGCGCGCCGCCTTTGCCGAGGACGATGCCCTTCTGGCTGTCGCGGGCGATGACGATCTGCTGGTGGATTTCGACTGAGCCGTCCTTGCGCTGGGTGTAGCTCTCAGGGCGCACCGCGCTGTCGTAGGGAAGCTCATCGTGGAGCTGGCGGTAGAGCTGTTCGCGGGTGATCTCGCAGGCGAGCAGGCGTTCGCTGGCGTCGGAAACCTGGTCTTCGGGGTAGTGCCAGGCGCTCTCGGGCATTAGCGCGGCGAGCCGCGCCTTGAGCTCGGGCACCCCGTCGCCGGTGAGCGCGGAGACGAAGAACACTTCGTCGAACTGGCCTTCGCCGGCGAGCGCCTGGGCGGCGATCAACAGCGGTTCCTTGGGCGCTTCGTCGACCTTGTTGAGCACCAGGATTTTGCGCTCGGGCCGGGAAGCAAGGCTGGCGAGGATCGGCTCGAGGTAATCGAGCTTCTTCTTGCGCCCGTCGACCACCAGCACGATCGCGTCGGCCTCGTTCGCGCCTTCCCACGCGGCGCTGACCATCGCCCGGTCGAGCCGGCGTTTGGGCGCGAACAGCCCGGGGGTGTCGGCGAGGATGATCTGGGTCCGGTCGGCCAGCGCGATCCCCATCAGCCGGGCGCGGGTGGTCTGGGCCTTGGCGCTGACGATCGCGACCTTCTGGCCGACCAGCGCGTTGACCAGCGTCGACTTGCCCGCATTGGGCGCGCCAAGCACGGCGACGAGGCCGCAGTGGTGGGTCATCCGAACCGCTCCATAAACGCCTGCGCGGCCAGCGTTTCGGCTTCCTGCTTGCTGTTCCCGCTCGCCTCGATCTCGCCCACCCCGGAAACGCTCACCGCGACGGTAAAGTTCAGCGCATGGTCAGGGCCGCTGCGCTCGA
>JBOHIC010000184.1:0-28529 GCA_050725835.1 Novosphingobium sp.
TTGCTCTACCGGCTGAGCCCCGACGAGTGCCGCATGATCATGATCGATCCCAAGATGCTCGAGCTATCGAGCTATGACGACATCCCGCACCTGCTCGCCCCGGTCGTCACCGAGCCGGGCAAGGCGATCCGCGCACTGAAATGGACCGTCGAGCAGATGGAGGAGCGCTACCGGATGATGGCGAGCCTCGGCGTTCGCCAGCTCGCCAGCTTCAATGCCAAAGTGCGCGACGCCAAGGCCAAGGGGTCGAAGCTCGGCCGCAAGGTTCAGACCGGCTACGACGCCGACAGCGGGCAGCCGATCTACGAGACCGAGGAGCTCGACTATCATGTGCTTCCGCAGGTGGTGGTGGTGGTCGACGAGCTTGCCGACCTGATGATGACCGCGGGCAAGGAAGTCGAATTCCTGATCCAGCGCCTCGCCCAAAAGGCGCGCGCGGCAGGCATCCATTTGATCATGGCGACCCAGCGCCCGTCGGTCGATGTCATCACCGGGGTGATCAAGGCCAATCTGCCGACGCGAATCAGCTTCGCGGTGACCAGCCGGATCGACAGCCGCACGATCCTCGGCGAGCAGGGGGCCGAGCAGCTGCTGGGCAAGGGCGACATGCTCTACAAGCACACTTCCGATCCGGTGAAGCGCGTTCACGGGCCCTTCGTGAGCGACGAGGAGGTCGAGCGCGTGGCCGATTACTGGCGCAGCCAGGGCGCGCCCGAATACGTCGGTTCGGTCACCGAGGAGCCCGAGGACGGGAGCTTCGGTTTCGACGATCTCGACGCTACCGCCAGCGACAGCCCCGACGAGCGCAAGTACCGCCAGGCCTGCCAGATCGTGTTCGAAAGCCAGAAGGCCAGCGCCTCGTGGCTCCAGCGGCAATTGGGCGTGGGCTACAACACGGCGGCGAAATGGGTCGAGCGGATGGAGGGCGACGGCTTCGTCGGCCCCGCCAACCATGTCGGTCGCCGCGAAATCTACCGCGACCACGACGGGCAACCGCTTTAGCCGATTCGCGCCGAAGCCGCGCCCGGCTGATCATTTCACCCCGAATTCATTGGGGAATTCGGCGCGTTCCTTCCCATTCCGGGACAGGTGACCCCGGCGGGCCGGGCAAATCGCACAAATCCCGCCGCGGGACCGCACAATCACGGTTAACGGCGTTGTCGCCTTAACCTCTCTCTGTCCTTTTGATGGCACAGGAGCACGCGCCGCCGGTGGTTATCGGCCTTTCGTGCCCTCTGGGGAACTTGAGAAGGCAACGCTTATGTCGGTTCGTATGGCCCTCGCGAAACTGTCCGCCTGTGCGGCGGGCGGCGCGCTCGTCGGCGGTGGGGCGGTGCATGTCGCCGAAGCCCCCGCCTCGGCGGCCCCGCAATACGTCAAGCACGTCAAGGGACCAGTCAAGGCGCGCAAGCGCGTTGTCCGGCGCGAGGCGCCGCGCAAGGTCAAGCGGGTCCGGCGGATCGTCACCCGCACGGTCTCGTGCGAGCCCGCGCCGCAGATGGCGATGATTCCCCTGCCGCCCCCGGCGATGCCCCCGCTTCCGCCCAGCGGCGGCGGGACGGTGGTCGTCACCAGCGGCGGCGGCGGGTTCGGCGGCGGCTTCGGTGGCGGGTTCTTCGGCGGCTTCTTCGGCGGCAGCAGCGGCTCTTCGGGCGGCGACATCGTCATCACCTCGACCAGCAGCGGCTCGACCTCGACCTCGTCGGGCGGTTCGGGCGGCAGTTCGAGCTCGACCTCGGGCGGATCGACCAGCACTTCGGGCGGCTCGACCTCGACCTCGACCGGAGGTTCATCGACCTCGACGTCGACCGGCGGTTCATCGACCTCGACCTCCTCGGGCAACGTCACCTCGACCTCGTCGTCCTCGGGCAACGTCTCGACCTCGACCAGCGGCTCGTCCTCGACCTCGTCGAGCTCGTCGACCTCCTCGAGCACTTCGTCTTCGACCAGCGGCTCGTCCTCGACGTCGACCAGTTCGTCGGGCGGCAAGACCAGCAGCGGCGGGTGGTCGACCAGCAGCGGGCACACCACCAGCACTTCGACCGGCGGCACCGACGTGCCCGCCCCGCCGATGCTGCTGCTGTTCGGCGCGGCCGCGGCGACACTCGTCGGGCGCCGCCGCCTGGCCAAGCCGCAAGGGTAATACCTTCACCGACTGATCCGGGCCTCAGCTCCGGTTAGCGAAAGGGCGGCCTCCCCCAGGGGTCGCCCTTTCTGTATTCCGGTCGGGTGCCGCTTCCGCCGTCAGGCGGACTAAGACTGCACCCAGCCAACTGCAGGGTCGGCGGTGGCGATGACGTCGGCCAGCTCCCAGACGTTGCGGTAGCCGTAGCCGTGGAGGTTGATGAAGGTCGGGATATTGAGCGCGAGCGGTGCCGCCTTGAGCGCCACCGGGGCGACATGATCGCCGAAATTGTTGTTGCAGTAGATGAAGATCGGCCGGTTCGGGTCGTCGCCCAGCACTTCGCGCAGCGCCTCGGCGGTGAAATCGGTGAACGGCAGGTTGATCGCGCCGTCGAGATGCCCACGGGCAAAGGCGCCCGCCGAGCGCGCATCGAGCAGCACCGCACCTTCGGCGCGGGCGCGCTGCGCGAAGTCCGCCCAACCCAGGCGATGTTCCTCGCGCACCGCGGCGAGATCGCGGGTCAGGCCGGCGAAGGCGGCATAGTCGACCTGCGGGTTGGCGGACGGCGCTTTTGCGGCGGCGGGGCTGGCCAACAGCGCGAGTGCAACCAGGGACGAACGAAGCATCGAACCTCTCCCTTCCAGTGAAAGCGAGAGGCTGCGCCGCGTTAGCTGGCTCTGTGCTGAACGGCCTACGCCGCCAGCTTCCTCAGCACGTAGTGGAGGATACCGCCGTTCATGAAGTATTCGAGCTCGTTGGCGGTATCGATGCGGCAGCGCGCGGTGAATGTGAAGGTCGCGCCGTCGGGGCGCGTCACCTCGACCTCGACGTCCTGGCGCGGCCTCAGCCCCGCGACGCCGCGGATGGTAAAGCTGTCGTCGCCCGTCAGGCCGAGGCTGGTCCGGCTCTCGCCCTCCTTGAACTGGAGCGGAAGCACCCCCATCCCGACGAGGTTGGAGCGGTGGATGCGCTCGAAGCTTTCGACGATCACCGTGCGCACGCCGAGGAGGTTGGTGCCCTTGGCCGCCCAGTCGCGGCTGGAGCCGGTGCCGTATTCCTTGCCCGCGATCACCACCAGCGGGGTTCCGTCGGCCTTGTGGCGCATCGCCGCGTCGTAGATCGGCATGATCTCGCCGCGATAGGACGACATGCCCCCTTCGATCCCGGGGACCATCTCGTTCTTGATGCGGATGTTGGCGAAAGTGCCGCGCATCATCACCTCGTGATGGCCGCGGCGCGCGCCGTAGGAGTTGAAATCGGCGCGGGCGACTTGGTGCTCCTGCAGCCAGGATCCCGCGGGGCTGTCGGCCTTGATCGCGCCCGCCGGGCTGATGTGATCGGTGGTGATCGAATCGCCGAGCACCGCCAGCGGCTTCGCCTCGACGATGTCCTGCACCGGGGCGGGGGTCATCGTCAGCCCGTCGAAATAGGGCGGGTTGGCGATGTAGGTGCTGCCGGCGCGCCACTGGTAGGTCTCGCTGCCGGTGACGTCGATCGCCTGCCAGTGCGCGTCGCCGCGATAGACGTCGGCGTAGCGCGTCTGGAACATGCCGCGGTCGATCGACCCGGTCATGACCTGCGCCACTTCCTCGTTGCTCGGCCAGATGTCCTTGAGGAACACCGCTTCGCCGTCGCTGGCGATGCCGATCGGCGTCGTGGTGAAATCCTCGGTGACGGTGCCCTTGAGCGCATAGGCGACCACCAGCGGCGGGCTGGCGAGGAAGTTGGCGCGCACGTCGGGGCTGACCCTGCCTTCAAAGTTGCGGTTGCCCGAGAGGACCGAAGCGGCGACGACGTTGTTGGCGTTGATCGCGTTCGAAATCGGCTCGGCCAGCGGGCCCGAATTGCCGATACAGGTGGTGCAGCCGTAGCCGACCAGGTTGAACCCGATCGCATCGAGATGCTCCTGCAGCCCGGCCTTGATCAGGTAGTCGGTGACCACCTGGCTGCCCGGGGCGAGGCTGGTCTTGACCCACGGCTTGGGCCTAAGGCCGCGTTCGTTGGCCTTCTTGGCGACCAGCCCGGCGGCGACCAGCACGGAGGGGTTCGAGGTGTTGGTGCAGCTGGTGATCGCCGCGATCACCACGTCGCCGTCGCCGATGTCGTAGTCCGCGCCCGCGACCGGCACGCGCGACGCGGCCTTGTTGTAGACCGTCGCGAGATCGCCGTTGAACACATCGTCGACCTCGGTCAGCGCGACCTTGTCCTGCGGCCGCTTGGGCCCGGCGAGGCTGGGCACAACGCTCGCCATGTCGAGCTCGAGCGTGTCGGTAAAGATTGGCTCGCGGCCCGGATCGAGCCACAGCCCCTGCGCCTTGGCATAGGCTTCGACCAGCGCGATCTGGGCTTCCTCGCGCCCGGTCAGGCGCATGTAGTCGAGCGTCTTGTCGTCGATCCCGAAGAACCCGCAGGTTGCGCCGTATTCGGGGGCCATGTTGGCGAGCGTGGCGCGGTCGGCGAGGCTGAGCGCGGCAAGGCCCGGGCCATAGTATTCGACGAACCGCCCGACCACGCCCTTGGCGCGGAGCATCTGGGTCGCGGTGAGCACCAGGTCGGTCGCGGTGACCCCCTCGGGGAGCGCCCCGGTGAGCTTGAACCCGACCACTTCGGGGATCAGCATCGAGACCGGCTGGCCGAGCATCGCCGCCTCAGCCTCGATCCCGCCCACGCCCCAACCGAGCACGCCGAGCCCGTTGATCATCGTGGTGTGGCTGTCGGTCCCGACGCAGGTGTCGGGATAGGCGACCAGCGCGCCGCTGGCGTCTTTGCTGGTCCACACTGCCTGGGCGATGTGCTCGAGGTTGACCTGGTGGCAGATCCCCGTCCCCGGCGGCACCGCCTTGAAATTGTCGAGGCTCTTCGACCCCCACTTGAGGAAGTCGTAGCGCTCGATGTTGCGGTGGTATTCGATCTCGACGTTCTGCTCGAAGGCCTTGGGGTGGCCGAACTCGTCGACCATCACCGAATGGTCGATCACCAGGTGGACCGGGACCAGCGGGTTGATCTTAGAGGTATCGCCGCCGAGCTTGGCGATCGCATCGCGCATCGCGGCGAGATCGACCACGCAAGGGACCCCGGTGAAGTCCTGCATCAGCACGCGCGCCGGGCGGTACTGGATCTCGCTTTGCGATTCGCTCGGGTCGTTCTGCCAGGCGGCGATCGCCTCGATGTCCGCAACCGAAACGGTGAACCCGCCATCCTCGAAGCGCAGCAGGTTTTCGAGCAGGACCTTCATCGACAGGGGCAGCCGCGAAACGTCGCCGATCTTCTCCGCCGCCTTGGCCAGCGAATAGTAAGCGTAATCCTTGCCGCCGACGCTCAGCGTCGCGCGGGTGCCGAGCGTGTCCTGTCCGACTTGGGTCATGCCCCGGGGTTTCCTTGTTGCTGCAATGCGGCGAAAGACGGCGCAGCCGTTGCGCGCTCACCGCAGCCGCGTCAAGGGGTGCGCGCGGCGATCCCATCGAGCAGCAGATCGATCCGCGCCATCACCTTCGGCGCTTCGCTGGCGTAGGCCTGCTCGAACGATCCGATGTCGGTCCAGTCGTGCAGGATGCGCGCCGCCATCCCCGGCGGGAGGGGATCGAACACCGCCGCAATATCTGCGCGGCGCAGGTCGCGGCGGGTCAGGCGGTGGAGCCCGTCGCGATCCGGATCGATACCGTCGGCGGCAACCACCGCGCGGAGTGCGTCGCCGAGGTTCGCTTCGGGCTGCAACCCGCGCGAAAAGGCCTGCACGCGAACGCCGCGCTGGCTTGCCCGGCGGCGGAACAGTTCGCGGGTTATCGGGCTTTTGACGCTGCCATAGCGACAGACGAACAGCACCGTCGGAATGCTTATGCGCGCTGAAACTGGCGTCGCGATGACCGATGGGAGCAGCAGCAAGGCGCCGACGAAACGCCGACGATCGGTTGCCGCGGCCGAAAAGGGGGTGATTTCGGGCATGGTCATGGCGCACCTCCGCGAAGAGATTGCGCGGCGCTTGGGCGATTGCCTGACTGGGAGTCCGCAGGTCCCGCCGCCGTGCTAGGCGCGCCCTCGCTCCCTGACAAGGCCGGCTCCGGCGTTAGAGCGCGGTCTGCTCGCCCGGCGCCGCCGGGCTTTGGCGGGCCGCCAGCCAGCAGCCCAGCACGATCAGCCCCGCCCCGGCGAGCGTCGCGCCGGTCACCGCCTCGGCGAACATCGCCCAGCCGAGCAGCGCCGCCCAGACGAAAGCGGTGTATTCGATCGGGATCAGCGCCTGGGTCTCGGCCTTGCCGTAGGCCCAGCTCAGCAGCATCAGCGCGGCGGCGGCGAGCAACGCGCTGACGAAAATGTCGCCCGCGGCACGGGCATCGGGGAGCACCGCGAACCACGGCGCGAACAGCGCCAGGATCAGCAGGGTGAAGCCCATCTGGAACAGCGTCACCTCGCGCGGGCCGGCGAGCAGCGCCTGCTTGCGCTGGAGGATCAGGTTGAAGGCATAGAGCACCGCCGAAACCAGGATCGCGCCGATGCCCCACGCCGCGTCGGGTCCGAAACGCCCCGCGCCGATCCGCCCCGCGCCGATCACCAGCACCCCGGCGAGGCCGAGCAGGGAGGCGAGCACCGCGCGCTGCTCGATCCGCTCGCCGAGCAGCGCCGCGGCAAGATAAAGCGCGATCAGCGGGGCGATGAACGAGAGCGCGATCGCCTCTGCCAGCGGCAGGCGGATCAGCCCCCAGAAGAAGGTGATCGCCATCCCCGCGCTGATCGTCCCGCGCAGCGCGTGGAGCCTCAGCGCCGCGCGCGCCGGCCAGGCGCCCCCAGCCAGCTTCCACAGCGGCAGCATCACCACAACTCCGAAGGCAGAGCGCACCAGCATGGCGCTGTAAGCACCCACCGCGAGCGAGGCGTTCTTCATGAACGCGTCCATCAGGCTGAACAGCGCAATGCCCAGGATCGCGGCGAGGAACGGCAGGGAGCGGCGGTCGGCGGGCATGGGGGCCCGCCTTAGGGCTGTTGCCGCGCCGCGTCACCCGCGCGCCAATTCAGGCTGTTGACAGGTGCGATGCTTGAAGGGGCGCGGCGAAACGGGCAATGATGCGGGTGCGAGCCTGCGTCGGCGGGCTCTGGCGACATCGAAGGTAAAGCGCATGACCGGTCGGTCGATTTTCTACGCAGCGGGTTCGGTTTTGGCCTTGGCGGCGTTTCCCGCCTTCGCCGCGCCCGAGAGCATCCTGCCCGCCCCGGCCCCGGTGATCGCCCCCGCACCGGTCGCCACGCCCAGCGCAGCGCCCAGCGCAACGCCGAGCGCGCCAGCGGTGGTCTCGGTGACGGTCGAGACGTGGAATACATCCGATGCCCGGGCCTTGCTCGGGGCGATTGCGGCGGTCGAGGCGGACGGGCTGATCCCCGCCGACTACCAGCCCAAGGCGCTCGAGGCGGCGATCGCCGCGGGCGAGGGCGCTGGCCTCGATGCGCAGGCCAGCCGCTCGTTTTCGTGGCTCGCCGAAGACCTGCGCGACGGGCGCACCCCGATGACCGCCCGGGTCCAGTGGTTCGCGGTCGATCCCGACCAGGACCTGATGCCCACCGCAGCGCTGATGGCGCAGGCGCTCGGCGGCCACGACGTGCCCGGGGTGCTGGCCTCGCTCAGCCCGACGACCCCCGACTACGCAGCGCTTAAGGCCGAACTCGCCGTCACCCCCGCGGCGCAGACGGCCAGGCGCGGCCGCATCCGCGCCAACATGGACCGCTGGCGCTGGCTCGCGCGCGATCTCGGCAAGTACTACCTCTTGACCAACGTCCCCGAGTTCCAGCTGCGCCTCACGGTCAACAACGAGATCATCAAGACCTACCGCACGGTGGTCGGCAAGCCGGGCAAGACTGCCACCCCGCAGCTCGCGGAGACCGTGCAGAACGTCGTGTTCAACCCGACCTGGACGGTACCGCAGTCGATCGTCGTCGGCGAAGGACTCGGCCCGCAGCTGCTCGCCAACCCGGCGCGCGCGCGGCGCGAAAACTACAAGGTGACCAAGGCCAAGGACGGCACGATCACCGTGGTCCAACAGCCCGGCCCGGGCAACGCGCTCGGCGTGATGAAGATCGACATGCCCAACCCGCACGCGATCTACCTTCACGACACGCCGTCGAAGTCGCTCTTCAACACCCCGGTGCGCGCCTACAGCCATGGCTGCATCCGCACCGAGAAGGCGCAGGAGCTGGGGATGACGATGGCGATGCTCGGCGCCGACCTGAGCATCGACCAGGCGGTTCAGTATGCTACCTCGGGCAAGTACACGAAGGTGCCGATGGCGCGGACCTTCCCGGTCTACATCACCTACTTCACCATGGCCCGCGACATCGGCGGAACGCTTGCCAGCTTCAACGACATCTACGGCCGCGACGCGCCGGTGGTGGCGAGCTTCGCCAAACCGCGCGAACTCAAGACCACCCAGCGCAAGAGCGCCGAGAAGGTGATCAAGCTGGATAATCCGCTTTGATGCGTTGACCGGGCCAGCAGAACTGGCCCTCGCGCGGCACCGGCCCGCTTCCCCACCCGGCCACCCAAAACTTAGGGTTACCCTATGGGTGGCCGGGCGGGGGAGCGGGCCGGTGCCGCCTTCCGCCGTGAGGCGGACAAGGACTCAGGCGATCCGGTCCGCCACCAGCAGCCGCCCGCCCGAAAGGTGCCACAGCGCCTCGTTGAACTGGTCGGGCGCCATCGCGAAGCAGCCCTCGCTGCGGCCGAGCTTGCCGAACCGGGCGATATGCGCAGGCGCGGCGTAGCTTGCCGGGTGCACCACGATCGCGCGGTCGAGCGCGGTCGAATTGTCCGAATCGAGCCCGACCAGGCGGATCGAGGTGCCGTATTTGCCCTTGTACCACTCGCAGGTGAGGTAGCTCCCGCGCGAGGTCGCTTCCGAGCCAGGGATGTTCGAGAAATTCTGCAGGAAGCCCGAATGCGCCGGGTCCGAGCCGCGACCGTGGGCGACGTAGAACGAGCGCACCGTGCCGTTCTCGAGATTGGCGAAGTGCAGCCGCGGGAGGGTCGAGGGGCGGGCGAAATCGGCGACGCCGACGATGTCTCGGCGCCACACCTGCGGCCCGGCGCGCTCGACTTCGTGCTTGGCCAGCGCGAGCACGCGCCGGTCGTAGGCTGGGTCGTAAGGCGCGATCAAAGGCAGCGGCGGCGGGGCGGGTTCGAGCACCGGCGGTACTACCAGCGGGCCTTGCGGCTTGATCCCGAAGGCCTTGTCGAAATCGATCTCGAACGATTGCGCGAGCGCGCGTCCGGGCAGCGTGAGCAGCGCGCCCACGCCCAGAGTTCCGCGAAGCAGATCGCGCCGGTTCATGCCCCCGTCCATAGCACAGGACGGTTAAAGGGGCCGTGAACGGGCTTTCCACTGCAAAGCGGCGGGAAAGCGCGGGTCTGCGACGAAGCGAGCGATTTAGGCGCCGGCGAGGGCGGCGAGCGCCATTCCGTCGACCCGCATCGTGGTCCATTCGTCCATCGGTTTGGCGCCGAGCGCACGGTAAAAGTCGATCGCCGGCGCGTTCCAGTCGAGCACCGCCCATTCGAGCCGCGCGCAGCCGCGTTCCACCGCCAGCGCCGCGAGATGCGCCAAGAGCGTCTTGCCCAGCCCCGCCCCACGCGCCGCTTGCCGCACGAAGAGGTCTTCGAGGTAGATCCCCGGCTTGCCCTCGAAGGTCGAGAAATTGTGGAAGAACAGCGCGAAACCCTGCGCCTCGCCGTCGATCTCGCCGACGATGACTTCAGCGTAGGGCCGCGCCCCGAACAGCTGCTCGCCGAGTACCACTTCGTCGAAGCGCACCTCGTGCGCGAGTCGCTCGTAGTCGGCGAGTTCGCGAATCAGCGCGGCGATCAGGGGGAGGTCGGCAGGGACAGCGGAGCGAATCGTGACGCCCATCTCAGCGGATCAGCCGAATATCGATGCCAAGGTCGAGCTTGCCCCAATCCCGATCGCTGGAAAGTATCGGCAAGCCGGTCACCACGCCCATCGCAAGGCAGGCCCGGTCGGCAAACGACGCGCCCATGAAGGCTGTACGCTCGCGCAGTTCCGCGGTGACCCGTCCGAGACGACGGTCGAACGGAACCACGTTGATCTCAAGCCGGTCCACCGCTTCGTCGGCGCGTTCGGGAATGCCATCGATGGCAATCACCCGTTGGACAACTTCGGAGAAATTGACCGAAAGCAGGCTGCTGCCCCGGGCAACCGGGGCGACAAGGTCGGCCCCGGGTTCGTCAAAAATCAGCGCCAGCATTGCCGATGCATCGAGGATGCAACTCATTCTCGCGCCGCCTCGGCACGGCGATCGGCAATGAGTTCATCGACCATCGATCGTTTGCGGTCGCCCAGCATGCCCTTGAAAGTCGCCTGCACCTCGCGGACAACCTGAGCATAGGTCTTAAGGACGAGACTTGCACCCTCACGCTCGAACACGAGCGTATCGCCTTCTTCGAAGCCAAGCTCGCGGCGCAGCTCGGCCGGAATGACGATCTTGCCGCCCTTGATCAATTTGGCTTGATAGGACACGTTACACTCCTTAGGTCCTGAACCTTATCATAGGACCTAATTTCCAGCAAGCGACCTAAGCCGCCTTGCCGTGCAGCGCGTCCATGCTCGCGACCGCCCCCGCCTCGATTTCCGCGGCCTTTTCCTCGACCAGCCGCACGATGTGCGAAATCATGTCGGCGTCCGCCACGTGGTGGTCGGTCAGTCCGCGCAGGTAGACCATGTGCTTGCCCGCGCCGCCGCCAGTGATGCCGATGTCGGTCTCGCGGGCCTCGCCGGGGCCGTTGACCACGCAGCCGAGCACCGAGAGCGACATCGGGGTCTTGATGTGGTGGAGCGCCTCTTCGAGCGCCTGAACGGTGCGGATTACGTCGAAGCCTTGGCGCGCGCAGCTTGGGCACGAAACCACCCGGACCCCGCGGGTGCGCAAGCCGAGGCTCTTGAGGATCTCGTAACCGACCCGGACCTCCTCTTCGGGCTCGGCCGAGAGGCTGACGCGGATGGTGTCGCCGATCCCCGCCCACAGCAGGTTGCCCATCCCGATCGAGCTCTTGACCGTGCCGCCGATCAGCCCGCCCGCCTCGGTGATCCCGAGGTGGAGCGGGCAGTCGACCGCATCGGCGAGCTGCATATAGGCCGCGACCGCGAGGAACACGTCGCTCGCCTTCACCGCGACCTTGTACTCGTGGAAATCGTGGTCCTGGAGCAGCTTGATGTGATCAAGGGCGCTTTCGACCAGCGCTTCGGGGCAGGGCTCGCCGTACTTTTCGAGCAGGTCCTTCTCGAGGCTCCCGGCGTTGACCCCGATGCGGATCGCGCAGCCGTTGGCTTTGGCCGCGCGGACCACTTCGGAAACGCGCTCGCTGCTGCCGATGTTGCCCGGATTGATCCGCAGGCACGCCGCGCCCGCATCGGCGGCTTCCAAGGCGCGCTTGTAGTGGAAATGGATGTCGGCGACGATCGGCACCTGCGCCGCGCGGACGATCTGTGCCAGCGCCGCGGTGCTCGCGGCATCGGGGCACGAGACCCGGACGATGTCGACTCCAGCGTCCTCGCAGCGGCGGATCTGGTCGATCGTCGCGCCCGCGTCGGAAGTCAGCGTGTTGGTCATGGTCTGCACGCTGATCGGCGCGCCGCCGCCGACCGGCACCTTGCCGACCATGATCTGGCGGGATTGGCGGCGCGCAATGTCGCGCCACGGGCGTATCGAGGACATCGCCGGGCCTATAAGCCGCTAGACCATCCGCGCGAAGAGGTATTCGTGATCGACTTGCTCGCCGACTTTGAAGGTCGTGTCTGCAACCTTCTCGAACCCGTGGCGGACATAAAATCTCTGCGCGCCGTCGTTGCCCGAGAACACCGAGAGCTGGACTTCGTCGGCGCCCTGCGCGCGCGCTTCGGCCAAGGCCCAATCCATCAGCGCGCCGCCGATCCCGCCGCCGGTGGCGTCGGAGGCGAGGTAGAGCTGCCTGAGCTCGAAGGCGCGGCGGCCGCGGGCATGATCGGGCCAGCCGCACACGCTGCCGATGGTGCAATAGCCGAGCAGCGCCCCGTCGCGCTCGGCGATCTGGGTCGCCCAGGCGGGATCGGCGAGGGTTGCGGCATAGGCGGCTTCCGAGCGGTATTCGGCGAGGAAGCTGGCGAGGTCCGCAGGCGAATACATCTCGCCGAACTTGAACACGAAGCTCTCGGTGCCGAGCGGGGCGAGTCCGGCGGCATCGGCCGGTTCGGCGCGGCGCAGGGTCAGCTCGCCCATTGCACCGCCACCTCGCCGACCCTGGCCAGCACCGCCTGGTCCGCGTCGCGCACGTCGCCGAACGGCAGCGGCGCCTCGTAAAACGCCGCGACCACCAGCGGGGCGCGTCCCCCGGGAGGAGTAAGCACGGCGATGTCGTTGATCTTGGTGGCGAGGTCGGAGAAGGATCCGGTCCCGGTCTTGTCGCCGCCGCGCCAGCCGGGCGGGAGCGCGGCGCGGATGCGCTTGAGGCCGGTCTGGGTCCGCGCCATCCAGTCGTTGAGGCGCGCGCGAGTGGTGGGAGCGAGCACGTCGCCGAGCGCGAACTTGGCGACCGAGCGCGCGATACCCTCAGGGGTAACGGTATCGTGTTCCTCGCCCGGCGCGACGCGGTTCATCGCCATCTCGTAGCGGTCGAGCCGCGCGTGCGGATCGCCCAGTTCGCGCCAGAAGCGGGTGATCGCAGCTGGCCCGCCGATCCGCTTGAGCAGGAGGTTGGCGGCGGCGTTGTCGCTGGTGATCTGCGTGGCCTCGGCGAGCGCGGCGATGGTCATCCCGCCCTGCGCGAGATTGGCGGTGGTCACCGGGGAGTTGGGCAGCAGATCGGCCTTGCCGAAGCGCAGCACCTCGCCCAGCGCCAGCCGCCCCGCGTCGCCCTCGCGCAAGCAATAGGCGGCGAGGCTGAGCTTGAAGGTCGAGCACATCCCGAAGCGCTCGCGGCTCCGCCAGCCGAACCCGCGGCCGCTGCCAGTGTCGAGCACATAGGCGCCAAGCCGGGCGCCCGGCGCTTCGAGCGCCGCGAGCCGGGCCGCCGCGCCGGCTTCGCCTGCCGCCGATACCTCCGCCTTGGCGCAACCGACCAGCGCCATCGCCCCAGCCCCGAGCGCAAACTTCCGGCGATCGATCACAGCGTCCTCGTCATGCAGATGGAGAAATCGTCCGAAACGTAGTCGCCGAACGGCGGGCATTCGGCAAACCCGTGGCTCTCGTAAAGCCGCCGCGCCGGCTCGAACGGCGCCGGCCGGCCGGTTTCGAGGCTGACCCGGGCATAGCCGCGCGCACGGCACTCGCCGAGCAGGCGAGCCAGGATCGCCTTGCCCACCCCCTTGCCGCGATAGTCCGGCGCGGCGCGCATCGACTTGAGCTCGCCGTGATCGGGGCCGAGCGCCTTGAGCGCGCCGCACCCGGCGAGCCGCGCTCCGTCCCACGCGGCGTAGAAGGTCACGTCGGCCGCGCGCAGCCGCTCGGCGGGCATGGCGTGGACGCTCTCGGGCGGCGACCACTGGTGCATCTCGGCAAGGTGCAGCGCGAGCAGCGCGATCACCTCGGGCGCTTGGGGATCGGCCGGTTCGATACGCAAATCGATCATGCCGCGCTCTGTGGGGCGGCTCGGTGGGCGATGCAAGCCGGCGTAGGGGGTCTGCCCCGGGACTTTGCAAAAGCTTGGTTAACCATTGGCGTTTAGAGCGATTCTCCTTGGGCGATGGGGGCTTAGCGTGAATCGGCACTACGGAATGGACTGGCTGCGGATCGTCAGCTTCGCGGCGCTGATCGTTATTCACGCGGTGTTCTTCTTTGCCCCCGAGCCGTGGGGCTTCCCGGTCAAGCGGCCCGAGATCGTCGAATGGACCGGGGCCTTCATCCATGCCTTCCACCCGTGGCGGATGCCACTGCTCTACGCGGTTTCGGGCTATGCTTCCGCCGCGCTGTTCGCGCGCGACCCGCAGCCCGTGCGGTTCCTGATCGACCGGCTGGCGCGGTTGCTGATTCCGACCGCTTTCGCGATCCTCGCGATTATTCCGCCGCAGCTGTGGCTGATGCTGCGGCTCCACCACGGCTATACCGAAACGCTGTGGACCTTCTGGACTCGCGACTGGCTGAGCTTCACCAGCATCGGCGGGGTGGCGCTGCCCAATGCGCAGCACATGTGGTTCGTCGAGTACCTGTGGATCTACACGCTGTGGCTTGTCGCCCTGCTGCTGCTCCCCGCCGCCTGGCGCGCCGCGGCGAGGGTCGGGGCCGAGCGGCTGCTCTCGGGTGCGCGCTTCCTGTGGCTGCCGATCGCGCTGCTGCTGGCGCGGGTTCTGTGGTTCTGGCCGGGGCCGCTGCCCACCTATAACGTGCTCTCCGACACCTATATGAACCTCGTCTATTTCCCGATGTTCGGGTTCGGCTTCGCCTTGCGCAATTCGCCCGCGCTGTGGCGCGAGATTGCGCGGTGGTGGCGGCCTTCGGCGGCGCTCGCGTTGCTCTCGCTCCCGGCGATCGTCGGGATCGAGCTGGCCTGGCCGGCGCATGTCGACGCGCCGGGCTGGCTGCAGGCGGCCTATGCGCTGTCGTGGGCGGTGATGGGCTGGACCGGCGCGGTGGCGCTGCTCGGAATTGCCGACCGTTACTGGCAGCGCGACCACCGCTGGCGGCCGGTGCTCGCCGAAGCGGTGTTCCCGTTCTACCTGATCCACCAGACGGTGATCGTCGCCGCCTGCGCCCTGCTCTACCCGCTGGGGCTGCCGGGGCTGGCCGAATTCGCGCTGCTGCTGGTCGCCGCCGCGGCGGGCTGCTGGGGGTTTTACCGATTCGGCCGCGACGTGCCGGTGTTGCGCTATCTGATCGGGCTCAAGGGCTGGATGCCGCCGGCGCGGCGACCGCTTCCCGCACCCGCGCCGGCCGCGGCCGAGTCCGCCTGAAGCAGGGTTTTCCGCGCCGAATGAACGCGTTGACTCGACTCGCCGGGCAGGCCTAGCCTCCGTCCACTTGGCGCCGGCTTTTGGGTCGCCCGACTCCGAGGGGGTCCGCCGCGCAGCGATTGTTGTTCGCGGCGGGAAACAGGAGAGAAAACCATGAATACCATGCGTCGCGCGGCCGTGCTGGCCGCTTCGCTTGCGCTTGCCTTCACCGCGCCGCTCGCCGCGCAGGTCAGCGATCCCTTCGTGGGCGGCGACTATGTCGATGTCAGCTCGATTTCGGTCGATGACGGGCACTACCTCGACTATGCCAACTATCTCGCCGGGCAATGGCGCAAGCAGCAGGACTTCGCCAAGTCGCAGGGCTGGATCTCGAGCTACGAAGTGCTCGCCAACAGCCACAAGCGTGCGGGCGAGCCCGACATCATCCTGGTGGTACGGTTCAAGAACTTCGCCGATGGGGCCGAAGGCGACCGCCGCTACAAGGCATTCCTCGACCACATGAAGGCGACCGACGTGGCGATGGAAGCCGGATCGGGCGAACGCTCCAAGTTCCGCAAAGTGCTCGGCTCGCAGCTGTGGCAGGAGCTGGTCTGGCGCAAATAGTCCGAAAGCAAGCGCGCGCCCGGGTTCATCCCCCGGGCGCGAACTTGTCGGCCTTGCGCCGGCCCATCCGCATCCCGCTTTCGAGCCGGGCGCGGAGCTGGGTGTAGTAGGCCTCGAGGAAAGAGCGTTCGTCGCCCGCGCCGGGGTTCCAGCCGAGCTTGGCGCAGATCGCCTCGTGCACCGCGACCAGCGCTTCGGGGCGATCATCGCGCAGCACCCGCTCGAGCGTCTGCAGCTCGTGCTCGCCATAGACCGCCAGTTCGGCCTCGCCGAAGCGGTAGGCCGCGCCGGTGGTCGCGCTGGCGCCCCCGCGCGCCGCATCGCCCAGCGACATCGCCGCGGCGAGCTTGCGCTTGGGCGCTTCGACCACCCAGGTCCCCGCGATCAGATCGCCCGCGCGCAGCCGGTCCTGGTTGAAGAACGGGAACAGCGCGAAGACCAGGAACCATGCGGTCGCGGCGAGCGCTGCGCCGCTGCGGTCGCCGAAGCTCGCCGCGAGGATGAAGGCCAGCGGGAAGAACAGCTCGACGTCGCGCAGCAGGTTGCGGGCGATCACCATCTCGGCGGTGAGGCGTCCGCCGTCGCGGCTGGCGATGCGGATCCCGGTCATCCGCTTGCCCGGGGTCGCGCCGCGCGGGCCGAGCTCGAAGAACAGGAACCAGGCGTTGCGGAACAGGAACATCGCCGCGACCCAGACGATATAGACGAACTGCCAGGCGGCGCTGGCGTCGCGGCGGTCGGGGCTCGGCGCATCGGCCCCGTTGGCGACGTAAGCCGCGGCGAGCGTGGTCGCCAGCATGATCAGCGCGATCAAGGTAAGGTCGAGCACCAGCGCGCCGAAGCGCGTGCCGCGACTGGCCAGCACGATCGGCAGGGCGATCCCCTCGGGGGTGACCAGCACGCGCCCACGCTTGCCCGCGGCAACTTCGTGACGGACAACCGCCGCGGTCACGGCGCGCCGCCTTCGGGGGTGCGGCGCAGCGCGAAGAAATAGGTCAGCCAGAACACCAGCATGAACATGCCGATGATCGCGCGGCCCTGGCTGTCGTCGACCAGCTGACGGGCGAAGCCTTCGAGCAGCGCCGCGATCACCAGCATCAGCACCACCCCGACCATCACCAGCGAAGCGCGGCGGCCCGCCGCGGCCAGAGCATCGAGCACCGCGCGATTGCCGGGGAAGGCGATCGCCCGGCCGATGTGCAGGCCGGCCGCGCCGGCGAGCAGGATCGCGAAAATTTCGGTGGTGCCGTGAACCGCGAGCCAAGCGGCGAAATCGCCGAGCAGGTTCTGCCCGCGATAGAGCCACAGCATCGCCCCCATCACCGCCATGTTGTGGACCAGCAGCATCAGCGAGGGCAGCCCGAAGGCGAAGCCGAGCGCGAAGGCGAGGATCGCGACCTGCGCGTTGTTGCTGAACAGCTGGGCCGCAAAGGCCGAAAGCATCGGCTCGTCCTGCTTGCCGAACAGCGTCGCTTGCAGCACCTCGCGGCTCGCCCCGGGGACGCGTTCGTCGGCGAACTGGCCGGGGACCAGCGCATAGTACCAGTCGGGATCGCTCGAAACGAGCAGCCAGCCGACCACCGCGCCCGCGACCATCACCGCCAGCGCCACCAGCAGATCGGGCCAGATCGCCCGCACCGCCTGGCTGAGCCCGCCGCCGAGGAACCCGCGCAGCCAGCTCGCGAGGGTCGAGCGGGGGCCGTAGACGAGGAACCAGGCGCGCTGGACCAGCCCTTCGAGGTAAGCCAGCGTCGCCGCATCGAGCGATGTCTCGCGCGCCACCGACAGGCTCGAGGCGACGGTGCGATAGAGCACCGGCAAGTCGAGCACGTCCTGGTCGGACAGCCGCCGGGTGCGGCCCGCCTCCATCCGCGCGACGATCGCTTCGAGGCGCTGCCAGTCGCCCTCGCGCTCGAGCCGGAAGCGGTCCGAACGCAGCGCGGCGCGTTCGATTGCGACCACTTCGGCGGGCTGTTTGCCCGCGAACAGACCGAACACTGCCATCTAGCCGATCGCCCCCTTGCGCTTGATCGAAAGATAGGCGTCGATCAGCCGCGTCCCGATCCGGTCCCACGGCGCTTCGATCACGGCGATCCCGAGTTGCTTGAGGCGCCGCACCACCAGCGCGCGCTGCCTGAGCAGCGAATCCGCGGTGACAGCCATCGCCAGTGTCTGGAGGTCGCCCGGTGCGGCAGTGGCCATCTCGGTGAGCTCCTCGTCGGTCAGGGTGACGAAGACCACGAGGTGCTTCGCCACCAGTCGTCCGACGCTCTCGATCATCAACTCGGCGCTGGTCGGATCGGTGAAGTCGGAGAACACCACGATCAGCGAACGCCGCTGGAGCCGCGCCGCGAGCGTCGCCAGCGCGAGGGTGAAGTTGGGTTCCTGGGCGCGGTAATCGAGCCCGGCGGCGGCGCTTTGCAGGCGGTGGAAATCGCGCGAATCCGCAACGAACGGGGTCGCCAGCTCGGGCCGCGCGGCGAAGCCGAACAGCGAAACGCGGTCGCCGCCTTTGAGCGCGACGTATGCGGTGGTCAGCGCCGCGGAAACCGCGCGGTCGATCCGCGGCAGCCCCGCGACCGGCTCGCACATCGCCTGGCCGCAATCGAAGGCGAAGACGATCTGGTTGTTGCGCTCGGTCTCCATCTCCTTGGCGTAGAGGTGGCTGTGGCGCGCGCTCGCCTTCCAGTCGATCCGCCGCCGGTCCATCCCCGGCTGGTATTCGCTGAGCGCCTCGAACTGGGTGCCCTCGCCGCGGATGCGCCGGGCGATCAGCCCGAACTGAGCGTCCTTGAGGAAGGTCTGCAGCGTCGGCGAGCGCACCGCAGCGAGGTTGGGCCAAACCCGCACGCTCTGCTCGAGCTCGCGGCGCACCTGCCGCGCGCCGAGCCCGAGCGGGCCGGACCATTTGAGCCAAACCGTCTCCAGCGCCCCGCTGCCGCGGCGGGTCGGGGTGAAGGGCTGTCCGCCGTGCCAGACGCCCTCGGCCCCGTCGCGCTGCAGCATCAGGCTCGAGCGGCCGTCGGGGAGCAGCCGCGGGTCGGCGGCGAGCGCGGCCTCGACCGACGAGCGGTGGCCGCCGGCGAACTCGGCGAGCACCGCCAGCGCCGCTTCCGCCCCGACCTCGACGTCGCGCGGCGCGGCGACCTTGAGCTCGGCCAGCCGGCCCGCTGCAAGCGCATCGACCAGCACCAGCAGGAGCAGCGCCCCGCCCAGCGCGGGCGCGGCGATCCACGCCCCTGGCGCCGCCGCCGCAAGCACCAGCGCGACCGGCGCCGCGGCGGCGACCGGCAGCACCGCGCGCGCGGTGGGGAAGAGCGCGGCGCGCGCCATGCTTAGCGCGGCGCCTCGGTCGCTTCGACCAGCTCGGCCACCAGGGTTTCGACCTGCTTGCCCTCGATCTCCGCCGCGGGGCTGAGCAGCAAGCGGTGGCGCAGCACCGATGCCGCAAGCGCCTTGACGTCGTCGGGGACGACGTAGTCGCGCGCGTCGAGCGCGGCGCGGGCGCGCGCGGCGTTGGCGAGCAGCACCGCGGCGCGCGGAGACGCCCCGCTGGCGAGATCGGCGCTGTCGCGGGTCGCGCGGACCAGGCGGACAACATAATCGACCACGCTTTCCGCGAGGGTAATCGCCTTGACCGCGCGCGCCGCGGCGTTGAGCTTCGCCGCATCGGTCACCGCCGCTATCCCGAGGTCGGCGGGCCGCGCCGGGCCGGTGCGCTCGCCGAAACGGGTGACGATCCGCGCTTCTTCCTCGAGGCTCGGGTAAGGCACCAGCAGCTTGAACAGGAAGCGGTCGAGCTGGGCTTCGGGGAGCGGGTAGACCCCCTGGCTCTCGATCGGGTTCTGGGTCGCCACCACCATGAAGTGCGCGGGCAGCGGGTGCGCGGTGCCGTCGAGCGTGACGCGCCGCTCCTGCATCGCTTCCAGGAGCGCGGCCTGAGTCTTGGGCGGGGTGCGGTTGATCTCGTCGGCGAGCAGCAAGTCGCAGAATATTGGGCCGCGGGTGAGGGTGAACCGGCTGGTCTGGAAGTTGAACAGGTTCGAGCCAAGGATGTCGCCGGGCATCAGGTCGGGGGTGAACTGGATCCGCCCGAAATCGAGCCCGAGCGAGGCCGCGAAGCACTGCGCGAGGAAGGTCTTGGCGGTGCCGGGCGGGCCTTCGAGCAGGACGTGGCCCTCGGCGAGCAGCGCGACGAGGAGGTGGTCGATCGTCCCGGCCTGGCCGACGATCGCCTTGGCGACCTCGCCGCGGATTGCCTCGGCGAGCGCGCCGACGTCTGACAGGGACATAGTGGAAGCATTGCTCATCGCGTCAGCGTCCTTTCGAGCGCGTGGAGATCGTGGGCGGCGTAGACCAGTTCGGCGGGACGGCGCGCGGCGCGCAGGCGCGCGGCGGCGGCGGAGAACGGGGTCGCGGCGGTATCGCGCGCGGCGAGCGCCCGGTCGATCGCGGCTTCGGTGGCGGCGGGGTCGGCGGCGGGCAGGCCGAGCCCGCGCGCCAGCCGCTCGCGCGCGGCATCGGCATAGGGCGCGCCGATCAAGTGGAGGCGTTTGGTCCGGCGGATCAGCCCGGCGGCGTTGCCGACCAGCGCGCGCTTGCCGAAGGCGATGGCGCGGGCGGCGCGCGCGGGCGGGCCGAAGCGGTTGAACGCGCGCCAGCCGACCGCCAGCGCAGCGAGCAGCAGCGCCAGCGTCGCGGCGAGGAACGGCGGGCGGAAGGCGAGGGTGAGCAGGTTGTCGCCCGCGCCGAAGCCGTTGAGGGTAAGGTCGAAGATGACGGTCCGGTCGTCCGAACCGTCGAGCGCGGCGGCGACCAGCGCTTCGGCCAGCCGCGCGTTGGCGGCATCGGCGAAGCCGAAGTTGTTGAGCAGATCGGGTTCGAACACCACGATCACCGGCCAGGTTTCCTCGTTTTCGCCTTCTTCCGGATATTCGCCGACCGCGATCTCGCTCAGCGCCGGGTAGAAGCCGTCGTCGCGCAAATAGCCGGCGAGTATGCGCCCGTCCTCGTCGCCGACCACCAGCGGGACCAGGTGCGGCGCCTTGGCCGAGACCACGCTTTCGGAATTCGGCAGCGCGCCGCTTGCCCCGGCGCCGCGCCACGCGGCGACCTTGCCGCCGGCGCGCATCGGCGCGAGCTTGAGGTCGATTTCGTCCTCGAAGCCCGCCCACGACGGCGTCTGCGCTTCGCGCAGCATCACCCAGCCGGGCTTGGCCTTGCGGGTGAACAGCGCCGCGGGGAGGGTCTGCCACTTGGGCGTGATCACCAGCGTCGGTCCGATCGCACGGCGGCGCGAAACGACCTCGGCGATGGCCTTGCCCTCGGCGAACATCGGCGGGGTCAGCACCAGCAGCCCCGCACCGTCGAGCCTGCTTTCGTTCTGGGCGCGGCGCACCGTGTAGCCGCGCGCGCCCAGGAAGCGCGACAGCGCGGCGTAGCCATCGAGCCCGGTCCCGGCGGCATGGGCGCCGCCCTTGCCGGGTTCGTTGCCGGTGTCGCCGCTGCCGATGAACCACAGCAGCGCGACGAAAGCGAGCGCGCCGAACAGCACGAGGCCGAGCACGACGCGTGGGTCGAACGGATTGCGGCTCTCGCTCACGCCGCGTCGAGCCGGGCCAGCGCAAAGTCGGCGTAGGCCTCGCGCGCCGCGCGCCAGTCGGCCGCATCGAGCCGGCGCAGCGCATAGAACGCGCGCTCGACCCGCGTCGAAATCGCCGCGAATGCGCCGCGCGCCCGCTCGGGCAGCGCTGGGTGCGCGGCGATCTCGCGCGCGGTGCTCGCCGGGGGGAGCAGGCCCGGCCGCGCGGTCTCGATCTGGGCGACGCTGCGCTGGAGCAGCAGGTGGGTCGCCTGATCGAAATGGCCTTCGGCGGCGAGCCGGTCGGCTTCGTCGAGCAGCGCCAGCGCGGCCTCGCGCGCCGGGGTCCAGCCCTCCTCTTCGGGTTCGGCCGCGGCGCGGGCGCGCCCGGCGAGCGGATCGACGATCCGCCACAGCAGGATTCCGATCCCGAGTATCGCCAGAGCGAGCAGAACCCATTGCAGCACCGGCCACGACACCCCGATGGCGTTGCCGAGCGGTTCGAACACCGCGCGGAAGAACCGCCCGATCGCCTCGAGCCAGGCCGGGGTCTCCGCTTGGGGTCGCTCGAGCGGCGGGTTCCTGGGCACGGGGATCGGGGCGTACTGGATGTCGGCGGCGGCGCGCACCTTGTCGAAGGCGCGCCCCGCTTCAGCTCCTGCAATCGCCCCGCCGCTGCTCACCGCCGCGTGGTGGCACGCGAGGTGTTACCGCGCAACTACCCGCGCGCGCGCTCCTGCGGGTAGGAACCGAGCACGCGCAGTTCCTTGCAGTGGAACGCCAGCTCCTCGAGCGCGCGGTCGACCGCGGGATCGCCCGGCGCGCCGACGATGTCGGCGTAAAAGGTGGTCGCCGAAAAGCTCGCCCCGCGCTGGTAGCTTTCGAGCTTGGTCATGTTGACCCCGTTGGTGGCGAAGCCGCCGAGCGCCTTGTAGAGCGCGGCGGGGATGTTCTTCACCTCGAACACGAAGGTGGTCATCGCGGTGCGCCCGGCTAGCGCCTCGGCTGCGAGCGAAGTTTCGGCCAGCACCACGAAGCGGGTCATATTGTCCGCCGCGTCCTCGACGTGATCCTCGATCACGTTGAGCCCGTAGAGCTCGGCGGCGATCCGCGGAGCGATCGCGCAGGCGTCGGGCTTACCCTCGGCCGCGACGAAGGCCGCCGCGCCGGCGGTATCGGCATAGGCCAGCGGGACGATGCCGCGCGTCCGCAGGAACACGCGCGATTGGCCGAGCGCTTGCGGGTGCGAGTAGGCGACGCTGAACGGCCCTTCGCCGAGCGCCATCAGCGCGTGGTGGATCGGCATGAAGTGCTCGCCCACAATGCTGAGGCCGCTTTCGGGGAGGAGGAAATGGATATCCGCGACCCGCCCGTGCTGCGAGTTCTCGATCGGGATGATCGCCCGCGCCGCACGCCCGTCCTTCACCGCGTCGAGCGCGTCCTCGAAGCTGAAGCACGGCAGCGGCAGGCAATCGGGCGCGAATTCGCAAGCCGCGCGGTGGCCGTTGGCCCCCGGCGCGCCCTGGAAAGCGATCGCCCGCTCGGGCGCAGCGGCGGCGGCGGCGGCGAGCTGCTCGACCAGGCCGAGCGCGGGGGCGGGGTAGGGAAGCATCGCGCGGCCCCTAGGCGAGGCGCGCACGCTCGGCAAGCTGGCGGCGGCCGAGCGCGGGGTTGGCGCCCGACTTCGGGGACGGCGTCGCGGCTTCCCACAATGCGTGGACAACATGCCAGAGCTTGCTGAGCCCGCTGGTGCGCAAGCGATGATCCCACGCGTGGACCCCGGCGGCGTCGACCGCGCGGGCGATCTCGCCGTAGATTCCGGCTGCGGCGAGCACCGCCCAACGGCGGCGGAACGAGAGCCGTCCCGCGCCGATCCGCGCCGAGGCCTCGTAGGCCTTCTCCAGCTCGCACAGCCGGTGGACCAGCGGCACCAGCGCGCGGCGGTAATGCGGCTTCATCTGCTCGCCGGGCGGGATGTCCGCCTCGACCAGCCATTCGAGCGGGAGGTAGCAGCGCTCGGCGGCATCGTCCTCGTCGATGTCGCGCGCGACGTTGGCAAGCTGGAAGGCGAGACCGAGGTCGCAGGCCCGATCCAGCGTGTCCTCATCGCCTGGCGAAACCCCCATCACCACCGCCATCATCACCCCCACCGCCCCGGCGACGTGGTAGCAATACTGGAGCAGGTCGACCTCCGAACGCGGGCGCCAGTCGGCGGCGTCGAGCGCAAACCCGGCGATGACGTCGTCGGCCATGTCGCGGGTGATGCCGGTTTCGGCGGCGACCAGACCGAAGGCGTCGAAGGCCGGGTCGCCGGTATCCTCCCCAGCGAGCGCCTTGACGGTGAGCGAGCGGATCGTCGCGAGGCGGTGCTGCGCCCCGGCCTGCGCGCCGAGCGTGCCGCCGTGATCCTGCGCGTCGGCTAGATCGTCGCAACGCCGGCACCAGGCGTAGAGCAGCCACACCCGCTCGCGGGTGGTGCGGTCGAACAGCCGGCTGGCGATCGCGAAGCTGCGCGAACCCCGCGCGATCGAGCGGCGCGCGTGGGCGACGAGGGCCGCCCGGCCGCGTGTCACAAATCGTCCGCCTTCATCGCGAAGATCGGCTTGTGCGGGACATGACGCGCCATCCGCTCGAGCAGCGGATCGAGTTCGGTGTCGGCGATGATGATGTCCTGGTGCGCCTCGCGGATGAACCCGGTCTCGATCATCTTGCGGTTGAATTCGAGCAGCCCGTCGTAGAACCCGAAAGCGTTGAGCAGGCCGACCGGCTTGGCGTGGTAACCGAGCTGCGCCCAGCTCACCGCCTCCCACAGCTCGTCCATCGTGCCCACACCGCCGGGAATGGTCAGGAACCCGTCGGAAAGGTCGGTGAACGCGCGCTTGCGCTCGTGCATGCCGGGGACCACGCGCAGCTCGGTGCAGTCGCGGTTGGCGACCTCGGAATTGACCAGCGCCTCGGGGATCACCCCGATCACTTCGCCCCCCGCGGCGAGCGCGGCCGACGCCACCGCGCCCATCAGTCCCAGCCGCCCACCGCCATAGACCACGCCGATTCCGCGTGTCGCCAGAGTGAGGCCGACCGTCGCGGCGAGGTCGACATAGCGCGGATCCTCGGGCGTGGCCGAGCCGCAATAAACCGCGAGACGCTTCACCTCAAATCCTCCAGCATCAGTTTGGCGGTCGCCTTGGCGCTGCCGACCACCCCCGGAATTCCCGCCCCCGGGTGGGTGCCCGCGCCGACCAGGTAGAAGTTGCCGATCGTGTCGTCGCGGTTGTGCGCGCGGAAGTAGGCGCTTTGCGTCAGGATCGGCTCGAGGCTGAAGGCGCTGCCGAGGTGCGCGTTCAAGTCGAGCGCGAAGTCGCGCGGGGCGTAGTGGAACTTGGTGACGATGCGGTCGGCGAGATCGGGGATCAGCCGGCGCGAAACCTCGGCGAGCACGCGCTTTTCGAGCACCGGGCCGAGCGCCTCCCAATCGACCGGGAGCTTGCCCATGTGCGCGACCGGAACCAGTGCATAGAAGGTGCTCTTACCCGGCGGGGCGACGCTCGGATCGGTCACTGTCGGGTGATGGAGATAGATCGAGAAATCGCGCGGCAGCACCCCGTGGTCGTAGATGTCCTCGAGCAGCTCCTTGTAGCGCGGCCCGAACAGGACGGTGTGGTGGGGGATCCCCGGCCAGGTCCCCTCGACCCCGAAGTGGACCACGAACAGGCTCGGCGAAAAGCGTTTCTTGGCGAGGCGCTTGGCCTGTTCGGACCCGCGCCGCGTCTCGCCTAGCAGCTCGCGGTAGGTGTGCATCAGGTCGGCATTGCTGGCGACCGCGTCGAACCGCTCGCGCCAGCCGCTCTGGCACTCGACCTCGCTCGCGCGGTTGCCGACGGTGTGGACCCGCCGCACCGGATCGCCCAGCCGCACGGTCCCGCCGAGCCGCTCGAACTGACGGACCATCCCGGCAACCAGTTGGTTGGTTCCGCCCTTGGCCCACCATACCCCACCGTCGCGCTCGAGCTTGTGGATCAGCGCGTAGATCGCGCTGGTGGTGAAGGGGTTGCCGCCGACCAGAAGGGTGTGAAAGCTCAGCGCCTCGCGCAACTGTTCGCTTTTCACGTAGTGCGCGACCATCGAATAGACGCTGCGCCAGGCCTGGTAGCGCGCCAGCGCGGGGGCGGCCTTGATCATGGAGGCGAAGTCGAGGAACGGCACCTGGCCGAGCTTGACGTAGCCTTCCTGGTAAACCCCGGCCGAATAGGCGAGGAAATCCTGGTAGCCCGAGAGATCGCCCGGGGCGACGCGCGCGATCTCGCGGGCGAGCGCGGCCTCGTCGTTCGAATAGTCGAACTGGGTGCCGTCGGGCCAGTTGAGCCGATAGAATGGCGTGACCGGCATCAGCTCGACGTCGTCGGCGATGCGGTGGCCGGAAAGCGCCCACAGTTCTTCGAGACAGGCCGGATCGGTGATCACCGTCGGTCCGGCGTCGAAGGTGAAGCCGTCCTTCTCCCACACGTAAGCGCGCCCGCCGGGCTTGTCGCGCGCCTCGACCAGCACCGTCTCGATCCCGGCCGATTGCAGCCGAATCGCCAGCGCGAGCCCGCCGAACCCCGCGCCGATGACGCAGGCGCGCTTCACGCCGCGGCCTCGAGCGGCGCGCCTCGCCCAAGCAGCGCGCGCACCGCCCCGCCGAGCGGTACCGGCGGCTTGCCGCACAGCACCCGCGCCTGGTCGGCCAGCGTCGAGCGGCCGGCATAGAACCGCGCGATCAGCCCTTCGGACAGAGTGTAGAACCGTTCGAACACGCGGTAGCGCAGCTCGGGCGGGCCAGCGCCGAACAGCATCGCCCCGAGCCGGCGGTAGAACCGGGTGTTGGCCCAATGCCGCCGCGCGCGGGCTTCGAGCAGCGCGGCGAGCTGTTCGCCCGAAAGATCGGCCTCGGCGGCGATGGCCAGCGCGGTATCGACCGCAAAGGGCAGGGTATAGCTGGTCAGCGGATGGACGAACCCGCCGCGCGCGCCGGCGACCGCCACGCCGGGCACGCGCTGCGCGGCCTGGAACGCAGCGAAATCGCCCCCGGTGATCACAGGGAGCACCCCGGTCTCGTGACCCAACGGATCGCCCTCCCAGCCGTGCGCCTGGCAATAGGCCTCGATCCGCGCCGACAGCGCGCGGCGATCGAGCGCCGGACTGTCGGCATAGTAGGTGTCCTCGACGAACAGCTCGTTCGCCCCCAGCGGAAGGACATAGACGAACCGGTAAGCCCCGGGCTGCTCGACGCAGGCGTCCATGATCACCGGACGGGCGACCCCGTGCGGCGCGGCGGTGCGCAGGCGGCGGCCCATGAACACCTGCCAGCCGCCGGTCAGCCCGGTGGGCGCGGCGAACCCGCGGCAGTCGATGACGCTGCGCGCGGCGATCCGCGTCCCGCTCGCCAGCGTGATCCCGCCCGCATCGAGCGACGCGATCGAGGCGCTCAGGCGCAGCGAATCCTGCGCCAGCTCGCGCCGCAAGGCGGCGTCGAAATCGTCCGAAGCGAGCGAGCGGTAGCCATTGGCGAGAACCCTGCGATGCGCCGGGAAGCGCACCTCGTAGCCGCCGTCCCACTGCGCCGTGCGAAACCCCGCGAGCAAAGCCTCGCCAGCCGGGGACAAGTCGCTGGCGAACCAGCTCCAGCGGTGGTTGCCGCCGAGCGCGCCGCCCTGTTCGACCAGCACCACGTCGAGCTCGGGGCGCGCCCGGCGCAGCGCAAGCGCGATCAGCCCCCCGGCGAGCCCGCCGCCGGCGATCGCGATGTCGTGTCTGCGCCCGGTCATTGCGGTTTGCTCTAATCGCCGCGCGGCTGAGCGCAACCGCTTGGTCGCGGTGCGCTAGGTACCCTTAGCGCCGCGGGCGACGTGCTTGTCCATCGCGGTTGTGATCGCACGTTCGAGCGACTTTTCTTCGTCCGGCAGCATCGGCGCATTCTGCATCTCGATTTGCAGCGGCCGCAGTCTGGCGCTGAGCGCGGAGAGCTTGCGCAAGGCCAGCCTGGCTTGCGCCAGTTCACCCAGCGCCGCCAGCTCTTCCTGGCTCAACCGCGCAACGGCGCGCCGCGCTGCGCGGCGGGTGTCCGATATGATCGCGGTATCGGGGATATCCCCGCCCTTGATCGCTGCGGCCACCATCTCATCGCCGTCGAACGCTTCCGAAACTCCGCCGGTCAACTTGCGTCCGATCGGTGAGGCATAGAATTCGGCGACGTCGACGGCTTCGGCCGGGGTGAAAATCTCGGCAAACACGGCAATCAACCGCGGACGGTAAAGTTCACGCACGCGCGCCGAATAGCGCCGAAAGATCGGCCGCATGGCTTCCGCAGCCGCGCGGCTCAACCCCGGAACCCGGCTCTCCAGCTCGGTCAGTTCGGGACTGGCGGTGACCAGTTGCTCGGCCATCGTGTCGATCACTCCGGAGAGCTGCTGCTCGACGTCGACCCCCGACTCCATCGCGACGAGAATCCGCTCGTGCGGTGACAGTTCGGCCTGGAGCGCTCCGGCGGCCGGCTCGACGGCGGAAGCGGGGACGGGCGCGGCGATTGCGAGCAACAGGGCTGAGGCGAGCTTCATGGTCGGGCGGATAGCCGAGAGCCAGCTCAATTGCCAAGGCTTGGTCGCCGCGCCGACTTGCGGCATAACCCCCGCCATGGACCCGAGCGTGACCATCGCCGCCGCCGTTCCGGCCGATGCCGAGGCGATTGCCGCGATCTATGCGCACCATGTCGAGCACGGCAACGCGAGCTACGAGATCGCACCGCCGACCGCCGAAGAGATGGCGGCGCGGATGGCGCGGGCTGAGGCCGCAGGGTGGCCCTGGCTGGCGGCGCGCGCCCTTCGACAGGCTCAGGATGGCCCGGAAAGCGAAGTGGTCGGCTATGCCTATGTCACCCAGTTCCGCGACCGTTCCGCCTATCGCTATGTCTGCGAAAACTCGATTTACATCCGTGACGACCGACGCGGCGAAGGGCTCGGCCGGGCGCTGCTCGCGCTGCTCATCGTCGCCGCCGAGCGCGCAGGCTTTCGCCAGATGATCGCGGTGATCGGCGGGGCCGAGCCGGCTTCGGAACGGCTGCACGCGGCCTGCGGTTTTGTCACCGCCGGCCGCCTCACCGGGATCGGGCGCAAGCATGCGCAGTGGCTCGATACGCTCTATATGCAGCGCGCGCTCGGCCAGGGCGATGCGACGCCGCCCGAGGTGGAGCCCGAATGACTTCGCTGCTGCCGCACCGCAAGGCGCTGGTGCTTTCGGTCCTGCTCGCGGCCTATGCCGCCTTCATCCT
>JBOHIC010000185.1:0-1296 GCA_050725835.1 Novosphingobium sp.
AACGCGCTCCTGCCCATGCGCGGCGCGCGCCTTGTCGAACCCGGCGACGACCGAATCTTCGGATGTGATGTCAACGTTGCAGAACAGCCCGCCGATTGCGCTCGCGACCTCCTCGCCCTTCTCGGCCTGGACGTCGAAAATCGCGACCTTGACCCCGGCGGCGGCCAGCGCCTCGGCAGTGGCCCGGCCCAGCCCCGAAGCGCCCCCGGTGACGACGGCGGCGGTGGTGGAATCGATCTTCATGCCATTGCTCCTTCGGTCAGCATCCCCGCCATGCGCCTGCCAATGATCGCCTCGGCATCGCGCACGATCCGCGAGATCAGTTCCTCGCAGGTCGGGATATCGTGGATCAGCCCCTGGATCATCCCCGCGCTCCAGATGCCATGCTGGGTATCGCCGCTGACCAGCCCTTCGCGCCCGCGCACGCCCTTGACCAGCTCGGCGACTTCGGGGAACGGCTTGCCCTCCTTCTCGGCGGCAACCACCGCCTGCGAAATGTCGTTTTTCGCCACCCGCGCGGTGTTGCGATAGGTGCGGAAGATCAGATCGGTCGAGCGCTCGTCGCCTTCGACCATCGCATCCTTGAACGCCTGGTGGATCGGCGCCTCGACCGTCGCGCAGAACCGCGTGCCCATGTTGATCCCGTCCGCGCCCAGCGCCAACGCCGCGGCCAGCCCGCGCCCGTCGCCGAAGCCGCCCGAAGCGAGGATCGGAATTTTCACCTTGTCGGCGCAGGCCGGGAGCAGGATCAGCCCCGGAATGTCGTCCTCGCCCGGGTGGCCGGCGCATTCGAACCCGTCGATACTGATGACATCGACCCCGGCGCGCTCCGATGACAGCGCGTGGCGCACTGCGGTGCACTTGTGGAGGATGATCACCCCGTGTGGGCGGATCGCCTCCCAAATTTCGCGCACCGCGGGCGTGCCGGCGGTCTCGAAGATGCGGATGCCGCCGTCGAGCGCGGCTTTGGCGTAGCCCTGGTAATCGGGCGCATTGATCGTCGGGAAAACCGTGATGTTCACCCCGAACGGCTTGTCGGTCATCCCCCGGCAGCGCTCGATCTCGGCGCCGAGCGCCTCGGGGCTGGGCTGGGTCAGCGCGGTGAGGATGCCGAGGCCGCCGGCGTTCGACACGGCCGAAGCCATCTCGGCGGTGCCGACCCACTGCATCCCGCCCTGGACGATCGGATGCTCGATCCCCAGCATTTCGGTAATCCGCGTCTTGAACGGCATCGCTCGAATTCCTCCCGGCATTTAATCGTCCGATTAACAGCCCGGCCGGGGAAATCCACCACCG
>JBOHIC010000186.1:0-3599 GCA_050725835.1 Novosphingobium sp.
CCGGTCTGGGCGATGCCCAAGAGGTCGCGCCCCTCGAGCAGCGCCGGGATCGCCTGGCGCTGGATCGGGGTCGGGTCGGCATAGCCTTTGGTCCCGAGCGCGCGAAGGATAGGCTCGGCGAGGCCGAGTTCGGTGAAATAGGACATTGAATTCTCACAAATATGGTGCACGCGCGCAGCCGTTGGCGGCCCGCGCGAAGCAAGGGTTCGTTATGCGACCCTGCGTGAAAAGGAAGCGGTTGGGCGAAGGTTCATCCGGGCCGGCACCTGCGTTCGAAACGCGAGCCTCACGCTGCTCCGGATTGCGGCGGAAACACGTCCCGCTCGCCGATCGCTGGCGGGCATGTAGGAGGAGTTGCGGGAAAGCGCAAGGAAATTGCGCGGCGCGCCATCGCAAAGGCGTATTGCTGTGACCTTTCGTGACGTTCCGCCCCCCTTTCCGGCGAAATCCCGGCGTTTCGCTGACCGCGCCGCAGCATTGGCGACTATCCGATTGCCTAACCGGTAGCGGTGGGGCAATTCTCGCTGCCGCTCAGCAGGGGGAAAGCCATGACCAGATTGCTGTCTTGCACTGTCGCCGTGGGCCTCGCCGCCGCGAGCGCGGCCGCGGCGTTGTGGACTGCGCCGGCGCGGGCCGGCGACGATTGCAGCTATGCCACCGTCGAGGGCTGGGAGGTCGTCTACGATCGGACCTGCGACCGCGAGATCACCCGCCGCATCGACGGGTTGTTTGTCTCGGTCGGCTTTGCCGGCACGCCGACGCAGCCGAACATCGTGCGCCTTTCGGCCTCGCCCAATCCGGCGAGCATTGCGGTGAACATCGGCAAACGCCGCCTCGCCACCACCACCGCCACGGCCGGCCATCGACTGGCGGGCGCCGCGCTGCGCGAGATCGTCACCGCCATGCGCCAGCGCCGGGCGTTGACCTTTACGCTGACCCCCACCGCGGGCGCCGCGCGCACGGTGGTGGTCGACGGCGCCGGGTTCGAGGCGGCCTATCAGCGGATGATCAGGTGAGGCAGCTGGCGGCGGCGCTCGTCGCCTTCGCGGCCAGCACTGCCGTTCCTGCCGCTTCCGCCGACCGGCCCGCCGCGCCGCCGCCGGCCGGCACGGTCTTCCGGGATTGCAGCGACTGCCCCGCGATGATCGCGATCGGACCGGGGCGCTTTGCCATGGGTTCGCCCGAGGCCGAGCTCGAGCACGAGGCGAACGAGAGCCCGGTCCACGAGGTGACCATCGCGCGTGCCTTCGCGGTGGGGCGCTATGAGGTCACCTTCGGCGAGTTCAAGGCCTTCGCGCGCGACGCCGGGTACGTGGCGGAGCCGTCCTGCATCACGCACGAGGGCGAGGTTACGCAAGTTCGCGCCGACCGCGGCTATCTCGATCCAGGCTATTTCCAGACCGACCGTCACCCGGTGGTCTGCGTCTCGTGGGAAGATGCGGCGGCCTATGCCGAATGGCTCTCGCGCCGCACCGGACGGCGCTATCGGCTGCCGAGCGAGGCCGAGTGGGAATACGTCGCCCGCGCCGGGACGGCGACACCGTTCGCGTGGGGCGCCCAGGTGACCACCGACCAGGCGCACTATGACGGGCAGACCGTCTATGGCGCCGGTTCGCCCGGCCGGCGGCTGCCGATGAGCCTCCCGGGCGGGACTTTCTCCGCGAATGCCTTTGGCGTCTACGACATGGCGGGCAATGTCTGGGAGTGGACGCTCGACTGCCGCCACGACAGCTATGTCGGCGCCCCGGCGGACGGTTCGGCCTGGCTCGATGCGGACACGGGCGACTGCAGCAGCCGCATTCGCCGCGGCGGCTCGTGGGACGGCTATGCCAAGTCGGTGCGCTCGGCCAATCGCTACTGGAACCACCTTCGTTTCCGCAGCAACTACGACGGGTTTCGGATCGTCGCCGAGCTCTGACGGGTCACAGCGACTTGACGAACGCGAGCAAGGCCCGCCGCTCGCTCGGCGACAGGGCCACGAACCCGGCTCTTGCCCGGGCCGCTTCGCCGCCGTGCCACAGCACCGCTTCGACCAGCCGGCGGGCGCGTCCGTCGTGGAGATAGAATTCATCACCCTGCACCGCGCGGCGCCGCGCCGCGCCCCATAGCGGCGCCGTGCGCCATTCGTCCGACACCGAGTCTCCGAGACCGGGGCCCATGTCGTGGAGCAACAGGTCCGAGTAGGCCCAGAGCGTCGGCGGTGCGGGGTAGGGAGCAGCGGCAGCAACGATTTCGAACGAGGGGCGATGGCACGCGGCGCAGCCGATCGCCGCGAACAGCCGCGCGCCCCGATTTGTTTGCATACCGCGTTCGCCCGGTGGCGGGGGCGCCAGCAGTCGGGTGAAGGCGACGAGTGCGCCCAGCTGCGCGCCGCTCACTTCGATTTTCGAAGCGGCGCCGCAGTCCGGCGCGCAGTCGCCGTCGGGATAGGGATGAAGGTCGCTCGACAAGCCCATGTCGAACGCGAGCGCCCGCGCAATCTGATCCGGGATCGAGACCGCTTCCGCCCGCCAACCGAACCGCCCGAGCTTGCCGTCCGCGGTCACGGCAATCCGTCCCGAAATGCCGTCTCCGTCCCGGTCGGCCGGATCCGCGCCGGCGCGGATCGTCGCCTCCGGAATGGCTTCGATCAAACCGACGCCCGCCAGCTTGGGCGCGATCAGCACCGAGAAGCGATCGGGCGCGGCCCCGCGTTCTCCATGCGTCAACCGGTAGCGCGGCTTGCGCAGGCGCACGATCTCGCCGTCGGGGAAAGTGAACTCGGTCTCGGCATAGGCGACCGAAACCATGCCTTCCGCGACTTGTCCGGCCACGGCCCGCCGCTGGAGCTGCTTTCCGTAGCTGCCGAGGTCGTCCTGGAAGCGCACGATGGTCGAGGCGTTTTCCGCCGTCGCATCCGCGCCCTTCAGCGGGCGCCCACCGCCGCCGCGCGGGTGGCAGATGAGGCAGCTTTTGCCGTCGAACAGCGGGCCCAGCCCTTCGCCCTCGGTCCAGCGTTTGCCGAACAGCTCGCGGCCGTCGCGAAAGCGGGCGTAGCCCTCGCTGTCGAGCGTGGTCGGCGCGCGGATGAACGAGCGAACCCCGTCGCGCGAAACCGGCGACCGGGCGGCGCAAGCGGCGGCCAACGCCAGAGCTGCCAATCCGATGACGACGCGGCCGATCAACGACTGTTCCCCTCCGCCGACAGTCTACGACAGCCCGCCGCGGCGGCAACCGCGCGCATCGCCTCGCTTCTCCTCTCACGAGCCCGGCTTCGCCAAGGGTTTCCGTCGCGGGAAACTCGGGTAGAACCGCGCGCATGATCCGCACCACCCTCGCCGCCGCGCCCATGCTCCTGGGCTTGCTCCTCTCCGCCCCCGCCTTCGCCGCGCCGCCCAGCGCGGCCGAACGGCAAATGATCGCCACGGTCGACGCCGAGCAGGCGCGGCATCTGGCGTTGCTCGAGAAGCTGGTCGACCAGAACAGCGGCACCCGCAATCTTGCCGGGGTGCGCGCGGTTTACGAGCTGCTTCGGCCCGAGTTCGAGGCGCTGGGGTTCACCGTGCGCTGGGTCGATCAGGCGGCGGTCGGGCGCGCGGGGCACATGATAGCGACGCATA
>JBOHIC010000187.1:0-3605 GCA_050725835.1 Novosphingobium sp.
TGAGGTGGCGCACTTGGAGCCGGGCGCAATCGGCGTGATCCCAGTAAGTGTGTCCGTTGCGCGCGAGCGCCGCGGCGCTGTGCAGCTCCATGGTCTTGCCCGAAAAGTACTTGAGATGCGCCGCAGCCTCCTCGCGGCCCTGCGGCTTGTCGAAGCGGCGCTGGCCCACGGTGACCAGCGAATCGCTGCCGAGCACCCAAGCGTCCGCCACCGTATTCGACACCGTCAGCGCCTTGGTCCGCGCCAGCGTCAAGGCGACCTCGCCCGGGTCGCACCCCGCCATCGCCGCCTCGACGGCGCGCTCGTCGATCTCGGCCGGGCGCACGGTGAACTCGACCCCTGCGGCTTCGAGCATCGCCGCGCGCGACCCGCTCTTGGACGCCAGCACGATCATTCCGCCGCGGCCTCCTCGCCGGCGTGGCGCGCGTTGTAGAGGTTGATCACCGCGGCGGCGGTTTCCTCGATCGAACGGCGGGTGACGTCGATCACCGGCCAGTCGTTGTCGGCGAACATCCGCCGCGCGAACTGGACCTCCTTCGAAACCCGCTCGCTGTCGACATAGGCGGTCTCGGGCGCCTGGTTGAGCGCAAGCAGGCGGTTGCGGCGGACCTGGACCAGCCGTTCGGGCGCGGTGGTCAGCCCGACCACCAGCGGGTGCCTCAGCCCGAACAGCACCTGCGGCGGCGGGCTTTCGACCACGATCGGGATGTTGGCGACCTTGTAGCCGCGGTTGGCGAGGTAGATGCTGGTCGGGGTCTTCGAGCTGCGCGAGACGCCCGCAAGGACGATGTCGGCCGCCTCCCAGTCCTCGGGGCCGACACCGTCGTCGTGGGCGATGGTGTAGTGGATCGCATCGACCCGCGCGAAATAGGCCTCGTCCATCGCGTGCTGGCGCCCCGGCCGGCCGTGCGCCTGCTGGCCGAGCTGCTGCTCGAGCGCGTCGGTCACCGCATCGAGCGCGGCGACGAAGGGTAGGCCGAGCGCGCGGCAGCGCTCCTCGAGCTTCAACCGGGTTTCGGAATTGACCAGGGTGAATAGCACGAGGCCGGGATTGGCGCCGATCTCGGCCATGATCCGGTCGAGGTGCTGCTGCGAGCGGACCATCGGCCAGAAATGGCGGATCACCTCGGCACCGTCGAACCGCGCGAGCGCGGCCTTGGCGATCGTCTCGAGCGTCTCGCCGGTCGAATCCGAAAGCAGGTGGAGATGGAGGCGCGTGGGCAAGACGGTTCCGCTTCGCCTGTGGACAGAGAGCCGCATAAACCACGGCACGAAAAGCGGGACAAGTCGGCCGCCCACAACCGCCCCCACTGCCGGGAGTCGGATCGGAGGCTTGTGGACATGGGGACAGCGCTTTCCCCAGGCTGGGGATAGCGGGGACAGCTTGCGCTTGACGCGCAGCTTCAAGGATTCGCCTTGCCGCGCCCCCTGTTCAACCCGGCAGAAATCCGGCAGGGCGCGCCCATCCCCGCTGTCCACAGGCCAACAACCTACAGAATCCTTCTATAAAGATTCATTTTTTTGGAATCCCGAGACGATGCCCGGTCTGCTTCTTCGCACCCTGCGCGGTGAAAACGCGCCCGAGCGGCCGGTCTGGCTGATGCGCCAGGCGGGGCGCTACCTGCCCGAATACCGCGCGCTGAGGGAACGCAAGGGCGGGTTTCTCGCGCTGGTTTACGACAGCGAGGCCGCGGCCGAGATCACTCTCCAGCCGATCCGCCGCTTCGGCTTCGACGGAGCGATCCTGTTCTCCGACATCCTGATCGTGCCCTATGCGATGGGGCAGGAGCTTGAGTTTCTCCTAGGCGAAGGCCCGCGTCTCTCGCCGCGGTTGGTCGATGCGCAGCTCGCGAGCCTCAACGCGGTGCCCGAACGGCTCGCCCCGATCTATGAGACGGTGCGGCTGGTCAAGGCCGGGCTTGGCGGCGGGCGGACGCTGCTTGGGTTCGCCGGAAGTCCATGGACCGTGGCGACCTATATGGTTGCCGGCGAAGGCAGCCGCGACCAGCACGACACCCGCGCGCTGGCCTACCGCGACGCGGGAGCGTTCCAGGCAATCGTCGATGCGATCGTGGCGGTGACGGTCGAATACCTTTCCGGCCAGATCGCAGCGGGCGCGGAAGCGGTGCAGCTGTTCGATTCGTGGGCGGGGAGCCTCGCCCCGGCGGAATTCGAACGCTGGGTGATCGCTCCCAACGCGGCAATCGTGGCGGCGCTCAAGGCGCGTCACCCGCAAGTCCCGGTGATCGGGTTTCCTAAGGGCGCGGGCGAAAAGCTGCCGGCTTATGCCCGCGAGACCGGGGTCGACGCGCTCGGAATCGACGAGACGATCGATCCGCTGTGGGCGGCGCGCGCGCTGCCCGAGGGGCTGCCGGTGCAGGGCAACCTCGATCCGCTGCTGCTGCTCGCTGGCGGGGCCGAACTGGAAAAGCAGGCGCGCCGGGTGCTCGATGCCTTCGCGACCCGCCCGCACGTCTTCAACCTCGGCCACGGGATCGGACAGACCACCCCGGTCGAGCACGTCGAGCAATTGCTCGGCGTGGTGCGCGGCTGGCGAGCTTAGGCTGTGGTCCGGCGATGCTTGAGGTACTCGGCATGACCTATCTCTGGCTCAAGGCGGGGCACATCGTCTTCGTGATCTTCTGGATGGCCGGGCTGTTCATGCTCCCGCGGCTGTTCGTCTATCACCAGGAGAGCGCGCTCGATTCGCCCGACAACGCGGTGTGGGTGGAGCGCGAGGGCAAGCTGCTCCGGATCATCCTGTGGCCCTCGCTGATGGTCGCGTGGACGCTGGGCCTGGCTCTGGCTTGGGTCAGCGGCGCTTTTGCGATGCCCTGGTTCCACGCCAAGCTCGGGCTGGTGCTCATCCTCACCGCCTACCACGCCTGGCTCGCCGGTTACGCCGCGGCGCTGGCGCGCGGCGAGCGGCGGATCGAAGGAAGCAAATTGCGGCTGATCAACGAAGTGCCGGGCGTGCTGATCGCGCTGATCGTGATCGTGGTGGTGGTCGTGCGCACCTGGTGACGCGTTGACTTAGCCGCCGCCGCCGCCTATCTGCGCAGCGCTAACCGGCGCCGGGACGCGCCTCTCGCGCTCCCACGATCCGCTTTCCCCAAGCCCAGACGATCGGCCGGCCGTTTCGAATTCAATCACGGAATCATACCCAAAATGCATCTCAAAGAACTCAAGCAGAAGACCTCGGCCGACCTCGTCGAGATGGCCGAAGAGCTCGGCGTCGAAGGCGCCAGCACATTGCGCCGCCAGGACCTGATGTTTGCGATCCTCAAGGAGTTGGCCGAAGACGGCGAGCAGATTCTCGGGATCGGGACAATCGAGGTTCTCACCGACGGCTTCGGTTTCCTCCGCAGCCCCGAGGCCAACTACCTCGCCGGACCCGACGACATCTACGTCTCGCCAAACCAGGTCCGCAAATGGGGCCTCAGGACCGGCGACACCGTCGAGGGCGAGATCCGCGCGCCCAAGGACGGCGAGCGCTATTTCGCCATCGTCAAGCTGATCAGCGTCAATTTCGACGATCCCGAGGCGGTGCGCCACCGCGTCAACTTCGACAACCTCACCCCGCTCTATCCCGACGAGAAGCTCAA
>JBOHIC010000188.1:0-9012 GCA_050725835.1 Novosphingobium sp.
CCAGAACGAGCGCTTATCGCCGGTCTTGGCATGGACGACATCGAGCCGATCGTAGGTCTTGCCGCCTTCCATGACCAGCGATTGCACCTGCGGGGCGTAGCCCAGCGCGCGGATGATCTCATATTCCTGCCCGACGGAGCGAACCTTGATCGCGGTCTCACGGGTTTGACCATCGGCTTTGGCCAGCGCCTTTGCGACCGACTTGGGCAGATTTGCCGGGAGTTCGGCCGGTGCCGGCGAAGCCGCGGCCTCCGGGGGGACAGGTTCGGCCAATGCCGGACTCGCGAGAAGGAGCGCCAGACCGGCGATAGCCTTCACCACGATCAACTCACGCTCGCCTTGCGGATTACCCCCGGCTCGCGCGGCGGCTCGCCCTTGGGGAGCGCGTCGACATGGTCCATCCCGCTCTCGACCTCGCCCCACACGGTGTACTGGCGGTCGAGGAAGCTGGCGTCGTCGAAGCAGATGAAGAACTGGCTGTTGGCCGAATTGGGCGCGCTGGTGCGGGCCATCGAGCAGGTGCCGCGGACGTGCGGGGCGTCGTTGAACTCGGCCTTGAGGTCGGGCTTCTTCGAGCCGCCCATCCCGGTCCCGTCGGGGCAGCCGCCCTGCGCCATGAAGCCGGGGATCACGCGGTGAAACTTGACCCCGTCGTAGAACCCTTCGCCCGCCAGCTCGGCGATCCGCGCGACATGGCCGGGAGCAAGGTCGGGGCGCAGCTTGATGACGACGTCGCCGCTGTCGAGACTGAGGGTAAGCTTGTCGGCCATGGGGAATCTCCTGTGAATTGCGGGCCGATATAGGGAGCGTTTCGACGTTGTCACGCGCCCGGTTGCTTTTGCTTGCCAGCCGCCTAGACCGGCGCGCGTGACGCCCGACGACCTCGCCCCGGAACTGCTCGAAACGGCCCCCGCCGAGCCGCGCGGGACCGCGGTGCTGGACGAGGAAAACACCCTCAAGCCCGAATTTGTCAAGCGCGTGCGCGAGGCGCTCGACGCGGGCGAGAGCGACCGGGTCTACGAGCTGGTCGAAGGGCTCCACCCGGCCGACATCGCCGACCTGTTCGAACTGCTCGACGCCGACGAGCGCCCGGCGCTGGCCGCCGCGATCAGCGATCTCATGGGCAGCGAAGTCTTCGCCGAACTCAACGATCACGTCCGCGAACTACTGGTCGAATCGCTCCCCGCGGGCGCGGTCGCCGACATCGCCGAGCAGCTCGACACCGACGATGCGGTGGCGATGCTCGAGGATCTCGACGAAGACGACCAGCAGGCCGTGCTCGCCGAGATGGAACCGGAAGACCGCGCCGCGATCGAAAGCGCGCTGGCTTATCCCGAGGAGTCCGCCGGACGATTGATGAGCCGCGATTTCGTGGCGGTTCCCGAGCACATGAGCGTCGGCAACCTGATCGATTTCCTCCGCGAAGATGGCGATCTCGCGACCGAGTTCTGGGAAGTCTTCGTGGTCGATGCGCGGTTCCACCCGGTCGGCACCTGCCAGCTTTCGTGGGTGCTGCGCACGCCGCGCTCGGTCGCGCTGGCCGACGTGATGAAGCGCGACCAGACCCTCGTCCCGGTGACCATGGATCAGGAAGAAGTCGCGCTGCGCTTCCAGAAATACGCACTGATCAGCGCCGCGGTGGTCGACGAGGCGGGGCGGCTGGTCGGCCAGATCACCGTCGACGACGTGGTCCACATCATCCAGGAAGAGGCCGGCGAGGACGTCCTGCTGCTCTCGGGCGCGGGCGATGGCGACGTCAACGAACCGATCCGCGAAAGCTACGTCAGCCGGGTCCGCTGGCTGGTCGCCAACTTGGTTACCGCCTTGCTCGGCGCGGCGATTATCTCGAGTTTCGGCGGGGCGATCGAGCAACTGGTGGCGCTCGCCGCGCTCTCGCCGATGGTCGCCTCGATCGGCGGCAACGCGGGAACGCAAACGATGGCGGTGACCGTCCGCGCGCTCGCCACCAACCAGCTGACCCGCGCCAACACCGGCCGCGTGCTGTGGCGCGAGCTGCGCGTGGCGATGCTCAACGGCGCGACCGTGGCGACGCTGATCGGGCTGGCCACCGCGTTCTTCTTTGCCAGCCCGCTGCTCGGAGCCGTGATCGGCACCGCGGTGATCCTCAACATCCTCACCGCCGGACTCGCCGGGGTGGCGGTGCCGGTGCTGCTCGACCGGCTCGATCAGGACCCGGCGGTGGCGAGCTCGGTGTTCGTCACGATGATCACCGATTCGATGGGCTTCTTCGCCTTCCTCGGGCTGGCGGTGGCGAGCGGACTGGTCGGCTAATGCCGCTGCACCTGACCAAGGTCGCCTTCGGGGCGAAATCGCGCGAAGACATGGCCGGTTGGTTCGCCACCCGCGGCGCAGAGGCGCGGTTGACCACGCGCTACCTGCCCAAGCGCCACACCGAACTTGTCGGCGGATCGCTGTTCTGGATCCTCAAGGGCCAGCTCGTGTTCCGCTCGCCGATCCTCGGGTTCGAGGAGGCCGACGGCGGCAAGACCCACATCGTCATCTCGACCAAACTGGTCCCGCTCTACCCGCAGCCCTGCCGCGCTCACCAGGGCTGGCGCTACCTCGAAGACAACAACGCCCCGCGCGATCTCGCGCCGGGCGAGGACGCAAGCGAAGCGATGCCGGGCCGGCTGGCGAGCGATCTGGCGCGGTTGGGGCTGGTCTAGGCGGCGCGCGCCGCCACCCGCCGCAGGGCATTCGCATAGACCTCCGGCTCCTGCGCGCCGGGGATCAGGAACTTGCCTTCGATCACCATCGCGGGAACGCCGGTGACGTTCATGTCCAGCGCCTGCCGCTCTTCGGCGCGGACGACCCCGGCGAGCGTATCGTCGGTGAGCGCGGCCTCGGCGGCGGTGCGGTCGAGGCCGGTTTCTTCGGCGATATCGAGCAGCACTGCGGTCTCGCCGACCTTGCGGCGCTGCTGGAAATGCGCGTCGAACAGCGCAAGCTTGAGCCGGGTTTGCGCTGCTGGTCCGTACTCGACCAGCGCCCATTTGAGCAGGCGGTGCGCGGCGAAGGTGTTCCACAGCCGCGCCTCGGGCTCGGGTTCGGGCCCGGTGTAGGCGAAGCTGTATCCGGCGCGCTCCGCAATCGCACGCATCTGCGCGCGGCCCGCCGCGGCCTGCTCGGGAGTTCGGCGGTATTTGCGCGCGAGGTGCGCCGCCTGGTCCTCGCCGGCCTCGGGCATGTCGGGGTTGAGCTCGAACGGGAGCCAGCGGATTTCCGCCTCGATCTCGCCTTCGAGCTGGGCCAGCCCCTGCTGCAACTGGCGATAGCCGATGATGCACCACGGGCACATGACGTCGGACCAGATGTCGATGGTCAGCCGGCGGGTCACCGGTCGAGCCACCCGCTCACGAGATGATGGGCGATGGCGAAGGGGCGCGGGAAGATCAGATCGGGCGTGCCCTCGATGCCCGCGGCGCGCGCAGTCTCGAGTTCCGCGCGGCTGAACCAGCGCGCTTCCTCGAGTTCGCTCAGATCGACCGCCAGCTCGGGATCGTCGGCCAGCGAATGGCACCCGATCATCAGCTGGCTGGGGAACGGCCACGGCTGGCTGGCGATATAGCTGACGTCGCGGACCCGCACGCCCGCTTCTTCGAACACCTCGCGCGCGACTGCTTCCTCGATCGACTCGCCCGGCTCGACGAAGCCCGCCAGCGCGGAATAGATCCGCGCCGGAAACCGCGGCTGGCGGCCGAGCAAGAGGCTGCCCTCGTGCTCGACCAGCATGATCGTGACCGGATCGGTGCGCGGGAAATGCTGGGCGGCGCAGGCCGGGCAATCGCGCTGCCAGCCGCCCTTGGCCGGTGTGGTCGGCCCGCCGCAGCGCGCACAGAAACGGTGCCGGGCGTGCCAGTCGACCAGGCTGCGCGCGCCCCCGTAAAGCGCCAGCTCGGCGGGCGAGAGCGCCTGCATCGCATTCCAGATCGCCGGGTTGGCGTAAGCCGGGCCGGTTTCGCCCTCGCCCGGCACCGCGGCAAAGCAGGCCTTGCCCTCAAGCAGTCCGAGGAACACCAGCTCGGCGGCCGCGTCGGCGTCGGCCAGGGTGCCCCACTCGAGCGCCCCTTCGGCGTCGTAGACCGGCGAAATCCCGTCGAGCTTGAGCAGCCGCGCGCGCCAGTCCATCAGCCCTTCGAGCGCGATGGGATCGCTGCGGATGTGATCCGCGCGGTCGACCGGCGAGCCGGCGAAGGCGATGGCCGCGTTCATGCCGCCTGGCGCAGCGCCACGAGATCGGCGACCACTGCAGCGGGGAACGCCTGGTGCAGCGGATAGGCCTCGCTCGGCATGTACTGGGTGTAGAACGAGGCGCGGGCGCCGACGCGCGAGTTGATGAAGGCGACCGTGCCCGCAGCGCCACCCCAGCCATAGGTTCCCGCATCGACCCCAAGCCCGACCCGGCCGCCCGCGCCGAACCCGGCGCCCGCGACATAAGTCCCCGCGGTGGCCGCGCCTTCGGGCAGGAGATTGCTGGTGCCGAGGCGCACCGCGGCTTCGCTCATCACCCGCTTGCCGCCGATCGCGCCGAGCCCGAGCAGCATGGTCAGGAAGCGGTCGTAATCGCGCGGGCTGCTGACCAGCCCGGCGCCGCCCATCGGAAAAGCCGGCGCGTCCGAATAGATCGAGCTCGCACCCGGATCGATCGGCAGGAGCAATCCGCCCATCACCCCATAGTTGGTCGAGAGCCGCGCGGTTTCGCTCGCGGGAACCTGGAACCAAGTGCTGCTCATCCCGCACGGCTCGAAGATCCGCTCGTGGAGGAAGGCGTCGAAAGGCTTGCCCGAAGCGACCTCGATCACCCGGCCCATCAGGTCGAGCGCGACCGAATAGCTCCACTGGGTTCCCGGCTCGTAGACCAGCGGCATTTCGGCGAGTCCGTCGGCGAAGCGGGCGAGGCTCTTGACCGTCCAGCCGCGCGACACCCCGGGGATCGGCGTCCGTCCGACCTGCCCGGGAACCAGCCCGGCATTTTCGAGTGCCGCCTTGAGTGGACCCTTCTGGACGATCGAATAGCCCAGCCCCGCGGTGTGGGTCAGCAGATTGCGGATGGTGATCGGCGCCTTCGCAGGCCTGAGTTCGGTAATCGAGCCGTCGGGAGTGACCTGGACCTGCATTTTTGCGAACTTGGGCAGGATGTCGGCGAGCGGTTGGTCGAGGCCGAGCTTGCCCTCGTCGATCAGGATCATCGCGGCCATGCCGGTGACGGGCTTGGTCATCGAATAGACGCGGTAGAGCGTATCCGGCCCGGCGATCGCCGCGCTGTCGAAGGCGAGCTTGCCGCGCGCGATGTAGCCCGGATCGCCCTGCCCCCAGCCGAGCGCAGCGACCGCGCCCGAAAGCTTGGCCGAGCCGACGTAGCTGTCGAGCAGCGCGGTTACTTTGGGCCATTGCTCGTCGAGCGCGGCTTCGGCGGCGAAGGCGCGCGCCAGCGGCACGCCGGACAGCGCCAGCCCGGCGCCGAGCGCACCCGCGCCGCGCAGGATCGAACGCCGCGAAAGCAGGATGGATTCGCGATACACAAATATTCTCCCGATCATTCTTGCGCCAGCGCCAACCGCGCCGCCTTGGCGAACAGGGTGGGCAGGCCGGCCTCGTCGATCCGCGCCAGCGGCCACCACGCGCCGTCGCTATCGAGCCTAGCCAAATCGTTCCCCGAATACAGCATCAATTGCAATTCGATATCGAAATGGGTGAAGCCGTGGCGGACCGACCCCGCCGGGGTCCACGGTCCGCCCAGCGGCGGCGGCGCGATACCATCGCCGCGCGCCGACCAGCCGTCATCGGGCAGCGCGCGCATTCCGCCGAGCATTCCCGAGCCGGGCCGCGTGACCAGCCACACCGCGCCGCCGGTCTCGATCCAGAAGGCCTTTCCGCGGCGCAGGGGCTTGGCAGGCTTAGGCAGCTTGAGTGGAAACCGCTCTGGCCCGATCGCGCGTCCCTTGCACTGCTGCGCCACCGGGCACAGCGCGCAGCGCGGTGCGCGCGGGGTGCAGACGCTCGCCCCGAGATCCATCATCGCCTGCGCGAAGTCGCCCGGGCGCTGCTCGGGCGTGAGCCGATCGACCCGTGCGCGGATCGCCTTGCGCGCTTGCGGCAGCGGCGTCTCGATCGCGTCGAGCCGGGCGACGACGCGCTCGACATTGGCGTCGACCACCGCCGCGCGCTCCCCAAAGGCGATCGCCGCCACCGCTGCGGCGGTATAGTCGCCCAGCCCCGGCAGCTTGCGCAGCTCGATTTCTGTTCGCGGAAAGGCCCCGCCTCGCGCCACCACCACTCGCGCGCAGGCCAGCAGGTTGCGCGCCCTGGCGTAGTAACCCAGCCCCGCCCAAGCGGCCATCACCTCGGCGTCGTCCGCCGCCGCCAGAGCCGCAGCAGTCGGCCAGCGCGCCAGGAACTTCGTATAGTTGGGTCCGACCGCAGCGGTGGTGGTCTGCTGGAGCATCACCTCGCTCAGCCACACCCGATAGGGTTCCGGTGGCGGAGCGCCGGGCGGGCTGCGCCACGGCAGCGCGCGGGCGTGGGTATCGTACCAGCGCAGCAAGGCCTCGGAAAACGTCTCGGCGCTGGCGTCCATCGGGCCGCTATGGCATTGGCTTCAGCGCAATGAAACGGGATCGCACCGAGCCGGCATCGGGAACACGCCGCTACGAGCGCCCGCGCGGCGGGCCGGCGCGTTCGGTCGCCGAGCTGATGCCCGAGATCGGCCGCACCGCGTTCCGCCGCTTCGGCTTCATCCAGTCGAGCGTGGTCACTCGCTGGCCCGAGATCGTCGGCGAGCGCCATGCCCGGGTTTGCGCCCCCGAAGCGATCCGCTTTCCCCCCGGCGAAAAGGCGGAAGGGATTCTCGAGCTGGTCGTCGTCCCCGCGCATGCCCCGCTGATCCAGCACGTGATCCCCGAGATTATCGAGCGGGTGAACCGCTTCTTCGGCTACGCGGCGGTCGCCCGGGTCAAACTTCGGCAAGGCGTGGTTCAGCCGCGTTCTGCTCAATCCCCCGCCACGGCCCCGCCATCGCTCAAGCCGATCCCGATGGAACTGGGCGATAGCCTGCGCGACATCGGCGATCCGGAACTGCGCTCGGTGCTCGAATCGCTCGCGCGCAGCCTGATCGGCCAGAACGACAGAGACCCGCAATGACCCGTTTTCGCTCGCTTGCCCTCGCCGCCACCGCACTGCTCACCCTCGCCGCCGGGCCGGCCCCGCGCGCCAACTGGAACGCGACCGTCGCGGCGACCCCGGCGGGCGGCTACCGGCTCGGCAATCCGGCCGCCACGGTCAAGGTGATCGAGCACGCGAGCTATACCTGCCCGCACTGCGCCGAGTTCGAAGTCCAGGGCACCGACCGCCTTCGCCTCGCCTATGTCGCCGGGGGCAAGGTCTCGTTCGAGGTGCGCCCCTATGTCCGCGATCCGATCGACCTGACCGTGGCCATGCTCGCCACTTGCGGCGATCCGGGCCGTTTCTTCCTAAACCACGCTGCGTTCATGCGCAGCCAGTCGACCTGGATGCGCCCGTTGCAGTCGATGTCCGCGGGCCAGCAGCAGCGCTGGTTCATGGGTGAGGACGTCGCCCGGCGCCGCGCCATCGCCGCCGATTTCAAACTCTACGCTATCGCCGCGACCCGCGGGATCGACCGGATCGCCGCCGACCGCTGCCTCGGCGACCAGGCCAAGGCGCGGCGACTGGCCGAGGTTACCGCCGAGAGCGACCGGATCGGAGTAAGCGGCACGCCGAGCTTCCAGATCAACGGCAACTTGCTCGCCGCGACTTACGAGTGGGACCTGCTCGAGCCGCAAATCCGCGCAGCGCTGTAGGTTTTACCCCGATTCCTGTGGAAGATCCCGCGCGCGCGGGCTAGTCCGCTTTGCTCCGCCCAGCCCCTCGGCTAGCCTTGCGGTTCGCCCCCAAAAGGATTGCTCCCCGATGCCCAACCTGCCCGCCCGCCGCCTTGGAATGATCGCTATGCTCGCGCCGCTCGCGCTCGGTCTTGCCGCCTGCGGCAAGGGCGACGACGGCGGCGGCGCTGTCACCGGCGAACCGATTGCCAAGATCGCCCCGCCCGCAGGCAAGGCCTGGGGCGAAACCGTGGCGGTGACGGCCGACGGCGGGTACCTGATGGGCAACCCCGATGCGCCGATCAAGCTGGTCGAATACGGTGCGCTAAGCTGTTCGCACTGCGCCGAGTTTTCCGAAACCGGGTCGGCCGAGTTGCGCGACAGCTTCGTCGCCAGCGGAAGGGTCAGCTGGGAGCTGCGCTACTACATGCTCAACGCGCTCGACGTTCCCGCGACGCTGCTCGCGACCTGCGGCGCGACCGATGCGGTGCTGCCGCTGAGCGAGCAGTTCTGGGCCTGGCAGCCGACCATGTTCGAGAACCTGCAGAAGGCCGATCCGGCCCAGCTCCAGGCGGCAAGCTCGCTGCCTGCCGGCCAGCAGTTCGCGGCGATGGCGCGGCTCGGCGGGATGGACACGTTCTTCGCCTCGCGCGGGATCGCCGCCGAGCAGGGCCAGGCCTGCCTCGCCGACACGGCCAAGGCCACCGCGCTCGCGGCGCAGCGCGACAAGGCCTCGAAGGACATGGGCATCACCGGAACCCCGACCTTCTTCGTCAACGGCCGCAAGCTCGAGGTGAACACGTGGAAGCTGGTCAAGGCCGATCTCGAGCGCGCCGGCGCGCGCTGAGCGAGAGCTAGGGGGACAGGCACCGCCGATGCGGATCAAGCGGCTCAAGCTCAGCGGGTTCAAGAGCTTCGTCGAGCCGGCGGAACTGCGCATCGAGCCGGGGCTGACCGGGGTGGTCGGCCCCAACGGCTGCGGCAAGTCCAACCTCTTGGAAGCGATCCGCTGGGTGATGGGCGAAGCCAGCCCCAAGTCGCTGCGCGGCGGGGGGATGGAGGACGTAATCTTCGCCGGTACCGCCGAGCGCCCGGCGCGCGATTTTGCCGAAGTGGTGCTGAGCGCGGATGCCGACGCCGCGAACGACAGCGA
>JBOHIC010000189.1:0-1315 GCA_050725835.1 Novosphingobium sp.
ATCCGGATCGCGCGGTTGGCGTAGAACGCGCGGTTGAGCGCGGGCCGGTCGTAGCGCTCGTTGAGCACCAGCCCCATGTAGAACCCCGAAATGATGAAAAAGGCCTGCACCGCCAGCGGCCCGCCGATCATCCAGTAGCCGTGAAGCCCCCCGGTATGCTCGAACAACACCGCCAGCGCGAGCAGGACCCTGAGCAGGCCCATACGCGCGCGTCCTTTCGGGCGGTGAGGTTAGCGGGTCATGGTTAACGCCACCCCAAACTCCCCCCAAAAAACCCCGTCGCCCCTGCGCAGGCAGGGGCAACGGAGTGTTTTGGGGCCGTTTTCAAACAAAAAGCCCCGGCTTTCACCGGAGCTTCCTGTGCGTTTCCGCTTGAAAGCCCCTCCCCGTCGGGGAGGGGTGGGGGTGGGGGTTTTCGCCGGAGTCGACGCGAGGCCTGGCAGCCTCGCTCCCCCATCCCCGACCCTTCCCCGATGGGGAAGGGAGGAGCTCAGTCGATCACCGCCACCATGTGCGGGAGCAGGCGGAGGGCGCCGCGGACTTCGGGGGTGTCTTGCACCTCGACTACGCGGTTCATCTTGCCGAGGCCGAGGCCGATCAGCATCGCCTTTTGCGACTTGGGGCGGCGGATCGGCGAGCCGATCTGCTTGAGCTTGATGGTTTTCTTCTCGGCCATGCCGCTTACTCCGTAATCGCCGCGGCGTCGGCTTCCGCCTCGACCGCGCTGGCGCCGCCGCGACCGAGCAGGTCGGCGACCTTCTTGCCGCGGCGCTGGGCGACCGACTTGGGCGAAGTCTGCTCGGCCAGCGCGGCGAAAGTGGCGCGGATCATGTTGTAGGGGTTCGACGAGCCGACCGACTTGGTCACCACGTCGGCGACCCCAAGGCTTTCGAACACCGCGCGCATCGGGCCGCCGGCGATGATCCCGGTGCCCGCCGGAGCGGTGCGCAGGTTGACCTTGCCCGCCCCGAAGCGGCCCTTGCCGTCGTGGTGCAGGGTGCGGCCTTCCTTGAGCGGAACGCGGACCATCGCCTTCTTGGCGGCCGAGGTCGCCTTGGTGATCGCTTCGGGCACTTCGCGGGCCTTGCCCTTGCCGAAGCCGGCGCGGCCCTTGCCGTCGCCGATCACGACCAGCGCGGCGAAGCCGAAGCGCTTGCCGCCCTTCACCGTCTTGGAGACGCGGTTGATGTGGACCAGCTTTTCGATCAGCTCCTCGCCGCCATCGTCGTCGCCGCCGCGTCCACGCCCGCGATCGTCGCGGCCGCGGCCGCCACGGTTGCGATCGCCGCCGCCGCCGGGGCCGCCGCGTCCACCG
>JBOHIC010000190.1:0-4295 GCA_050725835.1 Novosphingobium sp.
GATCAGCGCCTCGTCGCTCATCCACACCAGCGTCGCCTCGAACTGGTCGGCGGCCTGGGGCGGGGCGTCGGCGGCGGCGATCACGTCCCCGCGCGAGCAGTCGACCTCGTCGGCGAAAGTCAGCGTCACCGATTGGCCCGCGACGGCCTGATCGAGATCGCCGTCGGCGGTGACGATCCGCGCGACGCTGGTGGTCTTGCCCGAGGGCAGTACCCGCACCCGGTCGCCGGGCTTTACTGCGCCGCTCGCGATCAGCCCGGCGAAGCCGCGGAAATCAAGGTCGGGGCGGTTGACCCATTGCACCGGCAGGCGGAACGGCAGCGCCTGCTCGGCGGCGCCATCGAGTTCGACGCTTTCGAGGTGCGCGATCAGCGATGGACCCGAATACCACGGGGTGTTGGGCGAGGGGCCGGTGACGTTGTCGCCCTTGAACCCCGACAGCGGAATCGCGGTAACGCCGGACACGCCGATCTCCTGCGCGAAGGCGGCGTAGTCGGCGACGATTTCGTCGAACCGCGCCCGGTCGTAGCCGACCAGGTCCATCTTGTTCACCGCCAGCACGACATGGCGGATGCCGAGCAGCTGCGCGAGGTACGAGTGACGCCGGGTCTGGACCAGCACCCCCTTGCGCGCATCGACCAGGATCACCGCGAGCTCGGCGGTGCTCGCGCCGGTGACCATGTTGCGGGTGTATTGTTCGTGCCCGGGGCAGTCGGCGACGATGAACTTGCGCTTGTCGGTGGCGAAAAAGCGGTAGGCGACGTCGATCGTGATCCCCTGCTCGCGCTCGGCGGCGAGGCCATCGACCAGCAGCGCGAAATCGATCTCCTGCCCCTGGGTGCCGACGCGCTTGCTGTCGGCCTCGAGCGCGGCGAGCTGATCTTCGAAGATCTGCTGCGAATCGTAGAGCAGCCGCCCGATCAGCGTCGATTTGCCATCGTCGACCGAGCCGCAGGTGATGAACCGGAGCAGGGTCTTGTTGCGGTGTCCTTCGAGATAGGCCTCGATGTCTTCGCCGATCAACGCGTCGGGGCGGAAGCTGGGGGCGGCCATCAGAAATACCCCTCCTGCTTCTTCTTCTCCATCCCCGCGCCGCCCGCATCCTTGTCGATCGCGCGGCCCTGGCGCTCCGAGGTGGTGGTCAGCAGCATCTCGCGGATGACCTCGGTAAGCGTCGCCGCCTCGCTTTCGATCGCCCCGGTGAGCGGGTAGCAACCGAGCGTGCGGAAGCGGATCGAGCGTTCGACCGGAACCTCGCCGGGGGCAAGGCGGAAGCGCTCGTCGTCGACCATCAGCAGCAGCCCGTCGCGCGTCACCGTCGGGCGCGGCGCGGCGAAATAGAGCGGGACGATCGGAATGCCCTCGAGCTGGATGTACTGCCACACGTCGAGCTCGGTCCAGTTGCTGAGCGGGAACACCCGGATCGATTCGCCCTGGTTTTTGCGCGCGTTGTAGATATTCCACAGCTCGGGGCGCTGGTTCTTCGGGTCCCAGCCGTGGCTGGCGCTGCGGAAGCTGAATATCCGCTCCTTCGCGCGGCTCTTCTCCTCGTCGCGCCGCGCCCCGCCGAAGGCTGCGTCGAAGCCGTAGTGACCCAATGCCTGCTTGAGGCCTTCGGTTTTCCACAGGTCCGTGTGGAGCGCGCCGTGATCGAACGGGTTGATCCCGCGCGCCTCGGCCTCCGGGTTCTTCCAGACCAGCAGCTCCATCCCGCTTTCCGCGGCCATCCGGTCGCGCAGCGCGTACATCGCCTGGAATTTCCAGGTGGTGTCGACGTGGAGCAGCGGGAAAGGCGGGGGCGCGGGGAAGAAGGCCTTGCGCGCAAGGTGGAGCATCACCGCGCTGTCCTTGCCCACCGAATAAAGCATCACCGGCCGCGCCGTTTCGGCCACCACTTCGCGCAGGATGTGGATGGACTCGGCTTCGAGCCGCTGAAGGTGGGTGAGGGTGCGGGTCATGCCGCGCCGCCCGTGCCGGAGCGTGCGGACCCCGACAAGCAAGTCCTTCTTGTCGCCGCCCAACCTGTTTGCCCCGCGCGCATCGCTCAGCCGATCGCCCCGACAGATTTGAGCAGGGCGATCTCCTCACTGCCCAGCCCGAGTTCTTCGCCCAGCACATCCGCGGTGTCGCCGCCGGCGCGCGGCGGGGCGCGGCGATAGTTGGGCGGGGTGGCGGAGAATTTGGCGGGATAGCCGAGGAAGCGCACTGGCGTCCCGTCATCGCGCGCAATCTCGCCGATCTGGCCGCGCGCGGCGACGTGCGGATCGGCGAGGATCGTCGGCACGTCGTTGACTTTGCCGCCGGGCAGCCCTGCCGCTTCCATCGCTGCAACCAGTTCGTCGGCGCGCCGCTGCGCGATCGCATCGGCAAGCGCGGCAATCATCTCGGGACGATGCTGGTTGCGCGCAGGATTGGTGGTGAATCGCGGGTCGTCGGCCATCTCGGGCAGACCGAGCAGCCTGGCGAATGCCGCGAACTGCCGGTCGTTGCCCAAGGCCACCAGCACCGCGCCGTCGATGCAGGCGAAGTCCTGGTACGGGGTCAGGCTGGGGTGCGCGTTGCCCCAGCGCTTGGGCAGGCTTTCGCCGTTGAGCCAGCTCGAAGCGTGGCTGGCGAGCAGCGCGAGCTGGCTGTCGAGCAGCGCAAGGTCGATGTGCTGGCCCTCGCCGGTCTGGGTCCGGTGGTGCAGCGCGGCGAGGATCGAGATCGCCGCGTAAAGCCCCGTGCCGAGGTCGCTGACCGATATCCCCGCCTTCATCGGCCCCGCGCCGGGAACGCCGTCGGGGTGCCCGGTGACGCTCATTACCCCGCTCATCCCCTGGATCAGGAAGTCGTAGCCGCCGCGATCCTTGTACGGCCCGGTCTGGCCGAAGCCGGTGATCGAGCAGTAAATCAGGTCGGGCTTGAGCGCCTTTAGCGAAGCGTAGTCGAGCCCGTATTTGGCCAGCCCGCCGACCTTGAAGTTCTCGAGCACGATGTCGGCGCGCGCGGCGAGCTTTCGGATCAGCTCGGCTCCGGCCGGATCGGCGAGGTTGACCTGGACCGAGCGCTTGTTGCGGTTGGCGGCGAGGTAGTAGGCCGAATCGCCCGAGCCATCGGGGAGGAACGGCGGGCCCCACGGGCGGGTGTCGTCGCCCTGGCCAAGGCTCTCGATCTTGATCACCTCTGCCCCAAGATCGCCGAGGATCTGCGAGCACCACGGCCCGGCGAGTACCCGCGAGAGATCGAGCACCCTGATCCCGGCGAGCGGGCCGGTGGGGGCTGCGGCTTCGCTCATTTGTCGCGGAAGTTGGGCGCGCGCTTGTCGAGGAAGGCTTCGACCGCCTCATGGTGGTCTTCGGCGTGGTGCGCCAGCGCCTGGAACGCGGCGGACATCTCGAGCAAGGGCGCAAGCTTCATGTCCTGCCCGTCGCGCAACAGGCGCTTGGCCATGCGGGTGGCGTGGCCGGGGTTCGCGGCGATCCGCCCGGCGAGTTCCATTGCGCGAGGCACGCACTGGTCGGCGGGGACGACCTCGTTGACCAGCCCGTATTCGAGCGCGGTGGCGGCATCGATGGTGTCGCCGGTGAGCGTCATCAGGCTCGCCCGCGGCATCCCGATCACCCGCGGCAGCAGCCACGCCCCGCCGTCGCCGGGGACGATCCCGAGCTTGACGAAGCTTTCGGCGAAGACCGCGCTGTCTGCGGCGACGCGCAGGTCGCACATGCAGGCAAGATCGAGCCCCGCGCCGATCGCCGGCCCGTTGACCGCCGCGACCACCGGCACCTCCAGCTCATAGAGCGCGGTCGGGATCATCTGGATCCCGGTCCTGTAGCGGTTGCGGATCGAGAACGGCGATCCGGCGAACATCCCGCCCTGCTCGCGCATGTGCTTGACGTTGCCGCCTGCACAGAAGGCCTTGCCTTTGCCGGTCAGGACAACCGCGCGGACACTGGCATCGCGGGTCACGCTCGCGCAGAAGTCGGCGATTTCCTGGCTGTGCGCGGTTTCGGAAATGGCGTTGCGCTCGTCGGGACGGTTGAGCGTGGCGAGCACGACCGCGCCGTGGCGTTCGCTGAGCAAGAAGGGTTCCATGCCCGCGTGGCTAGGCGAGGGGAGGGCGCAGGCCAACCAAAAAAGGTTGGCCCGCCGCAGCGAAAGGGGCGCTGCGACGGGCCGGTTTCTCCTCCCCAGGAGAAGTTGAGCGGCGTGACTAAGCCGCGAACTGGTTCATCGTGTTGTCCTTGCCGCCGGCCTTGAGCGCGGCCTCGCCGGCGAAGTATTCCTTGTGGTCGTCGCCGATGTCGCTGCCCGAC
>JBOHIC010000191.1:0-5033 GCA_050725835.1 Novosphingobium sp.
AACCGCCGTGCTTTCGAGATGTTCGTCGGGCAGAGCGGCGGCGAGGGGTTCGTCGCGATGATCGATCTCGATCACTTCAAGCGGATCAACGACAGTTTCGGCCACGATTGCGGCGACCGCGTGCTCAAAGCCTTCGCCCGCGCGGCGCGCGCGGTCCTGCGCGAAGACGACGTGGTCGCGCGGATCGGCGGCGAGGAGTTTGCGGTCTATCTACCGGGCGCGACGCTCGCCCAAGCCCGACTGGTCTGCGGACGGCTGACCGATGCCCTTACCGCCCAGGCGGCGCCCGAAGTGCCCAAAGGCTGGCGCGTCACCGCCAGCGTCGGGCTGGCCCCGCTGACCGGCTTGCTCGACGCCGCGCTCAAGCAGGCCGACACCGCGCTCTACCAAGCCAAGGCCGCGGGCCGCGACCGGCTCGCCATCGCCGCCTGAACCTGGGCGGCATTGCCCTCGCCCAAAACGCCGCCTACATCGCGGCGGTCGCCCTCCCGGACCGCGAAGCGAGCCCAGCTTGATCCTTTCCCCCTTCGAATGGACCATCGCCAAGCGCTATATGCTGCCCGGGCGGGGCGAGGCATTCATCGCATTGGTCGCCGGGATCAGCCTTGCCGCGGTGATGCTCGGGGTCGCCGCGCTGGTCATCGTGATGAGCGTGATGAACGGCTTTCGCGCCGAATTGTTCGACAAGATCGTGGGCCTCAACGGCCACGCGATCATCCAGGCCTACGGCGGGCGGCTCGACAACTGGCAGGCGGTGCTCAAGGAGGTCGAGGCGACCCCCGGGGTGACCAGCGCCTCGCCGCTGATCGAGCAGCCGCTGCTGGCGAGCTTCAACGGACGGGTCGAAGCGATCCTGGTGCGCGGCAACACGCCCGCCGACATCGCCAGGCTCAAGCCCAAGCTCAGGATCGGGCGGATCGAAGAATTGCAGCCGGGCCTCTCCAACGTCGCGATCGGCTCGCGGCTCGCCGAAAACCTCGGCGCGCGAACCGGGGATACTATCACCATTATCAACCCCGCCGGGCGCGCCACTCCGTTCGGCACGGTCCCGCGCGAAATCGGCTACCGCATCGCCGCGATCTTCGAGATCGGGATTTACGACTACGACAAAGCCTTCGTGGTCATGCCGATGGCCGATGCGCAGACCCTGCTCCTCACCGGCGACGCGATCGGGATGATCGAACTCAAGACCAGCGATCCCGACGCCGTCACCGAAACGCTCGCCCCGCTCGCCCGCAAGCTCGCCGGGGTCGCGGTGGTCAACGACTGGAAATCGATCAACGCCGAGCTGTTCGAGGCGCTGGCGGTCGAGCGGGTCGCGATGTTCGTGGTGCTTTCGATCATCGTTCTGGTCGCAGTGTTCAACATCCTTTCCTCGCTGATCATGCTGGTCCGCGCCAAGACCCGCGACATCGCGATCCTGCGCACGATGGGAGCGAGCCGGCGCTCGGTGCTCAAGATCTTCATCTCGCTGGGCTTCCTGATCGGCGCGCTGGGGACACTTGCCGGCCTTGCGCTGGGCTTCGTCTTCCTGTTTTTCCGTCAGCCGGTTGTCCGCGCGATCGAGACTGTGACCGGGCAGAACCTATGGGATCCCTCGATCCGCTTCCTCACTGAACTGCCCAGCCGCAGCGACCCGGCTGAGATCGCAGGTATCGCGGTGATGGCGCTCATCTTCAGCTTTCTCGCCACGCTCTATCCGGCGTGGAAGGCGGCGAGCACCGACCCGGTCCAGGTGCTGCGCTATGAGTGACACTGTTGTCCGCCTCACTGGCCTGACCCGCAGCTTCGAGCAGGGCGGGGTCACCATCGACGTGCTGCGCGGGGCGAACCTGGCGGTCGCGCCGGGGGAAATCGTCGCGCTGCTCGGCCCTTCGGGCTCGGGCAAATCGACCATGCTCCAAGCTATCGGCCTGCTTGAGGGCGGGTTCGGCGGGAGCATCGCCATCGCCGGGATCGAGGCGAGCGCGCTGTCGTCGGACGCGCGCACCGCGCTGCGCCGTGACAAGATCGGCTTCGTCTATCAGTTTCACCACCTCCTGCCCGATTTCACCGCGATCGAGAACGTGGTCATCCCCCAGATGGTCGCGGGCGCAACGCGGAGCGATGCCGATACGCGAGCCGAAGCGCTCCTGTCTGCGCTCGGCCTGGGCGAGCGGCTATCGCATCGGCCCAACCAGTTGTCGGGCGGCGAGCAGCAGCGCGTCGCGGTGGCGCGCGCGCTGGCCAATCGCCCGGCGCTGGTGCTCGCCGACGAGCCGACCGGCAACCTCGACGAGAAGACCGCCGACAAGGTCCTCGCCCAATTCGTCGCGCTGGTCCGCGGCGAGGGTAGCGCAGCGCTGATCGCCACGCACAACGAACGCCTCGCCGCCTCGATGGACCGGGTGGTGCGGTTGCACGAAGGCGTGCTCGAATAGCTCCGGCTTGCCCGCGACCACGCCGCGTGCAATGTTCGCGCTTCGACGCGAAAGGGCCGGCGCGATGGATGCAATCGACTGGAACGCGCCCGCGACGCTGCACGAGCGCGACGACCGCGGGTCGGACCTGCACTATCATTTCAAGACCTTGCGGCAGGCCTCGCTCGGCGATCTGGTGCGCGAGGTCGCCGCGATGGGGGCCGCAGAGCGCGCCCGGCTGGTGATCGACTTTGCCGGCGGCAGGTCGCTCAACGTCGGCGAAATCCTGGCGCTGGCCGAACGGGAAGACCTGCCATGACCGACGCAATGACCATCGCCGATTTTACCGCCAAAATGCCGGGCGGCGAGGAACTGAACCTCGCCGACAAGGCGGGCAAGGTCTTGCTGGTGGTCAACACCGCAAGCAAGTGCGGCTTCACCCCGCAATACGAAGGGCTCGAGGCGTTGTGGCGCAAGTATCGCGACCGCGGGTTCGAGGTGATCGCTTTCCCGTGCAACCAGTTCGGCGCGCAGGAACCCGGCAACGCTGACGAGATCGCCAGCTTCTGCAGCCTCAAATACGATGTCACCTTCCCGCTGATGGCCAAGATCGACGTCAACGGCGACCAGACCCCGCCGCTCTACGAATGGATGAAAGCCGAAGCGCCCGGGCTGATGGGGACACGCTCGGTCAAATGGAACTTCACCAAGTTCCTGATCGACCGCGACGGCCAGGTGGTCCGCCGCTACGCCCCGACCGACAAGCCCGAGGCGCTTGAGCAGGACATCGAAGCGCTGTTGTGATGCGTGGGGGATAGCGCGCATAGGGGGCTGCGCGAATCGTTCGCGGCGCATAGGCTCGGCCGATGGCCTTCGCCCCCTTTGTCCCGCTGCGCGTCTTCTCCAGCTACACCATGCTCGACGGGGCGATCGATCCCAAGGCGATCGCTAAAGTCGCAAAGACGCGCGGGTTTCCGGCGATCGCGATCACCGACCGCAACGGGCTTTACGGGGCGATGGCTTTTGCCTCGGCGTGCTGCGAGGAAGGGGTGCAGCCGATCGTCGGCACTTTCCTCGCCGTGGCCCGCGACGGGAGCGAGAAGCTCGATTGGCTCGGGCTGCTGGTCCAGGACGAAACGGGGTGGAACAATCTCTGCCGCCTCGTCAGCCGCGCGCATCTCGAGCGCCCGCTCGAGTGCGATCCGCACGTTAGGCTGGGCGATCTCGAAGGCTTCACCGACGGGCTGATCGCGCTGACCGGGGCGGGCGAGGGCGCGCTGACGCGGCTGCTTGGCGAAGGCAAGCGCGAGGCCGCCGAAGCCTGCTGCGATCGGCTTGAGGCGCTGTTTTCGGGGCGGCTCTATATCGAACTGGCGCGGCGCGGCGACTCTGTCGAGGAAGCGGCCGAAGAGGCGTTGATCGAACTCGCCTATGCCCGCGACCTGCCGCTGGTTGCGACCAACCCCGCCAACTATGCCGAACCCGATTTCCACCCCGCGCACGACGCGCTGCTGTGCATCGCGGGCGGGACCCATCTCGATGCAGCCGACCGCGCGCGCTCGCCGCGCGAGGCCTGGGTCAAATCGGCGCCGATGATGGAGGAACTGTTCGCCGACTTGCCCGAGGGAATCGCGAACACGCTGGTGGTGGCGCAGCGCTGCGCCTTCGCCCCGCCCAAGCGCAAGGCGCTGCTCCCCAGCCTCGCCGGGGACAAGGCGGGCGAAGCGGCGATGCTCGCCGGGCATTCGCGCGCCGGACTCGAAGCGCGGCTGGCGCCCTATGGCGAGATTGCCGAGGCCGAGCGGCGCGAATATTTCGACCGGCTCGATTTCGAGGTCGGGGTGATCAACGGGATGGGCTTCGCCGGCTACTTCCTGATCGTCGCCGATTTCATCCAGTGGGCCAAGGCCGAGGGCATCCCGGTCGGGCCTGGGCGCGGCTCGGGGGCGGGGTCGGTAGTCGCCTGGGCGCTGACCATCACCGATCTCGACCCGCTCCGGCTCGGGCTGCTGTTCGAACGCTTCCTCAATCCCGAGCGCGTGTCGATGCCCGATTTCGACATCGACTTCTGCGAAACCCGCCGCGGCGAAGTAATCCGCTACGTCCAGCGCAAGTACGGCGCCGATCACGTCGCGCAGATCATCACCTTCGGCAAATTGAAGGCGCGCGCTGTGCTGCGCGATACCGGCCGCATCCTCCAGATGAGCTATGGCCAGGTCGACCGGCTGTGCAAGCTGGTCCCCAACCTGCCGACCGACCCGTGGACCCTGCCACGCACCCTGAACGGCGTCGCCGAATTCAAGCGCGAGTACGACAACGACGACGAGGTCCGCCGGCTGGTCGACCTCGCGATCCGCCTCGAAGGCCTGCCGCGCAACTCCTCGACCCACGCCGCCGGGGTGGTGATCGGCGACCGCCCGCTCGAACAGCTGGTCCCGCTCTACCGCGATCCGCGCTCGGACATGCCGGTGACCCAGTTCGACATGAAATATGTCGAGGACACCGGACTGATCAAGTTCGACTTCCTTGGATTGAAGACGCTCTCGGTGCTGCAGAAGGCGGTTGAGCTGCTCGCCCGGCGCAATATCGAGATCGACCTGCTCGGGCTCCCATGGGACGATCCGCAGGTCTACC
>JBOHIC010000192.1:0-38494 GCA_050725835.1 Novosphingobium sp.
CCTTCGGCGCGGGCGTAGTAGCCGCCCATCAGGCCCTGCAGTTCGGGGAACTCGCCGACCATCTCGGTGACGAGGTCGGCCTTGCACAGCCGCGCGGCCTGTTCGGTCAATTCCGCCAACCCCAAACCCGTCCATGCTGAGCTTGTCGAAGCACTGCCCTTTTCTTCCGGCGCGGCACCAGAAGTGAAGGGCGGCCCTTCGACAGGCTCAGGGTGGACGGGATTGGTGGAAAGCGTGGAATTCGAACCCACGATGCCCTCTTCGACCAGCCACCGCGCCAGCTTGGCCACCCGCTCGACCTTGTCGGCCACCGTCCCGAGCTTCTCGTGGAAGGTAATCCGCGCCAGCCCCTCGGCGTGCTGCTCAAGCGTCTTCTTGCGGTCCTGCTCCCAGAAGAACCGCGCGTCGCTGAGCCGGGCGGCGAGCACCTTGCGGTTGCCGTTGACGATCTCCGCCCCGCCGTCGCTCGCGGCGATGTTGGCGGTGCAGACGAAGGCGTTGGCGAGCTTGCCCGCCCCAGAACCGTTAGACTCCTCGCACACGAAATACTTCTGGTTGGTCCGCGCGGTGAGCTGGATCACTTCGGGCGGGACTTCGAGGAAGGCTTTGTCGAAGCGGCCGAGCAGCGGGACCGGCCATTCGGTCAGCCCGGCGTTCTCCACCACCAGCCCTTCATCCGCAACCAGCGTCAGCTCGGCGGCTTCGGCCGCGGCCTTGGCGCCGGCGCGGATCAGGCCCTGGCGTTCTTCGTGGCTGACGATGACGTGGCAGGCGCGCAGCTTTTCGGCGTAGTCGTGCGTGCCGCCGATGGTGATCTCGCCGGGGCAGTGAAAGCGGTGGCCTTTGGTGGCGTAGCCCGAGGCCACGCCGCCGACCTCGCATTCGACGAGGCTTTCGCCGAGGATCGCGACGATCCCCGAGAGCGGGCGCACCCAGCGCAGGCTCTCGGTGCTCAGCGAGGCCGCCCCCCAGCGCATCGACTTGGGCCAGGGAAAGGCGCGGACGATTGCGGGGATGGCGTCGGCGAGAACCTCGTTGGTGGCGCGGCCGGGCCTCTCGGTGACGGCGTAGAGCACGCCATCGCGCTCGGTGAGTTGGTCCGCAGTCAGCCCGGTCTTGCGCAGGAAGCCTTCGAGCGCCTGCGGTGGCGCGCCGACTTTGGGGCCTTTGAGTTCCTCGCTGAGTGCGGCGGTGGCCGCTGGTAGGTCGCGCGCGATCAGCGCGAGCCGGCGCGGGGTGGACCAGACCGTGACTTCACCCAGCGCCACGCCGGCGGCATCCATTTCCTTGCGGAACAGCTTCTCCAGCTCGCCGCGCGCGCCGGCCTGCATTCGCGCGGGGATTTCCTCGCAGCGCAGTTCGAGGAGGAAGTCAGGCACGCCCATCCCCCTGAACCAAACCAACCTCGTCACCCTGAACTTGTTTCAGGGCCCATTTCTCGTTTTGGCCGGTGGGTGCATGAAATGAGCCGACGGCGCGGTTTGCTTTTGACGCCGCGATTGGGCTTGGCGGCAGAATGGGTCCTGAAACAAGTTCAGGATGACGGTAGTGGTTGGAGTTGACAAGCATCACGCCGCCCACCCCGGGAACTTCTCCGCCCAGCCCTCCTCGTTCTTCGCGATCCACGCCGCGCAGCTGCCCTTGGCCAGATCCCGCACCCGACCGATGTAGCTCGCCCGCTCCTGCACCGAGATCGCCCCGCGCGCCTGGAGCAGGTTGAACAGGTGGCTGGCCTCGATCGCCTGGTCGTAGGCCGCAAGCGGCACCCCCGCATCGATACACCGCATGTACTCGGCCTCGGCGTGCTGAAAGCCTTTGAACAGTTGTTCGGTATCAGCGACTTCGAAGTTATACTTCGAGTGTTCCCTCTCGTTCTCGAGGAACACCGCACCGTAGCTCACGCCCTCGGAATTGAACGCGAGGTCGTAGACGTTGTCGACCCCCTGGATGTACATCGCCAGCCGTTCGAGCCCGTAAGTCAGCTCGCCCGCGACCGGCTTGCAGTCGTAGCCGCCGATCTGCTGGAAATAGGTGAACTGGGTCACCTCCATCCCGTCGCACCACACTTCCCAGCCGAGCCCCCAGGCGCCCAGCGTCGGGCTTTCCCAGTCGTCCTCGACGAAGCGGATGTCGTGCGCCAGCGGGTCGACGCCGATCTCGGCGAGGCTGGCGAGGTAGAGCTCCTGCAGGTCCGGCGGATTGGGCTTCAAGATCACCTGATACTGGTAATAGTGCTGCAGCCGGTTGGGGTTCTCGCCATAGCGGCCGTCGGTCGGGCGGCGCGAGGGCTGGACGTAGGCTGCCTTCCACGGCTCCGGGCCGAGCGCGCGCAGCGTCGTCGCCGGGTGAAAGGTCCCCGCACCCATCCGCATGTCGTAGGGCTGGAGGATCAGGCAGCCCTGCGCGCTCCAGAACGCGTGGAGCCGAAGGATCATCTCCTGGAAGCTTAGCGCCGCCGCCATGCGCGGCCTTTGGCGCAGGGGCCGGAGCCGGTCAATGCTGCATTGCGGCGCGGGATTTCGTTCATCGACAGGCAGGGCGGCGATGCTATGGCGACCGGGATGCGCCGCGCCCTGCTCCTGCTTGCCGCCTTTCTCGCCGCGCCCGCCGCGGCCGATCCGCAGCGCCACCCCGCCCCGCAACCGGTGGTGCGCGAGGCGCTCGCGCCCGCGGTCGTTCCCACCCCCGCACCGCCGCTCAAGCCCGCGCTGTGGAAGCTTGCGGATCCCGACACGACGATCTGGCTGTTCGGGACGATCCACGTCATGCCCAAGGGCCAGCAGTGGTTCGTCGGCCCGCTTGCCGCCGCCGCCGACGGCTCGGGCGAGCTGGTCACCGAGCTTGGCGAGATCGACCAGAACGAGCTGCTCGCCGCGGTGCTCGATCTCGGCTTCCTCCCGCCCGGGCAGACCCTGCGCGGGCTGATGGCCCCGGCCGATCGCGCCGCCTTCGAAGCCGCGCTGGCCCGGCTCGGCGAACCGGTCGAGAAGTACGAGCGGATCAAGCCGTGGTATGCCGCCAACCTGATCCTGCTGGCCCAGCTGCGCGCCGCCGGGATCGAGGCGATCAACGGTCCCGAGGGTTTCCTGACCGACCGCTTCAAGGCCAGCGCACGGCCCAGCAAGGGGCTCGAAACGGTGCGCTACCAGCTCGGCCTGTTCGACGCGCTGCCGCAGGAGGTCCAGCTGGCCTACCTGCGCGAAGTGGTCGCCGGCGGGGCGAAAGTGGTGGCCGAAGTCGACAAGATCACCGGCGAATGGGGCCAGGGCCAGGCCGAGTCGCTGGCGGTCACCATGAACGAGGCGAGCGACGATCCGATCATGTACGAACGGCTCCTGGTCGAACGCAACAAGATCTGGGGCCAGTGGCTCAAGGCGCGGCTCGACCAGCCCGGCACGGTGTTCGTCGCGGTCGGCGCGGGGCACCTGGCCGGCAAGGGCTCGGTCCAGGACCAGCTCGCCGCGCTTGGCCTCACCGCGACGCGGGTGCAGTGATCCGCAAGCTCGCGCTCGCCGTGCTGCTGGCGCTGGCGGCGTGCAAGCCTGCGCCAGAACCGCCCGCCGCCACCCCCGCGCTGTTCGAAATCAGCGGCCCGCACGGCGAGAAGGGCTGGCTGTTCGGAACCATCCACGCGCTTCCCCAACGAGTCGATTGGCGCGGCGCCAAGATCGACGCCGCGATCGCCGCCGCCGACGAGCTGGTGCTCGAGATCGCCGCGATCGACGACCAGCGCGGGCTCGAAGCCGAGTTCGCGCGGCGAGCCGCTTCGCCGGGGCTGCCGCCGCTGCTCGACCGGGTCTGGCCCGGCCAGCGCGATCAGCTGGCCGCGCTGCTGGCGAGCAAGAACATCGACCCCTCGCCCTACCGGCGGCTCGAAACCTGGGCCGCCGCGCTCGCGCTCGCCCAGGCGCTCAAGGGAGCGAACGATCCGGCTTTCGGGATCGACAAGGAAATCCTTGCAGCGGCGAAGGGCAAGCCGGTCGGAGAACTCGAGGGCGCCTCGGCTCAGCTCGCGGTGTTCGACACCCTCCCCGAAGCCGACCAGCGCGACCTCCTTTCGGCCACCGTCGCCGAGGCGCTCGCCCCCGACGAGGAGGCAGGCCGCCTCGCCAAGGCCTGGACCCGCGGCGATATGAAGCTTCTCGAAGCCGAAACCCGCACCGGACTGCTCGCCGACCCAGAGCTGCGCGCGGCATTGTTGGTCAACCGCAACCAGGCATGGGCCGCCAAGATCGCCGCCCGCCTGACGCGCGGGGGGCATCCCTTCGTCGCGGTTGGCGCGGCGCACATGGCAGGCCCGGACGGCCTCCCCGCCCTGCTCGCGGCGCGCGGCTATCGGGTGACGCGGTTGCAGTAGGGTTCGCGCAAAGCCCGCAAAGACCGCGAAGAAGGAAGAAGGCTGGTTCACACGAAGACCCGAAGACACAAAGATCACGGCGCTTGCGGCGAAGCCGCCCCGTCCCGCTACAGCAGCGGTTGCCGCGACGTTGCAAGGATTCAAAGGCCTGCGGCGCTCACCGAAACCTTTGGGTCTTTATGACTGCCTGTGAAACTCTCTTCGCGCGCTTTGCGGTCTTTGCGCGAACCCAAGCTCAGCCAGCTTGCCTTCGCCCCGCTTTCCCGCTAACGGCGCGCGCTTCCCGTTATGGTCATCCCTGGAGGCGTGACGGCGAAGCTGTGATCAACATCGTATTTCGAAAGGTAGTGACATGAGCGATACGCTTACCCTGCCGGCCGAGGCGCGCGAGCGGGCAGGCAAGGGAGCCTCCCGTGCACTGCGCCGTGAAGGCCGTGTCCCCGCCGTTGTCTATGGCGGCAAGGAAGAGCCCCTGGCGATCCACGTCGAGGAGAAGGAACTGGTCCGCCAGCTCGGCACCGGCCACTTCTTCAACTCGGTGGTCGAGGTCGAGGTCGGCGGCAAGAAGGTCCGCGCCCTGCCCAAGGACGTAGCTTTCCACCCGGTCAGCGATCGCCCGCTCCATGTCGATTTCTACCGCCTGGCCAAGGACGCCAAAGTCACTGTCGGCGTCCCCGTGATCTTCGTCAACGAAGGCGCCTCGCCCGGGCTCAAGCGCGGCGGCGTGCTCAACATGGTCCGCCACGAGCTCGAACTGGTTTGCGAGAGCGACAAGATCCCCGACGACATCGCGATCGACGTCACCGGGCTCGATATCGGCGATTCGATCCACATCAGCCACGTCACCTTGCCCGCGGGCTCGGTTTCGGCGATTACCGACCGCGATTTTACCATCGCTACGATCGTCGCGCCGTCCGGCCTCAAGAGCGAAGAGGGCGACACGACCAAGACCGAAGGCGAAGCTCCGGCCGAAGCCGAGTAGGCGGCGGCGTTCCCGGCTCGACCGGGGACCGCTGGCGCCTCCACGTAAGCTCGCGTAGGTGCGGCCAGCGGTCCCCGCTTGCGCGGGGATGACGGGAGTTTTCGATGCAGCTCTGGGTCGGCCTCGGCAATCCCGGTCCGTCGTACGCGATGCACCGGCACAACGTCGGGTTCATGGCGGCGGACGTGCTGGCCGATGTCCACGGCTTCGGCCCGGTCCAGAAGAAGTTCTCGGGCTGGTTCCAGGAAGGCCGGATCGGCGGCACGAAGATTCTGCTGCTCAAGCCCGCGACCTGGATGAACGAAAGCGGCCGTTCGGTGGGCGAGGCGCTGCGCTTCTACAAGCTCGATACCGCCGCGCTCACCGTGTTCCACGACGAGCTCGACCTCCTGCCGTTCAAGGTCAAGGTCAAGCAGGGCGGCGGCACCGCCGGGCACAACGGGCTGCGCTCGATCGACCAGCACCTCGGCCCCGATTTCCGCCGCGTCCGCCTCGGCATTGGCCACCCGGGCCACAAGGATCGGGTCACCGGCTACGTGCTGGGTAACTACGCCAAGAGCGAGCTCGACGATCTGGCCGACACACTCGGTGCGATCGCCGCCGAAGTGGAGTGGCTGGCGAAGGGCGACGACGTGCGCTTCATGAACGAGGTCGCGCTGCGTCGGCAGGACTAGCGGCTATTGCGAAGCGCGGCTCAATACGAAGGTGTTCCAGGGCTGCGCAGAGTCGAAATCGCTGGTGCTGAAGCCGTTGCGCGTGCTGCCCGGAACGCTGGTCATTTTCGGCCCGGGGGCGATGTGGATCACCCCGCCGGCCCGGCTATCGATCAGTCCCGCGTGGTGAGCGGCGCTGCACACCGCCGAATCCGCGGTGTAGGGGTTGGTTCCCCAAGCCGGGCCGGACCGGCCCGGCTCGCACCGGCAGTCGCCCGACATGCCGGGCGCGGCGCTATAGAGCACCGGGCAAAGCCTTACCCCGCCCAGCGTCTTGGCCAGGACCTGCGGGCTGTCGAACGCCATCGAGCTTTCGTAACCGCCGTAGTCCCGGCTGGTGATGCCGTTACGGGTCGAACCCCGATAGGAGTCCTGCCCGGTCACGCGGCGGACATGGATCACCCCGCCGCCGGGTGTGATCGCCCCCGCGTGCAGCGCGGCGTGGCACAGCGCCGAATCGTCGGTGTAGGTGTCCGTCCCCCACACCGGATTGCCGCCGGCGGTGGAGGTGCAGCGGCAGATCAGGTCGTCCTGGCCGGCGTAGAGCCGGGTGGGACAGAGTTCGCCCTCTGCCAGCGGCGAGCGCTGCGCTTCCGCGGGCGACAGATCGACCGCCAGCAGCACTAGCGCGGCACCCGAGGCGGCTGAGAATGCCAGGATTGCGGAAACCGAAGCGCGGGTCGTCATGCCTCACCTCCAGATTGGCGTGAGCCAAGCACTTCGGCCGCGCGCTGGCAAGATGCGATTGGCGCCGCTGGCCTTCTCCAAAGTGAAGCGCTAAGGGCGCGCGTCGCATTCTTTCGGAGCAAGTAATGGGTTTTCGTTGCGGGATCGTCGGGCTGCCCAATGTGGGCAAGTCGACGCTGTTCAATGCCCTGACCGAGACCCAGGCGGCGCAAGCGGCGAACTATCCGTTCTGCACGATCGAGCCCAACGTCGGCAATGTCGGCGTGCCCGATCCGCGCCTCGACACCCTCGCCGCCATCGCCAAGAGCGCCAAGATCATCCCGACCCAGCTGTCGTTCGTCGATATCGCCGGCCTCGTTCGCGGGGCGAGCAAGGGCGAAGGGCTGGGCAACCAGTTCCTCGGTAACATCCGCGAAGTCGACGCCATCGTGCATGTTCTGCGCTGCTTCGAGAACGACGACATCCAGCACGTCGACGAGCGGATCGATCCGGTTTCGGACGCCGAGACGGTCGAGACCGAGCTGATGCTGTCGGACCTCGAGAGCCTCGAAAAGCGCGTTCCTGCTGCGCAGAAGAAGGCAGCGCAGGGCGACAAGGAAGCCAAATTGCTCGCCGCGGTGCTGCATCCCGCGCTCGAACTGCTGCGCGAAGGCAAGCCGGCGCGGCTTGCGCTGCCGAGCGACGAGGAAGAGCGCCGCGCATTCAGCCAGGCCCAGCTGCTCACCGCCAAGCCGGTGCTCTACGTCTGCAACGTCGAGGAGGAGGCTGCGGCCAGCGGCAACGCCCACTCCGCTGCGGTCTTCGCCAAGGCCAAGGCCGAAGGCGCGGAGGCGGTGATCGTCTCGGCGGCGATCGAGAGCGAGCTTACAGGGATGGACGACGACGAGCGGATGGTCTTCCTCGAGGAGATGGGCCTCCACGAAACCGGCCTCGCCCGCGTGATCCGCGCCGGATACGAGCTGCTCCACCTGATCACCTTCTTCACCGTCGGCCCCAAGGAAGCCCGCGCCTGGACCGTGGCCAAGGGCGCCAAGGCTCCAGACGCCGCGGGTGAAATCCACTCCGACATGCAACGGGGTTTCATCCGCGCCGAAACCATCGCTTATGACGATTATGTCGCGCTGGGGGGCGAGGCGGGGGCCAAGGATGCGGGCAAATTGCGCCAGGAAGGCAAGGAATATGCAGTTCAAGATGGCGACGTGCTCCACTTCAAGTTCAATGTCTAAGCTGCTCGCCCTACCGCTCGCCCTGCTCGCCAGCCCGGCGCTGGCGCAGGAACACGACCATTCGAAGATGGATCACGGACCGGCGGTCCCCGCTCCTGCCCCGGTCGATCACTCGGCGATGGATCACGACGACATGGCGATGGAGGAAATCCTCGCCTGTTCGTGCAGCATCGCCGCGAGTGCGGAGGGCTCGGGCACATCGCGTTTGCCCGCGAGCGAAGGCGCCATGCACGGGCTACATCTGTCCGAAGGCGACTGGATGATCATGGCCCATGGCTATGTCTCGACCCAGTACACCGACCATTCCGGCCCGCGCGGCGACGACAAGGTTTACGTCACCTCGATGGGCATGCTTGCCGCGCAGCGCGACACGGGCTGGGGCCGGGTCCAGCTCAAGAGCATGTTCAGCCTCGAGCCGGCAATGGATTCCAGCGGCTATCCCAACCTCTTCGCCAGCGGCGAAACCTCGCGAGGGAGCCCGCTGATCGACCTCCAGCACCCGCACGACCTGTTCATGGAACTGAGCGCGCGGATCGATGTGAACCTGAGCGACAGCGTATGGGGCTTTGTCTACGGCGGCCCGGTCGGCGAGCCCGCGCTGGGTCCCAGCGCCTTCATGCACCGCGGTTCGGCAAGGTATAATCCCGAGCCGCCGATCACCCACCACTGGTTCGATTCGACCCACATCGTTTACGGCGTCGTCACCGCCGGATTGGCCGGCCGCACTTGGCAGTTTGAGGGTTCGGCGTTCCGGGGGCAAGAACCCGACGAGGATCGCTGGGACATCGAGACCCCGCGGCTCGATTCGTGGTCGGCGCGCGCGACGTGGAACCCCTCGCCCGCCTGGTCGGTCCAGGCCAGCTACGGCGAATTGAAACAGCCCGAAGCGCTCCATCCCGGTGAGGACGAGCATCGCTTCACCGCCAGCGCGCACTACGCCCGTGGCGGTTTCTCGGCGATGGCGGCGTTCAGCGCCAAGGACCGGGTGCCGGGCAATACGCTGACCGCGTGGATCGCCGAAGCCAACTGGGATCTCGACGCACAGAACACCCTGTTCGGCCGCTTCGAGAACGTCGCCAACGACGAGCTCTTCCCCGATCACCAGCACCCGCTTCACGACCGGACCTTCCGGGTGAGCAAGTTCCAGGCCGGTTACGCGCGGCGCATGCCGCTCGGGCCGTTCGAGTTGGCGCTCGGCGGGTCGCTTTCCGCTTACGCCAAGCCCGCCGCGCTTGACCCTTACTATGGGCGCAACCCGATGGGTTACACGCTGTTCGCCAAATTGACGCTGGGGCACTGAGAATGACTGATGGGCTGACCTATTTCGAAGACATCGAGCTGGGCCGAAAAGCCGAATTCGGAAGCTACGAGGTGACCCGCGAGGAAGTGCTCGAATTCGCCGGCAAATACGATCCGCAGCCGTTTCACCTCTCCGACGAGGCCGCCGCGCAGACTCATTTCGGGCGGCTTTCGGCGAGCGGGTGGCACACCTGCGCGATGGCGATGGCGATGGTGGTGGAGAACCTCAAGGCCTCGCGCCAGGCAGGGCTCGGCTCGCCGGGCCTCGACGAACTGCGCTGGAAGAAGCCGGTCTATCCCGGCGACACCCTGCGCTGCGAAACCGAGGTGCTGGAAAAAACCCGCAGCCGCTCGCGCCCCGAGATGGGCAGCTTCCGCTCGGCGATGCGGGTGTTCAACCAGCACGACGAACTGGTGATGAACTTCACTTCTATCGGGCTGATCCGGGTGCGCGGGGACTAACCCTCGCAGGCGAGCGTCCCCATCGCCTCGAACACCACGCGGTTCTGCGCGTCGTGCAGGGCGAAGCGCGCCGCGCCCGGTTTGCCAGGTTCGAGCGATATCCAGTGCGCCTTGCCGACGTAGTGGTTCCACGTCCCCGCCGGCAGCTTGCCGCCGCCCGGGTCCGAGGCGAAGGCGACAATCCCGCCCATCAGCTTGACGATCGCCGCCTTGTCGTTGGTCCGCACGATCGGCTCGCCCGCATCGTCGGCGGCGCGGAAGGCGCAGCCCGGGCCGGTCAGCCCGGTGACCTTGAGATCGCGCGCACCGAGCGGCTCGGGCACCAGCGATTGCAGCGGCGGTTCGACCGTCTGGATCTTCTCGACCGCGGCGATCGCTTCGACATCCTGTTTCGCGCGCTCTTCGGCCGATTCCTTGCAGCCGCCGAGCAGGACCAGCGCGAGTGCGAGCGCGCGCATCACTTGCGGCCGAACAGCTTCTCGATGTCGGCGTGCGCAAGTTTGACCCAGGTCGGGCGGCCGTGGTTGCACTGGCCCGAGCGGGGGGTGCGTTCCATTTCTCGCAGCAGCGCGTTCATCTCTGCGACGCTTAACGCGCGGCCGGCGCGAACGCTCCCGTGGCAGGCCATCGTCGCCAGCACGTGCTCGAGCCGCTCGCCGAGCAGGAGGGCGTCGCCGTTGGCGGCGAGATCGTCGGCGATATCGCGGAGCAGCGCGTGAACGTCGCCCTTGCCCAGCACCGCGGGCACCGCGCGGACCAGCATCGCGGTCGGGCCGAACCTCTCGATGGCGAGGCCAAAGTCGGCGAACTGCGCGGCGCGGTCTTCGAGCCGGTCGCACTGGACCTCGTCGAGCTCGACCACTTCGGGCAGGAGCAGCGCCTGGCTCGCCGCGACGGTCTCCCCTGCCCCCGCCGCCTTGAGCCGTTCGAGCACGAGCCGTTCGTGCGCGGCGTGCTGGTCTACAATCACCAGCCCGTCCTCGGCCTCGGCGACGATATAGGTAAGCGCGACTTGCCCGCGCGCGACGCCGAGCGGATGGGTCGCGGCGGGTTCTGGCGCGATCTCGGCCGCTTCTGCGCGCGCCGCGGGCGGGTCCATTATCGCCGCTTCGTAGCCGCGCCACACCGATGAGGCGTCGCGCACCGCCGAATGTTCGCGCGCAAACAGCGAGGCCAGAGCGGGCGCCGGGCCAACTGGCTCGGCCTGCCACGCCCCCATGGCCGAAACGGCGGGAGATTGTGCGCTCCTTTGCCCTGCACCTTCGAGCGCATGACGCAAGCCCCCGACGATGAACCCGCGGACGAATTGCGGATCGCGGAAACGCACTTCGGTCTTGGCCGGATGGACGTTGACGTCGACCTCTTCGGGCGGGACTTCGAGAAACAGCGCGAGCACCGCGTGACGGTCGCGCGCGAGCATGTCGGCATAGGCCCCGCGCACCGCGCCGACCAGCAGGCGGTCCTTTACCGGGCGGCCGTTGACGAACAGGTACTGGTGGTCGGCGACCCCGCGGTTGTAGGTCGGCAGGCCCGCGACCCCTGTGAGCTTGGCGGGCCCGCGCGCTAAGTCGATTGTGACGCCATCGGAGGCAAGCTCGCGCGCCACCAGCTGCGCCACCCGTGCGGCGAGGCTGTCGCCTGGCTGGACCGCAAACACTCGCCGCCCGTCGTGTTCGAGGGTGAACCCGATCTCGGGCCGCGCCATCGCCAGGCGGCGGACGACGTCGTGGCACGCCGCCCATTCGCTTCGGGACGAGCGCAGGAACTTGCGTCGCGCGGGAACTTTGGCGAACAGCTCGGAGACCCGGATGCGGGTGCCCGGCGGGAGCGCGGCGGGGCCTTCGCTCACCAGCTCGCCGTGATCGAGCGTACGCTGCCAGCCCTCCGAAATCCGCTCATCCTGAGCTTGTCGAAGGACGCGCACCCGGCTTTCGATGGTCAGCCGCGCGACGCTGGCGATCGATGGCAGCGCCTCGCCGCGGAAGCCGAGCGTGGCGACTTGTTCGATGTGTTCGTCGGGCAATTTGGAAGTGGCGTGGCGTTCGAGCGCGAGCGCGATCTCGTCGCGGCTCATCCCGCAGCCGTCGTCGCTCACTTCGGTCCCGCCGAGCCCGCCCTCGGCGATGCGCACCGCGATGGTTCGCGCCCCGGCGTCGATGGCATTTTCGACCAGTTCCTTGAGCGCCGCCGCGGGCCGCTCGACCACTTCGCCCGCGGCGATGCGGTTGACCAGCGCTTCGGGCAGGCGGCGGATGTGCGGCATCGCCCCATCCTAGCGACGAAGCGGCACAAATTCGAGCCGGAGAGAGACGCCCTCCCCCGCTTTTGCGACAAATTTTTGGCCTTTGCCGGACCCTTGCGTTAAGGAGCCGCCACCCACGTCAACACGCTGGCCGAACGCTGCTGCGCCCCGCGCGGCAAGTGGCTGGAAAGCTTATGGATTAATAGATGGCATCGTTCCTGTCGCGATTCTTCAAATTCGGCTCGCAAAACCTCGCGATCGACCTCGGCACGGCCAACACGCTGGTCTATGTCCAGGATCGCGGGATCGTGCTCAACGAGCCCTCGGTTGTGGCGATCGAGACGATCAACGGGATCAAGAAGGTCAAGGCGGTCGGCGACGACGCCAAGATGATGATGGGCAAGACCCCGGATAGCATCGAGGCGATCCGCCCGCTGCGCGACGGGGTTATCGCCGATATCGAAGTCGCCGAAGAGATGATCAAGTATTTCATTCGCAAGGTGAACGGCAAGCGCACCAGCATGTTCAGCCCGCCCGAGATCGTGATCTGCGTGCCCTCGGGGTCGACCTCGGTCGAACGCCGCGCGATCCGCGATGCGGCTTCCAACGCCGGGGCCAGCGCGGTCTATCTGATTCTCGAGCCGATGGCCGCGGCGATCGGCGCCGACATGCCGGTGACCGAGCCGGTCGGCAGCATGGTGGTCGATATCGGCGGGGGCACCACCGAAGTCGCGGTGCTCTCGCTGCGCGGGCTTGCCTATACCACTTCGGTCCGGGTCGGCGGCGACAAGATGGACGAAGCCATCGTCAGCTACGTCCGCCGCCACCACAACTTGCTGATCGGCGAAGCCACTGCAGAACGGATCAAGAAAGATTACGGCTGCGCCATGGTGCCCGCCGACGGGGTCGGCGAGACGATCCACATCAAGGGCCGCGATCTGGTCAACGGGGTGCCCAAGGAAATAACCATCACCCAGGCCAACATCGCCGAAGCGCTGAGCGAGCCGATCGGCGCGATCATCGAAGGCGTGCGCATCGCGCTCGAGAACACCGCCCCCGAACTCGCCGCCGACATCGTCGACCAGGGCATCGTCCTGACCGGCGGCGGGGCGCTCATCCAGGGGCTCGACGACTATCTGCGCGAGGAAACCGGGCTGCCCGTCAGCGTCGCCGAAGACCCGCTGTCGTGCGTCGCGCTCGGCACCGGCCGCGCGATGGAAGATCCGATCTACCGCGGCGTGTTGATGACGGCGTGATTGCGCGTAAGCTGCCGGGCGAGGGTTCGGCGGGCGAAAGGGAGTAGGCAGGTATGGCGCCGCCCACCATTCGGCGCTCCGGTCATTCGCGCAGGGCGCAATACACCACCTTTGCCGGCTATCTGCTCGCGTTCGGCGGGATGCTCGTCGCCGGGGTGTTGCTGGTGATTTCGACGCGAAATCCGGAGGCGTTTTCCGGTGCGCGCAGCGCGGCGAGCGACGCGGTCGCGCCCGCCGGCGAAGGATCGGCGCAGGCGCGGGCCAACTCGCGCGGGTTCTGGGAAGCGCTCTCGGGTTTCTTCACCTCGGGCCGCGACACCGCGCGGCTTAAACGCGAAGTCGCCGAGGCGCGCTCCAGGCTCGCCGCGGCCGATGCGCTGGCCGAGGAGAACCGCCGGCTCAAGTCGGCGCTCGGGCTGTTCGAGAGCGATCCCAAGCCTGTCGTCGCAGCGCGGCTGGTCGCCTCGACTTCGGCAAGCACGCGGCGCTACGCCACCCTGGGCGCAGGCTCGAGGCAGGGCGTCGCCGTAGGTATGCCGGTGCGTTCGTCGGTCGGATTGGTCGGCCGCGTGCTCGAAGTCGGCGCGGTCAGCGCCCGGGTGCTCTTGATCACCGATCTCGAAAGCTTCGTGCCTGTGCGGCGCGCCACCGACGGGATCGACGCAACCGCCGAGGGCCAATCCGACGGGACGCTGCGGCTACGGCTGAGCAGCCTCGGGATCAATCCGCTCAAGCGCGGCGACGCATTCGTCACCTCGGGTTCGGGCGGGCTCTACCGGCCCGGGATCCCCATCGCGGTTGTCGTGCGGCTGCTTCCCGACGGCGCGATCGCCCGCCCCCTGAGCGACCCCGGCGCGACCGACCTGGTGGTGGTCGATCCGGTCTGGGCTCCCGTGGCGACTCAGCCGGCGTCATCTCCCATGCCGGGCGACGGGTGATGCCCGTTCCGCTGCCGCAGCTCCTGCGCGAGAATGCGCCGCAGCCGATCAACCGTGCGCCCTCGCCCGCGCTGGCGCTGACGCTGCCGTGGCTGATGGTGATGCTTGGCAGCCTCTCCCCGCTCCTGCCGCTAATCGCTTCGGCCCCGGTGGTTCCACCGTTCGGTTTCCTGACGATGCTCGCCTGGCAGCAACTGCGTCCGCGGCTGTTTCCGGTCTGGGCAGGCTTCCCGCTGGGCCTGTTCGACGATCTCTATTCGGGCCAGCCGTTCGGTTCGGCCGCGGTGCTGTGGTCGCTCGCAATCCTGGTGCTCGACCTGGTCGAATACCGCGTGCCGTGGCGCAATTTCCTGCAGAACTGGGTCATCGCGGTGGGGTTACTGCTGGCTTATGCCCTGCTTGCGGCGTCGTTCGCCAACGTCGACGGGGGTCTACGCAATCTCACCGTGCTCGGGCCGCAGCTGGTGCTTTCGGTGCTGCTCATGCCGCTGCTCGGCCGGATCGCGGCGCTCGCCGATCGGGTCCGCCTGCTGCCGTTGCGGCGGCTGGACTGATCCGGAATGGACAATCCCAGGCACGTCAGTTCGGGCACCCTGCAGAACGCCTTCGACCGGCGCTCGATGCTGCTCGGCGCTCTTCAGGGCGGGGTCGGGCTGCTGCTCGCGGGGCGGATGGCGTGGATCGCGGTGGCGCAGAACGCCAAGTACGAAACGCTCGCCGAAAGCAACCGGGTCAACCTCACCCTGGTTCCGCCGCGGCGCGGCTGGGTTCTCGACCGTCACGGCGCACCGATCGCCTCCAACCGTGCCGACTTCCGGGTCGATATCATTCCCGACCGGCTGGTCGATACCGATCGCACCCTGGGTGAACTCGGACGGCTGCTCCAGCTGACCGCGGTGCAAGTCCAGGACTTGCGCGACAAGCTCGACAAGGCCGGCGGATTCCAGCCGGTCGAGGTTGCCTCCGGACTCGCCAAGGATCTCTTCGACGCGGTCAGCGTGCGATTGCCGGACCTGCCGGGCGTTGTCCCGCAGCGCGGCTATTCGCGGTTCTATCCGACCGGGCCGTCGGTCGGTCACCTCGTCGGCTATGTCGGCGCGGCATCCGCGGAGGATTACGACAAGGAAAAGAACCCGCTGCTGGTCACCCCCGGTTTCAAAATCGGCAAAGACGGGCTCGAAAAGCAGTTCGAGACCAACTTGCGCGGCACGCCGGGCGCGCGGCGGGTCGAGGTTACCGCGGGCGGACGCGTGGTGCGCGATCTCGATTCGCGCGACGACGTCCCCGGCAAGCCGATCAAGCTGACCATCGACGGCCCGCTGCAGGACTATGCCGCGCGCCGGATCGGCATCGAGAGCGGCGCGGTGGTGGTGATGGATTGCCATAACGGCGATATCCTCGCGATGACTTCTATGCCGAGCTTCGATCCCAATAGCTTCTCCGACGGGATCGGCCGGATCGAGTGGAAGATGTTGTCCGACGACGATCACGTGCCGCTGCGCAACAAGGTGCTGCGCGGGCTGTTTCCGCCGGGCTCGACGGTCAAGCCGTTCATCGCGATGGCCTTTCTCGAGGCCGGGCTCGATCCCGAGGCGAGCGTCAGCTGCGGCGGCGGGTTGCGCGTCGGCAACCGCGTGTTCCATTGCTGGCAGCGTGGCGGCCACGGCCGGGTCAACATGGCAACCGGGATCTACCAGTCGTGCGACGTTTACTTCTACCACTTTGCCCAGAAGATCGGGATGGACAAGATCGCCGCGATGGCGCGGCGAGTGGGACTGGGTGAGAGCTTCGACCTCCCGGTCGCCGGGCAGAGTTACGGCACCGTCCCCGATCCGGCGTGGAAACAGCGCAAATACGGCAAGCCCTGGGCGGTCTACGACACCGTCAACGCCACGATCGGCCAGGGCTATATGCTGGTCAACCCGCTCCAGCAGGCGGTAATGGCGGCGCGGATCGCCAGCGGCAAGGCGTTGATGCCGCGGCTGATGTACGACGAGCGCCCGCAGAACGCGCTCAGCTTGGGGTTCAGCCAGGAGCACCTCGACTACGTCCACGCGGCGATGAACGAGGTCGTCAACGGCCGCGGCACTGCGGGCCGGGCCAAGCTGCCGATCGAGGGTGTGCAAATGGCGGGCAAGACCGGCACCGCGCAGGTCGTCGGGCTCAACATTTCCTCGGGCAAGGGCGGCTCGTGGAAGTATCGCGACCACGGCCACTTCATCTGCTTCGCGCCGTTCGACAAGCCGCGTTATGCCGCGGCGGTGACCGTGCAGCACGGCGGCGGGTCCGGCGCGGCCTATCCGATCGCACGCGACGTGATGACCTTCCTGTTCGACCCGGTGAAGGCGATGGAGGCCTTATTGCCGATGGAGGCCGGCTGGGGCGGCACTCCGCAGCAGCGCCTCGCCGCGCGCTACCGCGCCACCGCCGGTAAATACGGCGCGAGCGCGCCCAAACCCGCCGGCGACGACGATCCGGTGGCTCAGGAAGCCGCGCGTGAGGAACGCGCCGAGGCCTCGCCGCTGCCGGTCGCCACCGCTGCCGCCTCGCCTCCACCCGAGCCGGTCGCTTCGCCCGCGACGCTGGTCGTGCCCTCGCCCGAGCCGCAACCGTGATCCGCAGCATCGTCCCCGATCCGATCTCGCGCCAGCCGTGGGGGGTGATCGTGCCGCTGTTTCTGCTGGTCGGGTTCGGCGCCACGGTGCTCTACAGCGCCGCGGGCAACAGCCTCCAGCCGTGGGCGCTGAATCACGCGTTGCGCTTCCTGGTGTTTCTCACGATGGCGCTGGTCATCGCCCGGCTGCCACGGCGCCGGTTCGAGGAGTTCGCGTTCCCGGTTTATGGCGCGGTGCTGGTGCTGCTGATCCTGGTCGAGGCGCTGGGTTACGTCGGAAAAGGCAGCCAGCGCTGGCTCGATCTCGGGTTCATCCGGCTGCAACCGTCGGAGCTGATGAAGCCGGCGGTGGTCCTGGCGCTGGCGCGCTACTATGCGACTCTGCCCCCCGCGTTGACCCAGAGCTGGCGCTCGCTGCTGCCCGCCGCCGGACTAATCGGCATGCCCGCCGCGTTGGTCATGCTCCAGCCAGACCTCGGCACGGCGCTGATGGTCACCGCTGGCGGATTGACGATCATGTTCCTCTCGGGCCTGCCGCTGCGCTGGTTCGTCGGCGGCGCGGCGGCCACCGCGGTGGCCGCGCCGATCGCCTTCTTCTCGCTGCTCCACGAATATCAGCGCAAGCGCGTGTTCGTGTTCCTCGATCCCGAGGGCGACCCGCTCGGCGCGGGTTATCACATCACCCAGTCGAAAATCGCGATCGGTTCGGGCGGGGTGTTCGGCAAAGGGTTCGGCCATGGCTCGCAATCGGGGCTCGGCTACCTTCCCGAAGCGCACACCGACTTCGTCTTCGCGACGATGGCCGAGCAGTGGGGCTTCATCGGCGGGGTGCTGGTCCTCGCCGGGTTCATGCTGATTTTCCGCTGGGGGCTGCGCGTGGCGCGCAAGAGCCGCGATCGCTTCGCCATGCTGCTCGCCGCGGGGATGACCACGACGATCTTTTTCTACTTCTGCATCAACCTGATGATGGTGATGGGCCTGGCCCCGGTGGTCGGCATCCCGCTCCCGTTCATGAGCCACGGCGGCAGCTCGATGATGACCAACATGATCTGCATCGGGACGATCATGGCGGTGGCGCGGTGGAGCCGCCCGCGCGGTATCGGAATGCCCTGACTCCGCCCCGACGAAGCCCCTTCCCTCGCCGCCAGCAATCGCTATATGGGCCGCTCCCGACGATTCGGGACATCGCGGCGCCATCATGTTCTGGCTGCGAAACGGACGCATAGCTCAGTTGGTAGAGCAGCTGACTCTTAATCAGCGGGTCCTAGGTTCGAGCCCTAGTGCGTCCACCACCCTCTTTCTCGACCGGCAATTGACACTCCTGTCAGGAGTGCCACTATTGCGCCGGGAGAGATTTTGTAGAGGGGGGAAGGCAATGCGGCGCATGGCGATTTTCGGCGCTTTGCTGGCAAGCGCAGCGGCGCTCGGCGGGTGCAAGCAGACAAACCAGCCCACCGGCGAGACGGCGGCCGCGGTTGCAGTGAGCGAGTTCCCCGAACGGGTGTTCTGGGGCGACACCCACCTCCACACTTCGAATTCGGTCGATGCCTTCGGGTTCGGGGTGCGGCTTAGCCCGGAAGATGCGCTGCGCTTCGCCCGCGGTGAGGAAGTCACCGCCTCTACGGGGATCAAGGCCAAGCTTGCCCGCCCGCTCGATTTCCTCGTCGTCACCGATCACGCCGAGGGACTCGGCGCGACCAAGGCGCTGTACGACGCCCCGCGCCTGCTGATCCGCGACGAGACAATGCGGCGCTGGCACGACATGATGCATGAAGGCCCGGCGGGTTCGCAGCGGGCGATGGCCGAGATGCTCGATGCGCGGGCGCACAACGCACTCCCTGCGGGGATGGTGGACCAGTCGGGCGCGGCCGAGCGGACCAAGACGATCTGGAACGAAAACCTCGACGCGGTCGAGAGTTACAACGAGCCGGGCAAGTTCACCGCCTTCGCCGGGTTCGAATACACCCTGATGCAGGGCGGCAACAACCTCCACCGCAACATCGTGTTCCGCGACGGACCCGACAAAACCCGCACCGTCGTCCCGCTCGATCCGACCTACAAGGATACCCCGGACGAGATCTGGAACTACATGGAGGCCTACGAAAAGGCGACCGGCGGGCGTGTGCTCTCGATCCCGCACAATTCGAACCTCTCGAACGGGCTGATGTTCGAGCTGACCATGCCCGGCGGCGGGGCGATGACCGCCGACTATGCGCGCCGCCGCGCCCGGCTCGAGCCGGTGGTCGAGATCACCCAGATCAAGGGCGACAGCGAGGCCCACCCGTTCCTTTCGCCCAACGACGAATTCGCCGGCTACGGCGTCGCCGGGTGGGAGCTCAACAACCTGTTGATGACCCAGCCCAAGACCAGCAGCATGTTCGCCGGCGAATATGTCCGCGAGGCGCTCAAGCGGGGGTTGTTGCTCGAAGCGCAGACCGGGGTGAACCCCTACAAGTTCGGGGTGATCGGTTCGACCGACAGCCACACCGCGCTGACCACCGCCGACGAAGACAACTTCTTCGGCAAGCACACCGGCAACGAGCCGAGCAAGGATCGCGCGCTCGCGGGCCAGAACCTTGGCACGCGCGTTGGCAGGTTCGGGTGGCACTATCTCGCCAGTGGCTATGCTGCGGTCTGGGCCACGGCCAACACCCGCGCGGCGATCTGGGACGCGATGGCGCGGCGCGAGGTCTATGCCAGCACCGGCCCGCGGATGACCGTGCGGGTCTTTGCCGGGTGGGACTTCACCGCGGCCGACATGAAGGGCGAATGGGTCCGCGCCGGCTATGCCCGCGGGGTGCCGATGGGCGGCGAGATGAAGCCTGGTAAAGGCAAACCGACGCTGATGATTTCCGCGCTCAAGGATCCGATCGGCGCCAACCTCGACCGGGTCCAGGTGGTCAAAGGCTGGGTCGATGCCGCGGGCAAGGCGCATGAAAAGGTGTTCGACGTCGTGTGGAGCGAAATGGACAAGCGCAAGCCCGTCGGCGGCAAGGTCCCCGCGGTGGGCGACACCGTCGATGTCGCCAAGGCCACCTATGCCAACACCATCGGCGCCGCGACGCTGAGCACGGTGTGGAGCGATCCCGAGTTCGATCCGAAACTGCGCGTTTTTTACTATCTGCGCGTGCTCGAAATCCCGACGCCGAGCTGGCCCGCCTACGATGCAGTGCGCTACAAGCTGACGCTGCCAGCCGACGTCCGGGTCAAGGCGCAGGAGCGCGCATACACCTCTGCGATCTGGTACACGCCGGCGGCATGAGCCTGAAAGCCCGCGCGGCGGCGCTGCTGCGCGAACCGCTGGTGCATTTCCTAATAGCGGGTGCGCTGGTATTTACGGCGCTTTCGGGGCGTCCGGCCGATCCCGGAGAACGCCGCATCGTGGTCGACGAAGCGGTTGTAACACGGCTGGTCGAACGCTGGACCCAGTCGTTTCGCCGCCCGCCCAGCCAGGGCGAGATCGACGGGCTAATCCGCGACTACGTCCGCGACCAGGTCTATTACCGCGAGGCGCTGCGGCTCGGGCTCGACCGCGACGACGAGGTCGTGGTCAAGCGGATGCGCAACAAGATGGTCGCGCTGGCCGCCGCCGAAGCCGAAGCGCGCGAGCCGAGCGAGGCGGAGTTGCAGGCGCTGCTCGATCGCGACCCGGGCCGCTACGCCGCCGAGGCGCGGTACGATTTCGAGCAGGTTTATCTCGGGCCTGACAATGCTAACGGGCGCGGCGCAGCCGATGCCGCTGTGGCGGCGCTCAACGCCGGCGGGTCGAGCGCGAGCCTTGGCGTGCCCTCGCCGCTCCCGGCGCGGTTCACCGCTACCGCGCTCGGCGAGGTTGCCGAACGGTTCGGCGATGATTTCGCTGCCGGGCTTGCCGGGCTGCAAGTCGGTCGTTGGGCCGGCCTGTCGTCTGGGCTTGGGCTTCATGCAGTGCGAGTTACGGCGCGATCGGTTCCGGCCTCGCACACGTTGGCCGCGGTGCGCCAGCGCCTGACCAACGACTGGCGCGCGGCGGCGGTGTGCAAGGCGCAGGACGAAGCCTACCGCGGCCTGCTCGAGGGCTACGACGTGGTGATCGAGAAGCCGCGGTGATCCGGCTGCTCGCCGCCCTCGCGGCGCTGCTGTTCGCCGCGCCATTGTTCGCCGACGAACTCCGCCCCGGCTATCTCGAACTGACCCAGCGCGACGCGCAGCACTGGCGCGTGGTCTACAAGGCGCCGCTGGTCGGCGGTCTCGCCACGAGGACGCGCCCAGTCTTCCCGCCATTCTGCACCATCGCGTCCGGCGCGGTGCGCCTCGAGGGCGGATCGCTGGTTTCGCTCGGCGAACTGGCCTGCTCCGGACCGCTCGCCGGGGCGACGATCAAACTGGACGGGATAGAGGCCGGGTTCACCGATGCCCTGGTGCGGATCGCCCCGCTCGGCCGGCCCGTCCAGGCCGAGCGGCTGAGCCCGGCGCGGCCGCAGGTCGCGGTCGCCAAACCGCAAGAGGGCGGGAGCGTTGCTGCGACCTATTTCGTCCTTGGCATCGAGCACATCCTTACCGGCTATGACCACCTGCTGTTCGTGATCGCGCTGGTCCTGCTGCTTGGCCGGGGCTGGCCGGTGGTCAAAGCGGCGACGGCGTTTACCGCGGCGCATTCTCTGACGCTGGCGGGGGTAACGCTCGGACTGTTCGGCCTCGCTCAGGCTCCGGTCGAGGCGCTGATCGCGCTTTCAATCGTTTTCCTCGCGGTCGAGATCGTCAAGCACGCGCCCGGGCAGCCGCGCCTCTCGCAGCGCGTGCCGTGGCTGGTCGCCTTCGTTTTCGGGCTGCTTCATGGCTTCGGCTTCGCCGGCGCGCTGCGCGAAATCGGGCTGCCCGAAAGCGAGGTGCCGCTTGCGCTGCTGACCTTCAACCTCGGGGTCGAGGCGGGGCAGCTGGTCATCGTCGCGGCCTGCCTCGGCGCTATCGCGCTGGTCCGGCGGTTAGCCGAGCCCGCGCTGCGGCCGATGACCCTTACCGCGACCTATGCAATCGGGATCACCGCGAGCTATTGGTTCGTTGAGCGAATGATCGGATGAGCGCCGCCCCCCGCCTCGAAGGCCTCGACGCGCTGCGCGGGATCGCCGCGCTGCTGGTCGTGGGGCTGCACGCCAACGCGGTGTTCGGCGGCCAGCCTTGGTTCGCCAAGGGCTATCTCGCGGTCGACTTCTTCCTGATGCTGAGCGGGTTCTTGATGGTCCGCATCACCGAGCCAAAGCTTGCCGCGGGCGCGCCGGTGGGCAGCTGGATCGCAGCGCGATACTGGCGGTTCTGGCCGATGATGGCGCTGGGCGGGCTGATCGGGCTGCCGTACCTCAGCCAGCGTTGCGGCGGCGGCACCGATTTCGCGCTGGCGGCGGCGGCCAATTTCGCGCTGCTCCCCTACCCCTGCGACCGACTGATCTTTCCGCTCAACGTGCCCGCATGGACGATCTTCTTCGAGCTGGTCGCCAACGCGGTTCACGTGCTGGTCCTGTGGCGCATGCGGACAGTGTGGCTGGCGGTGCTGGCGCTCGCCGCGCTCGGCCTTCTGTTCGGACTATCGGTGGCGCAGTTCGGCAGCTTCGACATCGGCGCGCGGCCCGAACATCTCGCCTACACCCTGCCCCGCGTCATGTTCGCCTACCTGCTCGGTATGCTGCTCGGCCGAGGTGCGCCAGGCCAGCTCGCAGTGCCGCTGCCGGGCGGAGTCGCGCCGCTCTTGCTGCCGTTCACCCTGCTGGCGTGGGTATCTGGCTGGTGGAACTGGACGTTCGATTTCGCCTATGTCGCGCTCGTCTGCCCGCTGGCGATCGTCGCCGCGCTCAAGCTGGAGCGGGCGGGCCGGCTCGGCTGGTTCTCCGCCGCGATCGCTTTCCCGCTGTTCGCGATCCACGTGCCCATCCTCGAAGGCGCGCGCTGGCTCGGATATGGGGTGACGGTCGCGGTGCCGATTGCGCTCGCGGCAACGCTGGTCGTGGTCGCATGGCAGCATCGGGCGCGATGGACGTCTCGACGCAATTTGCATTCGGATGTGATCGAAACCTAGACATATCACATTTCGATGTGATACCGAGTCGTCCATGTCCACCGACCTGATCGACCGCGTCCGCCGCCTCGTCAACGAGGGCGGGATGTCGCGCACCGGGCTTGCCCGCGCTGCGGGGCTTCATGCCAACACCCTGCGCGACTGTACCGACGCCGACTGGAACCCCACCGCCGACACCCTCGGCAAGCTCGAGCGGGTGCTGCTCGACAGCGACGACGTGCCGGTGCTGGTCCCGATCGAGGCGATCATCGACGAGGCGCGCAATGGGCGGATGTTCGTGCTGGTCGACGACGAGGATCGCGAGAACGAGGGCGACCTGGTCATCCCGGCGCAGATGGCCACCCCCGATGCGATCAACTTCATGGCCACCCACGGCCGCGGGCTGGTCTGCCTCGCGCTGACCGGCGCACGGGTCGGCCAGCTCGGACTCGAGTTGATGAGCCGCAACAACGGCACCCGCCACGAAACCGCCTTCACCGTCTCGATCGAAGCGCGCGAGGGGGTTACCACCGGCATCTCCGCCGCCGACCGCGCGCGCACCGTCGCCGTGGCGATCGACGCGTCGAAGAGCCGCGAGGACATCGTCACCCCCGGCCACGTCTTCCCGCTGATCGCGCGCGAAGGCGGGGTGCTGGTCCGCGCCGGACACACCGAGGCCTCAGTCGATATCGCCCGGCTCGCCGGGCTCAACCCCTCGGGCGTGATCTGCGAGATCATGAACGACGACGGGACGATGTCGCGGATGGACGACCTGGTCCGTTTCGCCCGCCGTCACGGGCTCAAGATGGGGACGATCCGCGATCTCATCGCCTACCGCCGCAAGCACGATCACCTCGTCGAGAAGCGCGCAGAGATGCGTTTCACCAGTCGCTGGGGCGGCGAATGGACCGCGGTCAGCTTCCACAACAAGGCCACCGGCGACGATACTCTCGCGCTGGTCAAGGGCCACATCGACCCCGCGCTCCCGACCCTCGTGCGGATGCACACGATGAGCATGTTCGTCGATGTTTTCGCCGAGGAGAACGAGCGTTCGGGGCTGCTCTCGCAATCGATGATGCAGATCGCCGAGGAAGGCCGCGGGGTTCTGGTGCTGATCAACAAGGCGATGCCCGGCGTGGTCGCGCGGTTCATGCAGCTGCGCAAGGAAGGCAAGGGCGCGGGCGCGCCCGAGGTCGAGCAGCTGCGCGATTACGGCGTCGGTGCGCAGATCCTCGCCGAGCTGGGCGTGCACGACATGATCCTGCTCTCCAACACCCATCACACCCTCGCCGGGCTCGAAGGCTACGGCCTGTCGATCGTCGGCGAGCGGCCGATCGCAGGAACCGCGGGCGAGTGACCGTCGCGGCGGGCGGGACCGAGTTCGGCCTCGCCCTCGCCGCCCTGTCGGCGCTCAGCACAGCGGGCGCACACGCGCTGCTCAAGGCGGGGCGCGACAAGCTGGCGGTGCAGGCGTGGATAAGGCTGGTCGGGCTCGGCTTCGCGCTGCCGCTGGTTGTGCTCAGCCCGCTGCCCGGCGCCCGCCTGCTGGGCTGGATTGCGGGCGCGGCGGCAATCCATGCGCTTTATCAGGCGCTGCTGATCCGCTCCTACACCTGGAACGATTTTGCCGCCGCTTACCCGGTGGCTCGCGGGACCGGGGCGCTGCTCGCGGCGGGCGGCGGGCTGCTGTTGCTGGGTGAGCGCATCCCGCTCGGCCAGGTTGCGGGCATCCTGCTCGTGGTTGCGGGAATCGCCGGGCTGACCATCGGCGCGCGGCTGACCCGCCACGGGCTGGCAGTCGCGCTCGCGACCGGCGCGCTGACCGCCGCCTATTCGCTGGTCGACGCCCGCGCGATGCGGATCGCCCCGGAGATTGGCACCTTTCTCGGCTGGTTCTTCCTCGCCGACGCGGTGTCGATGCCGACGCTGTTCGCGCTGCGCCGGGCCAAAGGCACGCGGCTCGCGGCGCTATGGAGCGAGCGCCGTACCGGCGTGCTCGCCGGGATCGGCGCGCTCGCCTCCTTCGTCCCGGCGCTGATCGCCTACCGCTACGCCCCGACCGGCGCGGTCAACGCCCTGCGCGAAACCAGCATCCTCGGCGCGCTGATCGCCGGGCGGCTGTGGCTTGGCGAGCGACCCGGTTGGTGGCACTGGCTGGCGGGCATCACAATCGCGGTGGGCGCGGTCGCCATCGTCGCGGGATGACAAAGGGAAGAGGACAATGGCCAGGTTCCTGATCGTCGAAGCGCGATTTTACGACCATCTCAACGACCAGCTGATCGCCGGCGCGCGCGGAGCGCTCGAGGCGGCGGGACACGAGGTCGAAGTGCTCACCGTCCCCGGCGCGCTGGAGATTCCGGGCGCGATCGCGCTGGCGAGCGAGAGCGACGCCTACGACGGCTACGTCGCCATCGGCGTGGTAATCCGCGGCGAAACCTATCATTTCGAGATCGTCGCGGGCGAAAGCGCGCGCGGGATCATGGCGTTGACGATGGACGGGCTGGCTATCGGGAACGGCATCCTCACGGTCGAGAACGAAGCCCAGGCGCTGGTCCGCGCGGACCCTGCGCAGAAGAACAAGGGCGGCGAGGCGGCGCAGGCCGCGCTGGCGCTGCTCGCTCTGCGCGAGCGCTTCGCATGAGCGCGCATCCGGCCATCGCTGGCATCCCGCTGGTGCTCGGCGGCAACGTCTTCGGCTGGACCGCGGCGGGCGACGACGGGCTCGCCGTGCTCGACGCGTTCTACGAGGCCGGCGGGCGGATGATCGACACCGCCGACGTCTATTCGGCGTGGGTGCCGGGTCACAAGGGCGGCGAATCCGAAACGTTTATCGGCCAGTGGCTCGAATCGCGCGGGGTGCGCGACGAAATGCGGCTCCACACCAAGACCGGGATGCTCGGCGGCAAGGAACTCTACGCGCCGGCGCGGGTGCTGCAATCGCTCGACGCCTCGCTCGACCGCCTGCGCACCGACTGGATCGATCTCTACTACGCCCACGTCGATTTTGCCGAGCTGCCGATCGCCGAAATCGTCGGCGCCTTCGACGGCGCGGTGCGGACCGGCAAGGTCAGATCGCTCGGGGCTTCGAAGTTCACCGCCCCGCGGCTCGCCGCGGCGCTCGATGCGGGGGAATCGAGCGGTGCCACGCCCTTCACCGTGCTGCAAAACTGCTACAACCTGGTCCAGCGCGACGACTACCCGGCTGAACTGCAGGCGTTGTGCGCGAGCCGCGGGGTGGTGATGCTGCCGTTCTACGGACTCGCCAACGGCTTCCTCACCGGCAAATATCGCACCGAGGCGGACTTCGCGAAATCGGTTCGCGGCGTCCGGGTCGAACCGCTGCTTGAGCGCCATGGTGCACTGTTGGCGGAAATGGACGCGGTCGCCGCCGAAACCGGCGCTACCCCCGCCCAGATTGCACTCGCTTGGCTCGGCGCTCAGCCGAACATCGCCGCGCCCATTGCCAGCGCCACCAGCGCCGCGCAGGTGCGTGAGCTTTGCGGTGTCGCGGGGCTGGCCTTGACCCCAGGCCAGCTTGAACAGCTCGACTTGGCGAGCGCGAACTAACCGCGGCTCGGACCGACGTCGCCGAACGCCGTAAGCCCCAACGGGGCGTAGGGCCCTATAACCAGCTGCTCGAACACCCCGAACCCGTCGCCCCGGCAATCGCTGATTGCACGGCAGGGGAGCTGGACGTGGAAGTTGTCGAACTGACCGGGATCGCACTGCGCCAGGCCGATATCCTCGCGCTCGACCGCCAGCGGGCCGTGGTAGAGTCCATGGTTCCACTTGGGCGAAGTGTAGCCGATCCCTCGCATCTGGAACCGGCCGAGCGGTTCGAGCCGGATCGTCTCGGGACCATTCGGGGTGTCGAGCACGATGGTTCCGCGCTCGGGCCAGCGCGTTCCCGCTGCCAGCGGCGCTTCGAGTGCGCCGTGGGTTTCGATCAGACTTTCCACCGTCGCGCCATCGGGGGCGATGCAGCCGCGGGTATTCCAGCCATGGCCGGCGCCATCGGCGTTGAGGTGGAAGAACACGCTCGAATCGGCGAAATTGAGCGGGGTCCACTGCCAGAAGAACCCGGGAAGCACCCCGCTGCCGTGCGGCTGCTCGTCGCGTGCGCCGACCGGGCGCACCCCCCAGCTGCGGTCACGGGTGCCGACCGTGGCGGGGTGCACGTCCTCGCGCGCGCCATCGACCGCGATCCACCCCGTGTAGCGCCCGTTCTGGGTCATCCGGGTGTAATCCATGAAGGTGCGCGGACCGATCCGGTGGGTGAAGCGCGGCTCCTCGATCGGAAAGGCGCGGCCGGTGAAGGTCAGCTCGGCGGCGATCCCCTCGCCGTCGACGGTCACGCGCAGCACCTTCAGCGGCTCGATCACCTCGATCCGGATTGGGCCGACCGCCATGTCCATCCGCTCCATCCCCAGCTCGCGCGAGGCGTGGATGCAGTGCTGCAACCCGTCGCGGATCACCGAGAAATGCGCGTCGGCGACGTTGAGGTGCGGGTAGATCCCCAGCGCCACGGCGAAGAAGCCCGAGCCGTCGGGGGCATAGCCGTTGAAGAAGTAGCGGTCGTAGAAATTGCGGTCGGTCCCGGCATAGGCGACCGGTTCGGGCGTCTGGTGCAGCGGATAGTCGTCGCCCTTGGTCAGCATGTCAGCACCCCCAGGCTGTCGTGCGCCAACGCCAGCGCACAGGCGCCGCGCGCCATCGAGAGAAAGTTGGCGTCGCCGCGCGCGGTGCGCTCGACATGGGCGGCGCTAAACACCGCGGTCGAGACCCCGTGGAGCGCGCCGAGGCGATAGTCGTCCCATATTTCATCGCGAGTCAACGGCACTCCCCGTGCGGTCATTTCGTCGCAGTAGTGCGCTAGCAATTCGTCCTCGTGCGCGCGGCGCAGCGCATCGCCGATCCCGCAGCCGAGGAAGTAGCCGAGATCGGTCAGCCCATTGCCCGCCGCCAGCGTCTGCCAATCGAGCACCGCGATCGGCTCGGCCCCGCCGCGCACGTCGAACAGCAGGTTGTCGAGCCGGAAGTCGCCATGCTGGAGCGAGCGCGGCGGCGCATTGCGGCCGAACCACTGCTCGCCGGCTTCGGCCAGCTCCTCGCACACCCGCATCAATTCGGGTTCGAGCGCATCGGCGTAACGCTCGCGGAACAGTGCCTGCGCCGGTCCGTAAAGCGTGCGGATCTGCTCGCCGACGCCGAATGCGGCTTGCAGCCACGGCAGGGCGAGTATGGCCGTGTTTTCCCAGCTCGGCGCGTGGAGCGCGGCCATCTGCGCGATCCCCAGCCGAGCATCGCCAAGCGAGCAACCCATGAGCTGGTCGCCCCCGCGCGCGGGGCCAAGGTCCTCGAACAGCAGCGTGAACTCGACACCGTTATCGGCAATTTCCGCGAACAGCGCCCGCGGAGTGCGGACATCCAGCTGGGGTGCCAGGTCGCGATAGAAGCCGACTTCCTTGGCGTAGAGCCCGAAGGCGGCGGCGGTTCGCCGGCTGGTCGGATCGGCGGCGGGAAACTTGCCCGCCAGCGTCGCCGGACCAGCTCCGGGAGCGTCATAGCTCAGGTGGAAGCGCACGCTGTCGCCGACCTGGCCGGTGCCGATCGGCTCCCAGTGCAGCACGGTGACCGTTGCGCCATCCAGCATTCCGGCATCGTCCAACCGCGCGCCGATCCATTCGGCGGTCACCGCATCGGGATGCGCCGGAATAGCTGCGCTCAAGCGCCGATCACCACACCTTCACGCGCTTTTCCGGCGCGAGGTAGAGCTTGTCGCCGGGCTGGACGTCGAACGCCTTGTACCAAGCATCGAGGTTGCGCACGGTCAGCGCGCGGTACATCCCCGGGGCGTGGCCGTCGGTGGCGATGCGGCCCCGCAGCGCGGCTTCGCGCATCTTGGTCGCCCAGGTCTGGGCATAGGCGATGAAGAAGCGCTGATCGCCGGTGAAGCCGTCGATCACCGGCGGTTCCTTGCCGCCGAGCGAGGCGCGATAGGCGTCGTAGGCGGCGGAGAGGCCGGCGACGTCGGCGATGTTCTCGCCCAGCGTCAGCTTGCCGTTGACCGCAAGGTCGGGGAACGGCTTGTAGCCGTCGTACTGCTCGGCCAGCGCGGTCCCGGCCTCGTCGAACCGCTTGAGATCGTTGGCGGTCCACCAGTTGCGCATCTTGCCGGTCGAATCGAAAGCCGCGCCGTTGTTGTCGAAGCTGTGGCTGATCTCGTGCCCGATCACCGCGCCGATCGCGCCGTAATTGAACGCGGGGTCGGCGGTGCGATCGAAGAACGGCGGCTGGAGGATCGCGGCGGGGAAGTTGAGCGCGTTCTGCACCGGCAAGTTGACCGCGTTGACCAGATGCGCGTTCATCCACCACTCGCGCTTGTCGAGCGGCTTGCCGATCTTGGCGAGCTGCTGGGCGTACTGGACCTTCGAGGCGGCCTGCTTGTTGGCGTAGGCGTTGTCGGGGGTGGTGGTCAGCGCGCCGTAATCGAGCCAGCTTTCGGGATAACCGACCCCGACCTCGATCGTCTTGACCTTCTCCAGCGCCTCCTGCTTGGTCTCGGCGGCGAGCACGGTGTTGGCTTCGACCCGCTTGGCGAAAGCAGCCTTGATGTTCTCGACCATCGCCTGGACTTCGGCCTTGGCCGAGGCGGGGAAGAACTTCTCTACGTAGAGCTTGCCCAGCGTGTCGCCCGCCCAGCGGTTGACGAAGGCAAGCGCGCGCTTTTCGCGCGGGCGCTGCTCGGTGGTCCCGGTGAGCGCGGCGCCGTAGAACCCGAACCGCGCGGCATCGAGCTTCGATCCGAGCACGTCGGCGTTGCTGCTGAGCTGGTGGAACGCCAGCCAGTCCTTCCACGCATCGAGCGGTTGCGCGGCGACCAGCGCCGAAAGCCGCGGGATCGAGCCGGCGTGATAGGCGGCGAATTTCTGCTGGCTGGGCAGCTGCGCCGCGGTGAAGAAGGCCTCCCAGTCGATCCCCGGCGCTTTCACAGCAAAATCGGCGCGACTCCATTCGGCGGCGGAGTTCTGGAAGTCTTCGCTTTCCTCGCGGCTGGCGTGCGCCTTGGCGATCGCGGTTTCGAGATCGAACACCCGCTGCGCCTTGGCCGGGGCATCGGCGATCCCGGCCTCGGTGAAGACCTGGGCGATGTAGGCCTGATACTTGGTCCTCAGGTCCGCCATCTTGGGATCGGCCGAGAGGTAATACTCGCGCTCGGGCATGCCGAGACCGCCCTGCAGGACGTAAGGCATCACCTCGCCCCCGGCGAGCGCCTGGGTGACGAACAGCCCGAACAGATTTTCGGTCTGGAAGTTGGTGGCGTTGAGCGGATCGACGTCGGCGCGGGTCTGCTCGCCGAGCACGCGGCTGAGCCCGGCGACGTCGCTGATCGCCGCGAACCTTTCGAGATCGGCCTTGGCCGCGCCCGCCCCCGCGACGTCGATCTTGGCGGTATCGAGGTACGAATTGTAGAGGTTGCGAATGCGGCCCTCGTCGCTGTCGGCGGCCGCGTCGGACTTGGCGATGTCGCCCATCAGCTCGCCGAGCTGCTTGTCGGTGGCCTCGCTGGCGATGTAGAAACCTCCGATGCTCGAGCGGTCGGCCGGGATCTCGGTGTTCTTGACCCACGAGCCGTTTGCGAAGGCGAAGAAATCGTCGCCCGGCTTGACCGCCTTGTCCATCGAGGCGGGGACGATCCCGAGCTTGGTCCCCTGGGCGATGCTGCTGTCGCTACCGGGCAGGTCGCAGGCGGCAGGTCCGAGGGTGACGACGGAAACGCCGAGCAGCAGCGCGGCGATGGCGGAACGATGGCGCATGAAAGTCAGTCCTTGGGATTCCAGTCCGGAGCGAACGATAGGCGTGCGCAAGCGGCGCGGCAATTGCCGTTGATCGAACCGCAGTGTCCCTTGGTGGAACTCAGCCGGCGAGCCGCCCGAACGCGCCCGCTCCGGCGTAAACCGCCGCATCGCCCAGCTCTTCCTCGATCCGGATGAGCTGGTTGTATTTGGCCAGGCGATCCGATCGCGCCAGCGATCCGGTCTTGATCTGGCCGCAGTTGGTGGCGACCGCGAGATCGGCGATGGTCGCGTCCTCGGTCTCACCCGAACGGTGGCTCATCACTGCGGTGTAGCCTGTACGCTGGGCCACGCTCACCGCCTCGAGCGTTTCGGTCAGCGTGCCGATCTGGTTGACCTTGACCAGCAGCGAGTTGGCAAGCCCCTTGCCGATCCCCATCCTGAGCCGATCCGGATTGGTCACGAACAGATCGTCGCCGACCAGCTGGACCTTGTCGCCGATGCTGTCGGTGACGGCCTTCCACCCGATGAAATCGTCCTCGCTCATCCCGTCTTCGATCGAACGGATCGGGTAATCCTTGCACAGCGCGGCGAGATAATCGGCCATCGCCTCGGGCGACAGCGACAGCCCCTCGCCCGAAATCTCGTACTTGCCGCCCTTGAAGAATTCGGTCGCGGCGCAATCGAGCGCGAGCGCAACTTCCGCGCCCGGCTTGAACCCGGCCTGCTCGATCGAGGCCATGATGAAATCGAGCGCGGCGCGGGTGCTGGCGAGGTTCGGGGCGAACCCGCCCTCGTCGCCCACCGCGGTGGCGAGACCCTTCTGGTGCAGGTCTTTCTTGAGCGTGTGGAAGATCTCCGAACCCCAGCGCACCGCTTCTGCCAGGGTCGGCGCGCCGACCGGCATGACCATGAATTCCTGGAAGTCGATCGGATTATCGGCATGCTCGCCGCCGTTGATGATGTTCATCATCGGCACCGGCAGGACGTGCGCCGAAACCCCGCCGACATAGCTGTATAGCGGCAACCCGCGGGCATTGGCGGCAGCCTTGGCGGTGGCCAGGCTGACCCCGAGGATCGCGTTGGCGCCAAGCCGGGCCTTGTTGGGCGTACCGTCGAGTTCGATCATCGCCAGATCGATGTCGCGCTGGTCCTCGGCGTCGAGCCCGAGCAAAGCGTCGCTGATCTCGGTGTTGACCGCGCGCACCGCATTGAGGACACCCTTGCCGAGATAGCGCGCCTTGTCACCGTCGCGCAGCTCGACCGCCTCGTGCGCGCCGGTCGAAGCGCCCGATGGCACCGCGGCGCGGCCGAAGCTCCCATCGTCGAGCAGCACGTCGACCTCGACCGTCGGATTCCCGCGGCTGTCGAGGATTTCGCGGGCGTGGAGATCGATGATCGCGGTCATGGCGGAAACGGCTCCTTTCGGCGGTGGCGCCGCCTTAGCAGCGGAACCTTCACAGGCAAGCTGCATTGCAGCATGGACAAGGTCTTGCGGCGCCGCCGCGACGACCCCATGTGATCCACCTCGCCCATCCCCCGGGCGCAACGAAGGGCACAACCGATGGCCACCACGTCGACCTCCGCCGGCAACGGCTCCGCCAAGACCGCCGCGCCGAAGAAGCCTGCCGCGAAGAAGGCTCCGGCCAAGAAGGCTGTGGCCAAAAAGGCAGCGCCCAAGCCCGCAAGCAACACGGCCCAGGCCCGCGCCAAGTTTTCGCGCGCGATCGACGAGGCCCGCGCCGGGGCGCAGGCCCTGACCAAGGAAGCCCAGGCCAAGGCCGGCGCCTATCGCGAGCAGGTCGCCGCGCGCAGCAGCGACTGGGCGGCCGAAGCCAAGGACCTGGCGGGCCAGGCCAAGGACCGCGCCTCGAACCTGGCCAGCGACGGCAAGTCCCGCGCCAGCGACGCGATCTCCAGCCTCGGCAAGCTGGTCGCCGACAACGCCGGGACCATCGATGAGAAGCTCGGCACGCGCTACGGCGACTATGCCCGCACCGCGGCGCGCTCGATGCAGGAAACCGCCGCCAAGATCGAGGCCAAGGACCTCGGCGAGCTCGGCGACGACGCCAAGGAATTCGTCCGCAAGAGCCCCGGCCTCGCGATCGGCCTCGCCGCCGTCGCGGGGTTTATGTTCTCGCGGCTGTTCAAGGGCAGCTCGGACGATTGACCTGACGCGGCGCAGGCGCGAAGCTTGCGGGCGATGGACGATGACGCCCCGCCACTGCTGAAGGAACCTGCCGCAAACGCCGCCGAGCGTTCGCTGGTCGATGACCTGCGCCTGCTCGCCGAGGACGGCAAGACCCTGCTCGAGGCTGAATTCGCATACCAGAAGAGCCGTGCGGTGGTCGCAGGGGATGCAGCCAAGAGCGTCGCGGGATGGGGCGCGCTCTCGCTGGCGCTGGTGTTCTTCGCGCTGATGGCGCTGGTCATGGGTGTCCTGCTGGGACTCGCCGCTATTCTAGGCGCTTGGGCGGCGACGGTGATCGTCGTGGTCGCTGTGCTGTTCGCCGCCTTGCTCAGCGCAATGTTGGCCCGCGCCAGATGGAGGCGGACCACGCGGCTGCTCGGCGATACGGATCCGGGCGAATGAGCGATCCCGAAGCCCGCCTCGCCGAAGACCGCGCCAACAGCCGCGCGGCGCGGGCGGTGGTCGAGGCCGAGATGGCGCAGATCAAGGCCGACCTTGCCGCGCGCGGGATCGGCGGGCGCATTGCCGACACGGCCGGCGAAAAGGCCAAGGCGGTGGCGGACGAAGCGCTGGAAGTGGCGCGCGACAACAAGGCTGTGATCGCCGGAACAATCGGCGCGCTGGCGCTTTGGGTCTGGCGCAAGCCGCTGCTCGATGGATCGAAGCGGCTCTATTCACGCCTGCGTCATCGCGGCGATGGCAGCGCGGATGACGCCGATACGGAGGATTGCGACCAGTGACCCAGCCCGACCCCAAACGCGCCCGGATCAAGGACAAGATCGTCGCCTCGGAAAAGCGCCTCCGCCGCGAGGGCGAGGCCTCGGCGCGCCAGCCGGTCCCCGATCGCGATCCGCCCGAAACTTACCGCTCGCTCGCCGGCGAATATCCGTGGGGCACGCTGCTCGGCGGGCTGGCGCTCGGCGCGATCGTCGGGGCGCTGTTGCCGAAGCAGGCCGGGCGCAGGCTGGGGCGGCGGGCGTTGACGGCGGCGACGATCGCCGGCGAACTCGGCCTCGCTTACAGCAAACAGGCGCGCGACAAGGCCTCCGAGGTTGGCCGCGAAGGCGTCGCAAAGCTGAGCGACCTAGGCGAGAGCGTCGGCGAGAACACCGCGGAACTGCGCCAGCGCGCCGGTCGGGCCGCGGGCCGCGCCCGGTCGCGCGGGCTCGAACTTGCGGGCCAGGCGATCAAGCTTGCGGCGCGGGTGCGGCGCTAGGCCGCGCTTGCATTGCGCTTGGGCGAAGCTAAGGCGCGCGCCATGCAGAAATTACATCTGGTGATGGGTGGCCGAGTGGCCGATCCGCAAGGCCTCGAATTCGTCGATCTCGATGCGATCGACGTGGTCGGGGTGTTTCCCGACTACGAATCCGCCGAAGAGGCCTGGCGCGCGGCGGCGCAGCGCACAGTGGACGACGCCGAAATGAAATACGTGGTGGTCCACCTCCACCGCCTGCTCGAGCTCGAACAGCTGGGGCGGCCGTAGAGCGCAGAACTCTTCGAGACGAGCCTTCGCTGCGCTCAGTGTCTCCTCAGGGCGAACGGAGTTTAAATCAGGATCCGTTCGTGCTGAGGAGGAACGGGGCCGCAGGCCGATGCTCCGTCTCGAAGCCTCCTTAGACGAACTCGATCTTGTCGACCACGTAGAAGCGGTCGCCCGAGGGCACGGTGACTTCGATCTCGTCCTCTACCTTGCGCCCGATCAGCGCCTTGCCGAGCGGCGAGGCATAGCTGATCCGGCCGACCTTGGCGTCGGCCTCGGTCGGACCGACGATCTGGTAGCGGACCGGCTTGTCGGCGTCGTCGAGCAGGGTAACGGTCGCGCCGAAGATGATCCTGTCGCCCGAAAGCGACGCCGGATCGATGATCTGGGCGCGGCTTACGCGGTCCTCGAGGTCGCCGATCGAGGCTTCGACCTGGCCCTGGCGCTCTTTCGCCGAATGATACTCGGCGTTCTCCGAGAGATCGCCGTGGGCGCGCGCTTCCTCGATCGCATCGACGATCTTGGGGCGCTCCTCGCGCAGCACCCTGAGCTCGGCGATCAGTCGCTCATAGCCCTCCGCCAGCATCGGCAGCTTTTCGATGGACGCCATGTTTCCTTCCCTGCTTCGTCGGCCCCGCAGCGACTAGAACCCTGCCCCGCTCCCACCGTGGGATCGGGCCGGGCCGCCGCGATGTGGGGAAAACGCGAACCTCGTCAGCTATAATAGTCTTGGAGCGAGCGCACTTCAAGTTTCGCCCCGCGCAGCGCCCCGATCGCCTGCGCCGCGGCCACCGAAGCGGCGGCGGTGGTGAAATAGGGCACCTTGCCGGTGAGCGCGGCCTGGCGGATCGACTGCGAGTCCTTGAGGCTCTGCCAGCCCTCGGTGGTGTTGAAAATCAGGGCGATGCCGCCGTCGATAATCCGGTCGACCACGTGCGGGCGGCCTTCGGCGACCTTGTTGATCCGCTCGACCGGCAGCCCCGCCTCGGCGAGGTAGCGCTGGGTCCCGCCGGTGGCGACCACAGTGAAGCCGAGGTCGATGAGCTGGCGCACCGCTGGCAGGATCACCGCCTTGTCGCTGTCCTTGACCGAGACGAAGGCGGTGCCGCCGGCGGGCAGGACCATCCCCGCACCAAGCTCGGCTTTGGCGAAGGCGGTGGCAAAATCGGTATCGATTCCCATCACTTCGCCTGTAGACTTCATCTCGGGTGAGAGCACCGGATCGACCCCGGGGAAGCGCGCGAAGGGGAACACCGCTTCCTTCACGGCCATATAGGGCAGGTCGCGCTTGAACGGCGGGAAGGTACTGAGCTTCTCCCCCGCCATCACCCGCGCCGCGATCTTGGCCACCGGCTGCCCGATCGCCTTGGCGACGAAGGGCACGGTGCGCGATGCGCGCGGGTTGACCTCGATCAGGTAGACATCCTCGCCTTTCACCGCGAACTGAATGTTCATCAGGCCCCTGACCCCCAGCGCCATGGCCAGCGCCTCGGCCTGCCGCTCCATCTCGGCGATGATGTCCGGGCCGAGGCTGTATGGCGGCAGGGTGCAGGCGCTGTCGCCCGAATGAATGCCCGCTTCCTCGATGTGCTGCATGACGCCCGCGACCGACACCTGCTCGCCGTCGCACAGTGCATCGACGTCGCATTCGATCGCATCGCGCAGGTATTGGTCGATCAGCACCGGCGAATCGCCCGAAACCTGCACTGCGGTGGCGATGTAATCGTCGAGCTGGGCGACCGAATCGACGATTTCCATCGCCCGCCCGCCCAGTACGTAGCTCGGCCGCATCAGCACCGGGAAGCCTATCCGGTTGGCCACCGCGACCGCCTCGTCGCGGCTGCGCGCGATGCCGTTGGCGGGCTGTTTTAGGCCCAGATCGTTGACCAGCTTGGCGAAGCGCTCGCGGTCTTCGGCAAGGTCGATCGCATCGGGCGAGGTGCCGAGGATCGGGATGCCGGCGTCCTGCAGCATCTGCGCGAGTTTGAGCGGGGTCTGCCCGCCGAACTGGACGATCACGCCCACGAGCTCGCCCGCCTGCTGTTCGACCCGGAGGATTTCGAGCACGTCCTCGCCGGTCAGCGGTTCGAAATAGAGCCGGTCCGAGGTGTCGTAGTCGGTGCTCACCGTCTCGGGGTTACAGTTGATCATGATCGTTTCGAACCCCGCCTCGCTCAGCGCGAAGCAGGCGTGGACGCAGCAATAGTCGAACTCGATCCCCTGCCCGATCCGGTTGGGCCCGCCGCCGAGGATGACGATCTTGCGGCGGTCGGAAGGCGCGGCCTCGCACTCCGGGCCAAAATCACCGGGGACTCCGAAGCTCGGCGCTTCGTACGTCGAATACATGTAGGGCGTGATCGCCTCGAACTCGGCGGCGCAGCTATCGATCCGCTTGAACACCGGGTGGACGCCGAGCTTGTGGCGGAGCTGGCAGACCTCTGCCTCGCTGGTAGCCCCGGCCATTGCTTTGAGCGCATCGTGGAGCAGCCCCGCCCGCCGCGCCGAGGTTTCGGCGAACCCGCCAGCAACCCCGATCCCGCGCACCGCCAGCGTGGCGAGACGCTTGTCGGAGAAGCCCATCGCTTTGAGCCGCCGCAGCCCCGCGGCGTCGGTCGGCAGGCCATTTGCCTGGATCGCCGCCTCTTCGGCAATGATCTCAGCGATGTGGCGCAGGAACCACGGGTCGTAGTGGGTAATCGCGTTCACCTCTTCGACCGAGAAGCCCTCGCGGAAGGCCTGGCCGACCACTAGCAGGCGATCCGGGGTCTGGCGCGACAGCTCGGCCACGATCGCCTCGCGCCCCGCGCCTTCGAGCTGGAGCACGCGGTTGAACCCGTCGAGCCCGGTCTCCAGCCCGCGCAGCGCCTTCTGCAAGCTTTCCTTGAAGTTGCGCCCGATCGCCATGACCTCGCCGACCGATTTCATCGCGGTCGAGAGCAGCGGCTCGGCGCCCTTGAACTTCTCGAAGGCGAAGCGCGGGATCTTGGTGACGACGTAGTCGATGCTCGGCTCGAAGCTCGCCGGGGTCGCGCCGGTGATCTCGTTGGTCAGCTCGTCGAGCGTGTAGCCGACCGCGAGCTTGGCCGCGACGCGCGCGATCGGAAAGCCGGTGGCCTTCGAGGCCAGCGCCGAGGAGCGCGATACCCGCGGGTTCATCTCGATCACGATCAGCCGTCCGTCGGCGGGGTTGACCGCGAACTGGACGTTCGACCCGCCGGTCTCGACCCCGATCTCGCGCAGCACCGCGATGCTGGCGTTGCGCATGATCTGGTATTCCTTGTCGGTCAGCGTCAGCGCCGGGGCGACGGTGATCGAATCGCCGGTGTGCACCCCCATCGGGTCGACGTTCTCGATGCTGCAGATGATGATGGCGTTGTCGGCGCGGTCGCGCACGACCTCCATCTCGAACTCTTTCCACCCGAGCAGCGATTCCTCGATCAGCACTTCGGTGGTGGGCGAGGCATCGAGCCCCGACTTGACGATCGCCTCGAACTCAGCGCGGTTGTAGGCGACCCCGCCGCCGGTCCCGCCAAGGGTGAAGCTGGGGCGGATGATCGAAGGCAGCCCGGTGCGTTCGAGCACCGCGAAGGCCTCCTCGACATTGTGCGCCACGCCAGAGCGCGCGCTTTCGAGTCCGATCTTGTCCATCGCCTCGCGGAAGCGCTGGCGATCCTCGGCCTTGTCGATCGCATCGGCGTCGGCGCCGATCATCTTGACCCCGTATTTCTCCAGCGTGCCGTCGTTGAACAGCGCCAGCGCGGTGTTGAGCGCGGTCTGCCCGCCCATCGTCGGCAGAACGGCGTCGGGCCGCTCCTTTTCGATGATCCGCGCGACGATCTCCGGCGTGATCGGCTCGATATAGGTCGCGTCGGCGAATTCCGGATCGGTCATGATCGTCGCCGGGTTGGAGTTGACCAGCACCACCCGGTAGCCCTCCTCCTTGAGCGGCTTGATCGCCTGGGTGCCCGAATAGTCGAACTCGCAGGCCTGGCCGATGATAATCGGCCCGGCGCCGATGACGAGGATCGAGGAGATGTCGGTGCGTTTGGGCATTTTATGCGGACTTCGCTACTAAAGCCCTTCCCCGCCAGGGAAGGGTTGGGATGGGGGTTCCACGCTTGATTGACCCGCAACGGTTGAGCCCCCACCCCCAACCCCTCCCCGCCGGGGAGGGGGGTCTTGAGGGAGTGCTTACATGGCGGGGAAGCGTCTTACACCGGTTG
>JBOHIC010000193.1:0-41613 GCA_050725835.1 Novosphingobium sp.
GCGGTGTGCAGGCGTCCGGCGGCAGGCCCGATGAGTTCGGCGAGCCGGCTTTCGGTGGTCATGTGGATGTCCTCGAGGTCCCAGTTCTCGGGCACCCCGTTCGCCTCGTACTCGGCCGCAATCTTGTCGAGACCTTCGACGATTGTCACCGCGTCCTCGCCCGAAACGATCCCCGTCGCACCGAGCATCGCCGCGTGCGCCTTGCTCGCGGCGATGTCCTGCCGCCACAGCGCCTTGTCGAAGGGAATCGAGGCGTTTATCTCGCGCATGATCGCCGCGGGGCCCTCGGCAAACCTGCCGCCCCACATCGCATTGGAACTCGCCTTGCTCTCGTCCCGCTTGCTCAAGATCGCCGTCCTCGGCTGCGCTTTGCTCGCGCCATTTGCACTGGGGGGGTGCGATAGGGAAAGCGCCCCGCCCGCGCAACCGAAGGAATCCGCCGCTGCGGCAGCGCTCGACCGCAGCCACAAGGGCAGCGAGCTGCCCGATTTAGTGTTCGCCGACCCGGCGGGCGACAAGCTCGATCTCGCCGCGCTCAAGGGTAAGCCGATCCTCTTGAACCTCTGGGCGACCTGGTGCGCGCCGTGCCTCGCCGAAATGCCCGCGCTGGACAAGCTCGCCGCGGAGAAGAGCGATGCGCTGCAGGTGGTGACGATCTCGCAGGATCTCGCCCAGCCCGAAAAGGTCGCCGCCTTCTTCAAGGAGCGCAAACTGGCGCGGCTCGAACCCTGGCTCGACCCCGAAAACCGCCTGTCCGACCACTACGCCGCCAACACCCTGCCGACGACGGTCCTTTACGATTCCGCCGGCCGCGAAGTCTGGCGCTTCACCGGGCCGAGGGAGTGGGGGGATGCGGAGACTGCGGGATTGCTGGCGGAGGCGCAGTGAATCTCGCGTTCAGAACATGACTGTCACCATTGAAATCAGCAAGGTTGTCACGCCACCGACCCACGCTCCGCCAGACCAATTGGTAAATGCATCCGCTTGAGGGGACCACGCGTAGTCCGGATCACCCTCTGCCTTCTTGTTAGCTATTGTCTCGCTGAATCGTTGCTCCGCGTCGTCGCTGCAGGTAGCATCCATGAGTGCTCGTTCATGCCTGCTGTCGAGCATACGCTGAAACGCTTTCGGCACTTGACCAATCATGTGCCACGAGGCCTGCCGTAACCCGATGGCGCTCAACAATACACCGAGTAAAAAAAGCATCGCCGCGACTATCACCACCTCCCGCCCAAGTCCGAGACTGGTCAGCTTTTTCTGATCTCCGACAACCGCGCCGAGTGCAAAGAGCGATGCGGCGTTTATCGAGAGTGCTCCGAATCGGAGACGGTCAGCCAGCCTGTCGCGCTGATCTAGGATGACCTCGTAGCGTCGTTCTGCAATTGCTGCTGCGGCGTCTGCGTGCGCGGCATTGTAGCGATAGACCTCTCGCATTTTCGGCGTGTCTGCCCGTTGGCGGCGGGCCCTGATAGGATCGTTCTGGTTCATAGGCTCGCTCAGCTCCGATCGCCAGTGCTGCCCTGATATTACGCAGAACCGCATCTGGCGGCTATGGCACTAAAACTGGTGGGCGGTGACGGGCTCGAACCGCCGACCCTCTCGGTGTAAACGAGATGCTCTACCAACTGAGCTAACCGCCCGATCCGGCGCGCCCTAGCGCCTGCGTTGCGGCAAGGGAAGCTACTGGTTACAGCGGGAACCGGTTGACCCAGCGAGGACCGGAATGCGCGCCACCCCCGATTTCGATTTCCAGCTGGGCGAAAGCGCCGAAATGATCCGCGACGCCACCGCCCGCTTCGCCGACGAGCAGATCGCGCCGCTCGCCGCCAGGATCGACGCCGAGGACTGGTTCCCGCGCGAGTTGTGGGTGCCGATGGGCGAACTGGGGCTGCACGGGATCACGGTGGACGAGGCCGACGGCGGGCTCGGGCTGGGCTACCTCGAACACGTCATCGCGGTCGAGGAAGTCAGCCGCGCCTCGGCCTCGGTCGGGCTATCCTACGGCGCGCACTCGAACCTCTGCGTCAACCAGATCCGCCGCTGGGGCAACGACGAGCAGAAGGCGAAATATCTCCCCAAGCTCATTTCGGGCGAGCATATCGGCAGCCTCGCGATGTCCGAAGCGGGGGCGGGGTCTGACGTGGTCTCGATGAAGCTTCGGGCCGAGGCGGTCCAGGGCGGCTTCGTCCTCAACGGCACCAAGTTCTGGATCACCAACGCGACCTACGCCGATACGCTGGTGGTCTATGCCAAGACAGGTGAAGGATCGCGCGGGATCACCGCCTTCCTGATCGAAAAGGACATGGCCGGGTTCTCGATCGGCCAGAAGATCGACAAGGTCGGGATGCGCGGCAGCCCCACCGCCGAGCTGGTGTTCGACGATTGCGAGGTGCCCGAGGACAACGTCATGGGCCCGCTCCACGGCGGGGTCGGGGTGCTGATGAGCGGGCTCGACTACGAGCGCGTGGTCCTCGCCGGGCTGCAGCTCGGGATCATGCAGGCCTGCCTCGATTGCGTCATTCCCTACGTCCGCGAGCGCAAGCAGTTCGGCAAGCCGATCGGCGCGTTCCAGCTGATCCAGGCCAAGGTCGCCGACATGTACGTCGCGCTGCAATCGGCGCGGGCCTACACTTACGCGGTCGCTAAAAGCTGCGACGCCGGCCAGACCACCCGCTTCGACGCGGCGGGCGCGATCCTCCTCGCCAGCGAGAACGCCTTTCGCGTTTCGGGCGAGGCGATCCAGGCGCTTGGCGGCGCGGGCTACACCAAGGACTGGCCGGTCGAACGCTACATGCGCGACGCCAAACTGCTCGACATCGGCGCCGGGACCAACGAAATCCGCCGCATGCTGATCGGGCGCGAATTGATCGGGGCGGCATGATGAGCGGCTGGCTGGTCCTTGCCGCTCTGCTGATGGCGGCGACCGCGGTGGTCCATTCGGTGGCGGGCGAGCGCCGCCTGATCGGGCCGCTGGTCGCGCCGGGCAGCACCGCGATCCCGCATCGGCAGGGCCGCCGCGTGCTGCGCTCGGCATGGCGCCTGACCAGCCTCTACATGCTGAGCAATGCAGCGGTGGTGATCTGGCCCGGTAGCCCGGCGGGCCTGATCCGCGCGATCGGCGCCATGTGGCTCGCCACCGGCCTGTTCTCGCTCGCCGCCTCGCGCGGCCGCCACATCGGCTGGCCCGGCCTGAGCAGCGCCGGCATCGCCGCATTGCTGGGGGCGGCGTGAGCGCGTTTTCGGTCCAGCGCTTCGATCATATCGTGCTGGCCGTGACCGACGTCGGAGCGGCGCGGGCGTTCTACCAGCGGGTGCTGGGAATGGACCCGCGCGAGGAGCGGCCGGGCAAGTGGTCGCTCCATTTCGGCGCGGGCAAGATCAGTCTGCAGTCGGCCGACGCAATGCCGGAAATCGCCCAGGGGACCGTGGCGGGGAGCGGCAATTTCTGCCTGATCAGCGAGACACCCGTGGCCGAATGGCGGAGCCACCTCGAACGCGAGGGGGTGACGATCCTCGACAGCGGGCGTCGCGAGGGGGCGGTGGGGCCGCTCGACTCGCTGTATTTCCACGATCTCGACCGCAACCTCGTCGAAGTGAGCAACCGGTTATGACCACGCCCGACCACTCGACCGAGCGCCTCGTGTTTTTCTCCGACGCGGTCTTCGCGATCGCGATCACCCTGCTGGTGATCGAGATCCATATCCCCGACCTGCGCCACTATGACGGCCCCGACTGGGGGGCGCTGGCCGAGCTGATCCCCTCGTTCATCGGCTTCGTGATCAGCTTCCTGGTGATCGGGCGGTTCTGGGTCGGCCATCACGGGGCGCTGTCGCGGGTCGATACCTTCTCGCCGCGGCTGGTCTGGCCCAACCTCGTTCTGCTCATGGCGGTCGCCTTCATGCCCTTCGCCACCGGGTTCATGAGCCGCAACTTCGGAATGGTCGTCCCGACCGCGTTCTACAACGCGATGCTGCTGGTCACCGCGCTGCTCAGCGCGCGCGTGGTCGGCATCGCAACGCGGTTGTGGCCCGAGCCCGACGGAGCCGAGGCGAAACTGATGCGGATGCGCGGGTTCGGCGTGGCGCTGGGCGCGGCGGTAGCTTTCGCGCTGGCCTTCGTCGTCCCGATGTGGAGCCAGCTCGGACTGGTGACGATCCCGCTATGGATCAGGTTGCTGCAACGAAAGGCCCAAGGATGAGCGCTCCTGTCCTCCCCACCGCGCTCGATCCCGAGAGCCCCGAGGCCAAGGCCCGCGCCGCGCACAACCGAGCGCTCGCCGAGGAGCTGCGCGCGCGGGTGGCCGACGCCGCGCTCGGCGGTAGCGAGAAGAGCCGCGAGCGGCACACCTCGCGCGGCAAATTGCTACCAAGGGAACGGGTCGAGCGACTGCTCGATCCCGGCTCGCCGCTGCTCGAGCTCGGCCAACTCGCGGCCTGCGACGTCTATGACGGCGAGGTCCCCGGCGCGGGGATCATCACCGGAATCGGGCGGGTTTCGGGCCGCCAGTGCATGATCGTGTGCAACGATGCGACGGTGAAGGGCGGGACCTATTATCCCCTCACGGTCAAGAAGCACCTCCGCGCGCAGGAGATCGCCGAGGCCAATCGCCTGCCGTGCATCTACCTGGTCGACAGCGGCGGGGCCAACCTGCCGCACCAGGCCGAGGTCTTCCCCGACCGCGACCACTTCGGGCGGATCTTTTTCAACCAGGCCAACATGAGCGCCAAGGGCATCGCCCAGATCGCCTGCGTGATGGGCTCCTGCACCGCGGGCGGGGCATACGTCCCAGCGATGAGCGATGAGACCGTGATCGTGCGTGGTCAGGGCACGATTTTCCTCGCCGGCCCGCCGCTGGTCAAGGCCGCGACCGGCGAGGCGATCAGCGCCGAGGATCTTGGCGGCGGCGAGCTTCACACCGGCAAGTCGGGCGTCGCCGACCACCTCGCCGAGAACGACGAGCACGCGCTGACCATCGTCCGCGACATCGTCAGCTACCTCGGCCCGCGCCACGAGCACGGCCTCCCGCTCAAGGAACCGCGCGCGCCGAAGTACGACGCCGACGAGCTCTACGGCGTGGTCCCCGACGACGTCCGCGCGCCGTACGATGTCCACGAGGTGATCGCCCGGCTGGTCGACGGCAGCGAGTTCCACGAGTTCAAGGCGCGCTATGGCTCGACCCTGGTCTGCGGCTTCGCGCACATCTGGGGGATGCCCGTGGCGATCCTCGCCAATAACGGGGTGCTGTTCAGCGAATCTGCGGTCAAGGGCGCGCACTTCATCGAACTCGCCTGCCAGCGGCGGATTCCGCTGCTGTTCCTCCAGAACATTTCGGGCTTCATGGTCGGGGGCAAGTACGAGGCCGAAGGCATCGCCAAACACGGCGCCAAGCTGGTCACCGCGGTCGCCACCGCCACCGTGCCCAAGCTCACCGTGCTGATCGGCGGCTCTTTCGGGGCGGGCAATTACGGCATGTGCGGCCGCGCCTACGCCCCGCGCTTCCTGTTCACCTGGCCCAACAGCCGGATCAGCGTGATGGGCGGCGAACAGGCGGCGAGCGTGCTGGCGACGGTCCACCGCGACGCCGCGAAGTGGACCCCCGAGCAGGCCGAAGCCTTCAAGCAACCTATCCGCGAGGACTACGAAGCCCAGGGCAACCCCTACCACGCCACCGCGCGGCTGTGGGACGACGGCGTGATCGACCCGGCGCAGACGAGGGATGTGCTGGGGCTGGCGCTGGGGGTGTGTCTGGAGGCGCCGATCCCGGAGCGGCCAGCGTTCGGGGTGTTCCGGATGTGAGGAGGGGGTGATGGGAGCAATCGGATCGCAGCTAACAGGCATCAGTTTGGGCGGATTTCTTCTTGGGGTAGTCTTCCTCGTGCTCGCTGCGGCTGCCCTAGGCCTCATCTACGGGTTGCTCAGCGCGCTGTTCGAACGCGTCGGCGTAAACCCGAAAATCGGGTTCGCGGCGAGCTTGATTTGCGCGGTCGGGGCACTGATCGCCTTCACCTAGATTTTTGAGCCTCGATTCTTAGATCCAGGCCGCGAACCCCAGCGCCGCGCCGAAGCTCGCCAGCGTCGCCGCCACCACCGGGACCGCGCTTTTCCAGCCCATCGCGAGGAGCAGGTCGAGGCGCGTGCGCATCGCGGTGGCGGTTACCGCGAGGAGCAGCAGCGCCTTGGACAGCACCAGCGCCCAGTGGCGCAGCGGTTCGGGGACGGCGAGCGCGCTGTTGAACGCTAGCACCGCGAGGAAGGCGAGGATGAACCAAGGCAGCGCGAGACGCCGCCAGACCGGCTGGGCAGCGCCCTCGGCCGGGCGAATGGCGACGCTGACCAGCGCCACCAGCGGGGCGAGCAGCGCCACGCGGGCGAGCTTGACGATCGTCGCGTTGGCTCCCGCGGCGTCGGAGAAGGCATAGCCGCCGCCGATCGCCTGGGCGACGTCGTGGATCGAGGCGCCGATCAAGAAGCCGGCCTCGCGGTCGCCCAGATCGAGGTAACCGGCGAGGATCGGATAGACCGTCATCGCAAAGGCGCTGGCGAGCGAAATCCCCACCAGGGTGAGCGCGAACTGCGCCTGACTGAGGCGCTCCTTGCCGATAACGCCATAGAGCGCGAGCGCCGCGCTTGCGCCGCAGATCGCGGTTGCCCCGCCCGCGAGCACCCCGGCATAGGGCGACTGGCCGACCAGCCGCGCGCCCGCGATCCCGGCGGCGAAAGTCACCGCCATCACCACCAGCAGCGCCGCGAAAGGCAGCACCCCGAGCGCGCCGATCTGCGCCAGCGTCACCTGGAAGCCGAGCACGACGATGCCGAAGCGCAGGCAGGTCCGCGAGGCGAAATCGAGTCCGGCATGCGTCGCCGGGTTCACCGCGATGAAGTTGAGGCTGAGCCCGACCAGCAGACCCAGCAGGATGATCGGGAAGCCATAATGCTCGCTCAGCCACGCCGAGGCCGCGGCCGCCACCGCGCAGGCGGCGAGCCCCGGGAACAGAGAGGGGCGCGGCGCGGCCGGCGCGGGCGCGGTCTGCTCGGCGAGGTGGATCTCACCGAACAGGTCGCCGCCATAAGGCAGCAAGGTCCAATCGACCGGCGCGGCGGGTTTGGGATGGTCCACGCGTCGCCCCCCCCTTTGCCGCCGTCAGCCGGCGACACCGCCCCCGGAGAGGCCCGCCCAGACCGCCAGCGCGGCCGCAGCGAGCGCGATGGCCACCCCGGCGGTGCGCCCGGGATGGCTCGCCGCCATTCCGCCGGGAAGCATCCGGCCGACCAATGCGTCGCGCTTCAGGTGGTGGCGCAGCGCCCCGGCGAGGTGGAGCACGATAAGCCCGATCAGCAGGAAGGCGAGCAGCTCGTGGACTTCCTCGGCGCCGTCGTGCCAGCCCTTGGGGAGCGGCAGGCGGAACCACGGGACCGTCCCGAACAGCGTCACCGGATTGGTCGACTTGCCGGTCGAGATGATCGCCCATCCGGTCAGCGGCCCGGCCAGCATGACGAAATAGAGCAACGCGTGCACCGCCCCGGCGAGCCGCTTCAGCGCCGGATGCTGCTCGTGCGCAAGCGGGCGCGGCTTGGCGAAGCGCCAGCCGATCCGCGCGAAAGTCAGCAGCAGGATCGTCACCCCGACCGAGATGTGCAGGCGAACCACCGCGATCTTCCCCGGCCCGCGCGGGAGGTCCCCCATCCCGAAGCCCAGCCCGAGCTGGAACAGCAGCAGCACCGCGATCGCCCAGTGCAGCACGATCGCCACGGTCGAATAGCGTTCGGGGGTGGTAGCGGTGAACGTCGTCATGGTGGTCCCCTCAGAAATCGGCGGTCAGCTGCAGGGTGGCGCTTCGCCCCTGCGTATAGGTCAGGCCGCCGCTGGGTGAAACAAACCAGCCGTAATCGTCCAGCACATTCGTCACCACCGGGCGCAGCAGCAGCTTGGCCTTGCCCAGCTTGAAACGGTAGCGCGCGCCGAGGCCCAGCGTCGCCCGCGCCGGCACGCGCAACGTGTTGCGCGCATTGGCGGTTCGCGCCGAGACGCCCTCGGCCGAGAGGTCGAACGACCAGGCTGAGGTTCCCCCGTCCGGCCGCCAGTCGAGGTTGACCACGCTGCGCTGCCGACCCTGTCCGACCGGGCTCGGACCGATCTGCCCGGCATCGACCGCTTCGCCCGAGATCCTCGGATCGGCAAACAGCGCGCCGCCGACCAGCGTCAGCCCCGGCGCTAGCGCGCCCGCCAGCGACAGCTCGACCCCCTGATTGGTCAGCGTGCCGAGGCGGCGATAGCGCAGCGCCGGGTCGAGGTTGAAATAGGGCTTGGTGATGCGGAACACCCCTGCGATCAGGGTTAGCTTGCCGGTCAGCGCGAGCTTGACCCCGGCTTCGACCTGCCGGGTGCGGATTGCGGGCGGGGCTTCGGCGCGATTGTTCGCGATCTCGGGCGCGATCGGGGCTTCCTCCTGCCCCGCCGAGGCGCCGGCATAAAGCGTCAGCCGCGGGGTCAGGGCATAGGCGCCCCCGAGATTCCATAGCCACGGCGTATCGCGCGAGGTCGGATCGGCGGCGAGCGGGTCGGCAAAATCGACGTCCTTGACGTAGCGGCTTTTCGAAAGCCCCGCGTCGAGCGTCACCCCGCCGTCGCTGACCAGGCTCCACGCCGCGCCCCCGGTAATCTGGCGCACCCGGTCGCGGTTCTTGGGGCCGAGCGCATAGGCCGGCTCGGGCCGCGGATCGGGCGCGAGCAGGCTGCCCGGTCCGAGCGCGATGCGCGTGCTGCCGCCGAAGCGCCGGTCGCGCGCGCGCCCGCGAACACTGACGATGACCTGCTGCGCAACCGATCCGCTGCGCCATTGCCGCACCAGCCGCGCTTCGCCCGAGAGCGAACGGTCCTCACCGTCGCCGTCGGCGATGATCGTCCGGTTGCCCACTGCGCCCGTCGCGGTGACCCCCAGCATGAGGTCGGAAAACGCCTTGTCTGCGGTCCGGCGGGCGCGGAACAGCCCGGTCTCGAGGCGCCAGTCGCCCAGCGGCAGCCGCGCGATCGCGCCGAAATGGAGGTTGACCGAATCGCGTTTCGCCCAGCCCTGGCTGAGGTCGACCCCGCGTTCGATCTCGGGCGGGAGCGCATCGCCGGCGAGGAACAGTGTCGGCCGCGCATGTTCGTCCCAATTGAGGAAAACCGCACCGAACGCGACCACTTCCGCGCCCGCATAAGGTCGCCACCGCAGCGTGCCGCCACCATTGAGCACCCAGGCCTGCCCGCCCTCGACGCGCTCGATGCGGCGGCCGCCCACGCCCCCCGAAAGTCCCAGCCGGACTCCGTCGAGCGGCGCCTTGAATTCGAGCGACCCGCCCAGCCCGGGGGCGAAGGACGAACCGCTGCTGACCTCGGCAGCGAACGACAGCGAGCCGTCGGGCTTGACCAGGTCGTAGTCGACCAGCCCGGTCGGCGCGGGGAACGGATAGCGCAGCGCCGCCACCCCGACCCGCACCGTGGTCCCTTGCTGGATTCGCGGCGAGAGCCTGTCGATCTGGTCGAAATAGAGCCCTTCGATCCGCGCGTTGCCAGCCTCTACCGGGCTGAACCCGCGAACGTCCTCGCTGCTGTAGAGCCCCGAGCGGTCGCTCCCGACCGAACGCCCGAAGGCGTCTGCCGACTGGGTGGTGACGTTCTCCTCGGTGCGCTGCGCCTGCGCCGGAGCGGCGCACAACGCGGCAATCAGGCCGGGGAGCGCCCCGGCCAGGCCCGATCCGAGCCGCATCGCGCTACTGCCCGGTCAGGTGGCGCACCGCGTGGACGTAGCCCGCGGCGCCGAGCCCGGAAACGATGCCGGTCACTCCCTGGGTAATGATCGAGTTCGCCCGCCAAGGCGCCTCGCGGCGGTGGAGGTTCGAGATGTGGACCTCGATCACCGGGCAATCGACCATCAGCAGCGCATCGAGGATCGAGTAGGCGGCATAGGAAAACGCCGCCGGATTGATCACGATTCCGGCAAGCCCCGTGCGGTGCTTCTGGATCCACTCGAGCATGATGTGCTCGGTCCCGGTCTGCCGAAAATCGAGCGTGAAGCCCGCCGTGTCGGTCACCGCGCGGCACTGCGCTTCTATCTCGGCGAGCGTGGTGCGCCCGTAAATCTCCGGCTCGCGCTCGCCCAGCAGGTCGAGGTTGGGCCCGTTGAGGACCAGGATTGTGCCTGCCATCGCGCTTCGCCCTCCCGATGCCCCGCGTGGTGAGCCCTGCTGGGTTCGAACCAGCGACCTACTGATTAAAAGTCAGTTGCTCTACCGACTGAGCTAAGGGCCCGACCACGAGCGCCGCCCTAGGACCGGGGGCGGGGGCGGGTCAAGCGCGCGCGGAGGTGGCGGATTGTCAGGCGAGTGAGCGGGTCGCGCCAGTCGGGAGCGATGACCGAGGCCGGTTTGAGGACGAAATCGCGGTGGCGGAAGGCGGGGTGGGGGACGGTCAGCGGGTCGCTCGCCCGGCAGCCGCCGGACCACAGCACGATGTCGAGATCGAGCACCCGCGCGCCCCAGCGAGGACCGCGAACTTGGCGGCCGAAGTCGTGCTCGATACGCTTGAGCGCGGCGAGCAAAGCATCGGGCGCGAGCGCGGTTTCGACCAGCGCCGCGGCGTTGGCATAGCGGCGCCTCGATGGGCCGAGTGGCGCGGTCGTTAGCACCGGCGAGGCGGAAACGACCCGCAATCCGGCTTTGCCCAGCGCCGCCAGCGCCGCTCCAACCACACCGCGCGGGCGGCCGTGGCGGGAGTGCCGCACGTTCGAGCCGAGCGCGATGAGGTAGGTCTGGGTCAGACGTCCTCGGCGAGGCGGCGGTAAAGCTCGGGCCGGCGGTCGCGGAAAAAGCCCATCCCGGCGCGGTGCCGCGCGGCGCGCGCAAGATCGAGGCGGATGACGAGGACGCCGCTCTCCTCACCCCCGAACTCGGCGACGAGATCGCCCCATTCGTCGGCGATGAAGCTGTGGCCGTAAAACCGCTGGCCGTCCTCGCTCCCGATGCGGTTGGCGGCGACCACCGGCAGGCAGTTCGACACCGCGTGGCCCTGCATCGCGCGGCACCACATCCGGCTGGTGTCGAGATCGGGATCGTAAGGCTCGGAACCGATCGCGGTGGGGTAGAACAGCACTTCGGCGCCGAGCAGCGCCATCACTCGCGCGGCCTCGGGGTACCACTGGTCCCAGCAGATCCCGACGCCGATGGTCGCGCCGAATACCTTCCACACCTTGAACCCATCGGCGCCCGGGCGGAAATAGAACTTTTCCTGGTAGCCGGGGCCGTCGGGGATGTGGCTCTTGCGGTAGGTCCCCGCGATCTCGCCCTCGGGGCCGATCATTGCGAGCGAGTTGTAATGGTGGTGGCCGTCGCGTTCGAAGAAGCTGGTCGGGATCGCGACCTTGAGTTTGGCTGCGAGCGCTTGCATCGCGATCACCGAGGGATGCTCGGCGGTGGGGCGGGCCGCGGCGAACAGGGCCTCATCCTCGGTCTTGCAGAAATAGGGGCCGGAAAACAGCTCGGGCGGGAGGATTACCTGCGCGCCCTCGCCCGCGGCCTGTTCGACCAGCGCCGAGACCGCAGCGATGTTTTCGGCCTCGTCTGACGAGCCTAGCGCGAGCTGAAGCGCGGCGACGGTGAGCGAGCGGGTCATCCCGCCCGCCCTATTTCTCGGTGAGCGCGAAGTCCACTTGCACGTTGACCCGCGTGCGCGACACGCCCGGACGGATCGAGGGCGGCGGCGGCGGGGCCGGCCGGGCGAGAATCGGCGCCGCCGCCTGCTCCATCATCGCCGCGTCCATCGCGGCTTCGGCGTAGCCCCCGCCCTGCCCGCCGTCGCGGATCGTCAGCACGCGTGCGATCTCCATCCCCGCGGCTTCGGCATAGGCCTCGGCGCGGGTGCGGGCGGCGCGGTAGGCGGCGATGTAGGCGCCGCGGTTGGCCTTTTCGGGATCGTCGATCTGGAGCGAGGGGCCGGAGAGGATGTTGGCCCCCGCCGCGGTCGCCGCGGCCACGGCCTCGCCCGCGCGGGGCACTTCCTTGAGCCGGACGGCGAGCGTGTTGTTGGCCTGGAACTGGCCCTTGCGCGCGCCATAGTCGATCCGCCCGAGCGAGAGGTTGCGGGTCTGGATGTCCCGCTCGGCGACCCCGAACTTGGCCAGCGCCGCGGCAATCTCGGCGGCCTTGCGGCTATTGGCGGCGTTGGCCGCCTTGGCGTCGGCGCCGAAGGTTTCGACCCCGATGAGGATCGTCGCCAGATCGGGAACGACCTCGGCCTCACCGCTCGCCGAGAGCGATAGCAGCGTCTCGTCGCGGTCGAGTCCGCGGGGGTCTGGCTCGCTCGCACAGGCGGCGAGCATCAACGGCAGGGGAAGAAATAGCATACGCACCGGCGGCTCCTTCTGGCGGGAAACTGGCAGGCTCCCTATTTGGTTGCAGCAGATGAACGGAAATGGAAGCGAGCATGGCTGAGGCGATTTTTGCGGGCGGATGCTTCTGGTGCGTCGAGGCGGTGTTCCGCAGCGTCCACGGCGTGCGCGCAGTCGAGAGCGGCTATATCGGCGGAAGCATTGAGAACCCGAGCTACAAGGCGGTGTGCGGCGGCGGCACCGGCCACGCCGAGGCAATCCGGGTCGAGTTCGACCAAAGCGCGGTGAGCTACGGCGACCTGCTCGACATCCACATGGGCACCCACGATCCGACCCAATTGAACCGCCAGGGCAACGACGTCGGCACCCAGTACCGCTCGGCGATCTTCCCGCTCGACGATGGCCAGCGCGGCGAAGCCGATGCGGGCATCGCGCGGTGGAACTCCGAGCACGCCGACCAGCGCGCTGTGACCACCATCGAAGGTCCGGCAACCTGGTATCCGGCCGAGGACTACCACCAGGAATACTGGGACGGCGAAGGCCAGCGCAATCCCTACTGCCTCGCGACAATCCCGCCCAAGCTGGCCAAGCTGCAGAAGGGCTTTGCGGAGAAGGTGAAAGCCTAGCTTCCGCTCACCACCTTGCTGGTCCGGACGTGGCCCGCAAGGTCTTCGGGGTAGAAATAGACGGGACGCAGGTTGCCGGCGGCATAGCGTTCGGCCTGGTCGTTGAAATGGGGCGAAGTGGGATCGCCGTTGACCCCGCCCGCGGTCACCGCTCGCGCTTTCACCCGCGGGCCGAATTCGACCGCCGCGACGAAGCTGTTGCCGTAAGTGCCGTAGTATCGCTTCGTCCCCGGATAGCGCTCGGCCCCGAAGGCGGCGAGCGAACCCCAGTTGGCCGAGGCGAAGGGCACCGGTGTGCTCGGCCTGGCGTCGTCGAAAGTCTGGCGAATCGCCCCGTCGTTGCGCTGGAAGCGGTTGATCTCGCCCCACGGCACCCGCCACGAACCGAAATCGGCCTTGAGCTTGGCCACGGCGGTGTCGAGCGCGGCGAGCTTGTGGGCGTCGCTGGCCCCGGTCGCCATCCATTGCTGGACCGGGATGCGCTGCGCCGCGGCCGCGTCCGCACCCAGAGCCCACAGCGCATCGGCCCAGAACACCGCGAGGCTGGTCTCGGTCGAGGTCAGGCTCCAACGGTAATCCCACTTGGCGAGCAGCGCGATCGCCGCGGCGCGCGCCGGATCGGGGGCCTTGGCGTGGGCCGCGACCAGTCCGGGAACCTGCTCGGCGAACAGCGGCAGCCACGGATCGTAAGCGGCGGCGATCAGCCCATCGAGGGTGAAGCGCGGGTTGGCCGAAAGAACCTTGATCGCCGCCGGAGTGCGCGGCTGGCGGCCACGCTGGTCGAAATACTTGGGATAAGCACTTTGCAAGGGACTGTCCTTGCCCGCCGCCCACCACGGCCCGTCATTGACATTCATCGCCCAGCCGTTCGCCGGATTTACCACTTCGGGAAAGGTCGCAAGGTCATGCAGGCCGTGCCAGCCGGTCGCGGGGTCGCTGCCGTCGACCGGCCGGGTGTAGTCGTAGCGGGCTGAGCGCAGCGGCATGAATTGCGGCAGGAACAGTGCGATCTCGCCTTTGCTGCTGGCGAACAGGGTATTGTTGGAGGAATTGGCCTTGAGCGCGGCGACTTTGCGGAAGCTGGCGACGTCGCTGACCTTGGTGCGCAGGAAGCTCTGCTGAAGCGCCGCGACCGGACGGAACATCAGCGCGGTTGCGATCCACTTGTCGCCCTTGGCGCGGACCACCGGCCCGTGATGCGTGGCGTAGGTGGTGAAGGTGCGGTTGCCGATCGTGCCGTCGCTGCGGCGATAGGACAGCGTGATCGGCCTGATCGTGACGGCGCGCGATTCGGAGCCGAACTTGTAGGCGAACCCACCGGCGGCGGGGGTCACGGCTTCGGCGAACTCGTCGACATTGTCGACCGGGCTCGTGGTGTGCATCCACCCGGCGCGGGCGTTGAACCCCTGGTAGATGAAGAACTGCCCCCAGGTGACCGCGCCGTAGGCGTCGAGGCCTTGCCGGCTCGTCACCTGCATCTCGTCGCGGAAGAAGAAGCTGGTGTGCGGATTGATTAGCAGCAGCGCGTGGCCGCTGGCGCTGTGCGACGGGGCGATGACGAAGCCGTTCGAGCCGGTCGGCTCCTTCGGGACCAGCCCGCGCTCCTCGGCGGTCAATGCAACCGTGCGCCGCTCGTAGAACGCCTGCAACTGGCTCAGCGAAACCTTTTCGATATCGCCGCCGATCGAGCCTTCGGAAAAGCTCAGCGCCATCCACGGCTCGAACCGGGTGATGACCTTCGGCTTCACCCCGGGATGATCGGCGAGGTAGCGGTTGAGCCCCGCTGCCCAGGCCTGCATCAGGCCGCGCAGCCACGACGGGCTCTTGGCGTATTGCGCCTTGAGGTCGACCGGATCGATCCACAGCCGCTGGCGCAGGTCCTGCCAGATCGCGCTCTCCCCCTCGGCTTCGGCGAGGCGGCCGAGGTTGGTGAGGTAGTTGACCTCGATCCGGTTGAAGTCGTCTTCGGCCTGGGCGTAGATCATCCCGAACACCGCATCGGCGTCGGTCTTGCCCGAAACGTGGGCGATCCCCCAGTCGTCGCGCTGGATTTGCGCCTTGTAGGGCGCGGCCTGCACGGCGGTGCTCCAGAGCAGCGGTACGGCGGCTAACAGGGCAAAACGACGCACAGACGGTCCTCCCGAAACTCCAGTCGCCAAGCCTATCGGAGCGTCAGGGCTTGCGCCAGCGGGCGATGAAGAACCCGTCGAGCCCGCCCGCCTCGGCGAGCATTCCCGGATCGGTGCGCAACCAGCCTTGCGCCGTCGGCGAGAGGCCTGCGGGAAATTCCTCGGCGCGGAACGGATCGGGGGCGAGCGCGACCCGCGCGGCCTGCGCCTCGCCTTCCTCCGGCTCGAGCGAGCACACTGCGTAGACCAGCCGCCCGCCGGGCACGAGGAAGCCAGCTGCGCGTTCGAGCAGCCGCGCCTGGACCTCGGCCATCTCGGCTATGTGGCGCGCGGCGATGCGGTGGAGCACGTCGGGGTGGCGGCGGCAGGTGCCGGTGGCGGTGCACGGCGCGTCGAGCAGGACGGCGTCGCAGCGTTCGCCGGTGTCCCAGCTCAGCGCATCGGCTTGGACGAGCTGCACCGCCAGCCCGGTGCGCAGCAAGTTGGTTTCCATCCGGCTCAGCCGTTTGGCGCTCGAATCGAGCGCGGTGACCTTCCACCCGGCGGCGGCAAGCTGGAGCGACTTGCCCCCCGGCGCGGCGCAGAGATCGAGCACGCGCCGGCCCTCCCCCGGCCCGAGCAGCCGCGCAGGCAGGCTCGCGGCAAGATCCTGGACCCACCACGCGCCCTCGCCGTAGCCATCGAGCCGCTCGACCGCGCCGCCGCGCGGCAGGCGGACGTGGCCCGGCAACAGCGAGACGCCGCCGAGCCGTTCGGCCCATTCCTCGGTCGCAGCAGGATCGCGCAGGGTCAGGTCGAGCGGCGGCGGCACTCCCAGACCGGCCGCGATTGCCCCGGCGCGCTCACCCCAGCGCGCCGCGACCGCCTCGGGCAAAGTCGGCGCCGCGGGCAGCGCCGCCTCGCGCTTGGCCAGCGCCGAAAACACCCCGTGCGCCAGCCGCCGCGGGCCTCCGCTCAGCAGCGGCAGACCGGTCGCGATCACCGCGTGCGGCGGGGTCTCCAGCCGCAGCCAGCCCGCCAGCATCAGCCGCAGCACGCTGCGCGGCTTGGCGTCGTCGGGCAGCCGCCGGGGGATCGCCGAATCGATCAGCGCGTCGAGATCGGTCAGCCAGCGCAGCGCCTCGCCCGCCAGCGCACGGGCCAGCGCCCGGTCGGCCTCGCCGCGAATGCCTTGCAGCGCCCCGGGTGCGGCTTGGTCTAGCGTCTCGCCGCGGCGCAGCACCGCATCGAGCAGGCGCAGCGCCGCCTTGCGCGCCGAAAGGCCGGGAATGTCCACGGCGGGTGCGCTAAACGCAATTGCCCCGCGCCGCCAGCGCCGCCATGCTGCGCGGATGACCAAGCGCGCCACCCGCCGCCCCGCCGGTTTCGCCAAGCCCGCGCATTGGAGCGACGCGCCGGCCCCCGAACCCCGCGCCATCGAGCCGCACGAAGAACCCGGCGGGCTCTCCCCGACGCGCTACGGCGACTGGGTGCGCAACGGGATCGCGGTGGATTTCTGAGCGCGAGGGTGTAGGGCCGCGCAAAAAGAAGAACCAAGCGCGCTCGATGACCCACCCGCCCCCGCGTCGATCAGACGCAGCGATCCCTTCTGTCCAGCTGGTCACCCTGTGGATCGGCGACCGGCTCGGACCGGTCGAGCGGGCGTGCCTGCGCTCGGCGCTGCGCCACGGGCACCGCGTGGCGGTCTACGCTTATTCCTCATTGGAAGGCGTTCCCGACGGAGTCGAATTGCGGGATGCGGCCGCGATCCTTCCCGAGGACGCCATCATCCGTCACAAAAACGGCAGCCCGGCACTGTTCTCCAACCGCTTCCGCTATGAGCTGCAGCGCCTTGGGCTGGGCACATGGATCGACTGCGACGTCTATTTCGTCGCGCCGCTGCGCGAGCCGGGCGACTACATCATGGGTGACCAGGGCGGCGGAACGATCGCGACGGGTGTGCTTCGCCTGCCTGCAGAAAGCCCGCTTCTGGCCGATTTGCGAAAACTGTTCGACGAACGCACCGTCCCGCCCTGGCTGGCTTGGCGCCCGCGCATCGCCGCGCACCTCCGCCGGTTGGCGACCGGCCGGGCGGAGCTGGGTAAGATGCCGTGGGGCAGCGCCGGGCCCGAGGCGCTGACCTGGCTGGCACGCAAGTATGGCCTCGCCGACATGGCGTTGCCCGCCAGCCGGCTTTACCCGGTGCCGTGGACCGCCGCCGGCTGGCTGCTCGATCCCGCTCGCTCGCTCGAGAGCGTGGTCCGGTCCGATACAATCGCGGTCCACTTGTGGAACGAGAGGCTGCGCGGTCTCGACCTCGCCGCCGCGCCCCCGGGAAGCTTCGCCGCGCGGCTGCTCGCCGAGGGCGCGGCGTGAGCGCCCCCGCGGTGAGCGTGGTGCTGCCGGTTCACGACGGCGAGGCGCACATCGAAGAGGCGGTGCGCAGCGTGCTGGCGCAGACCTGGCGCGACTTCGAACTGGTGCTGTGCGACGACGGCTCGCGCGACGCCACCCCGGCGATCCTCGCCGCGCTGGCGGACGAAGACCCGCGCATCCGGCTCGCCCGGCGCGCGGCCAAATCCGGCGTCGCGGGGGCGGCCGACTGGGCGGTGCGGGAATCGCGCGCGGCGCTCGTCGCGATCGCCCACGCCGACGATCTCGCCCATCCCGAGCGGCTGGCGGTCCAGGCGGCGCTATTCGCGGAGCAGCCCGGCTGCGTTCTCACCGGCAGCCCGGCGGCGACCATCGACTGGCACGGACACGAGGCCCACCCGGTCAATCTGTGGCGGCTCGCCCACCCCAGCGCCTTCGCGCCGATGGCGCATTCCTCGATCATGTTCCGCCGCGCGGCTTACGACAGCGCCGGCGGCTACCGCAGCGCCGCAGACTATTGGGAGGACCTCGACCTCTACTGGCGGATGGCGCGGCTCGGGCGGGTGCTGGTGACGACCCGGGCGCTCACCACCTATCGCTATTCTCGGATCAGCACGCGCCAGCGCGATGCGGCGATGCGGGTCGAGAGCTCGCTCGAGCGGATGTACCGCTGCGCCGACGCGGTCGAACACGGCGAAGCACCCGAAACCGCCCCCGCCGTCGTCGAACTGTCGCGACTGCACCCGCGCGTGTTCGTCGCCTGCTCGTGGACCCGGGTCTGGGCGGGCGAACGCGCCGTGCTGCTGCCCGAGCTGCTCCGCCGCGGGCGCCTGCGCTTCGACCGGGCGACGCTCGAAAGCCTCGGTTTCGTCGCTTGGGCGACGCTTTCGCCGCGCTCGCTGCGCGCGGCGCTGCGGCTGGTTGTTCGGGTGCGCAACCGCTGGGCGGCGCGGCGGCTGCGCGGCGCCGAAGTGACCGAGTGGCGGCCGCTCGGGCGATGAGCGCCGCGCCCGCCGTCAGCGTGGTGGTGCCGGTGTTCAACGCCGCAGCCTGGCTCGAGCCCTGCCTCGCCAGCATCGCCGCGCAGGACTTCACCGACTTCGAACTGGTCCTGCGCGACGATGGCTCGAGCGACGGATCGCGCGAGCTGCTCCAGGCCTGGGCGCGGCGCGAGCCGCGGATCCGGCTCGACCTCGGCGAGCGCCGGCTCGGCGCGGCGGGCAGTTCGAACCGGGTGATCGAACTCGCCCGCGCCCCGCTGGTGGCGCGGCTCGACGCCGACGACCGCATGCTGCCGGGGCGGCTCGCCGCGCAGGTCGCGGCTTTCGCGGCGAGGCCCGCGGCGGTGCTGGTCGGGGCGCTTGCCTGGACGATCGATCCCGCCGGACGGCGGGTGCGCGCTCCCGACCTTGCTCGCCTCACCCGTCCTTCGCGTTTCGCCCCTTTCGCGCACAGCTCGACGATGCTGCGCCGGACGGCGTGGGCCGAAGTCGGCGGCTATCGCGCGGCGGCGGAAAAATGGGAGGACGTCGACCTGTTCCTGCGCCTCGCGGAAATCGGCGAGGTCTGGACCATCGCGGAGGCGCTGATCGAATACCGCCAGAACCCCGCCACCACCCGCCTCGGCGAGGGCCTTGGGCCGCTCGAGCAGGCGATGGAGGCGATGTGCGCCGCGCTGGCCGATCATCCTCTCCCCGCCGACGGCAAGATCGCCCCCGCGGCCTATCGCCATATCGGCGCGACGCTGCTGTGGAGCGGCGGGCGGCCCCGGCTGCTGCGCCGCATCCTGCACCGCGCGCGGCTGGGCGCAAACACGGCAAGCGCGGCGCTGCTCGGCTGGGCGGCGGCGGCCCAAGCCGCGCCGGGGCTGCTCCGCGCCGCGCTGCGCGCCGACCTCGCCCGGCGCAATCGCCGCGCGCGTCAACTTATCGGCGATAGCCCGCTGGTCCGCTGGGACCCGGCTTAAGACTCGAGCCTGGCGAGCCGCGCATTGCGGGCGCGCTCGAGCCGATCGCGCAGCCGGCCGAAAGCGGTCGAGCGGGCGGGAATCGCGCCCTCAAGGGGATCGAGTACGGCGAAGTCCGGGAGCGGCGCGCGGTGCGGCGGACGGGTCAGTCGGCGGGCCACCAGGTCGGCTATCGTCAGCGCGCCGCGCAACGGATCGACCGCCAGCGCGCGGATTGCCAAAACCGCCGCCTCGCCCCAGTGAGCGCGCCAGACCAGGGCTTCGGCGAGGTGCAGCCGGCGGCGGGCGAGATTGCGCCGGGCGACTCGCTGCGGCACGGCCCCGGTCAGATCGAGCGTCGCCAGCCCCACTCGCCACGCCGCGAACATCGCGCGCGGGTTGTCCGAGAGCGATCCGGCGCGCTTGCGGTAGCCGACCAGGTATTCCGGCGCGACCGCGAGCGGAAACCGGGCGGCGAGGCGCAGCTGGAAGATCATGTCCTCGCAACCCTGAACGCGCCTATCCTCATCGTAACCGCCGACCGCGAGCGCGGCTTCGCGCCGGAACAGCAGGACCGACCCGTTATCGATGAAATTGTGCGCGAGCAGGCGCAGGAAAACCTGCCCCCTGGGTGCCGTCCGGGCCCCGTCGCGCCAGACCCGGTCGGCCGCGTCGATGTCGCGCGATCCGCAGACCACCCAGCCCGCGGCCGGTGCGCGCGCCGCCGCGGCGAGCTGCCGCGCGAGTTTTTCGGGATGCCAGATGTCGTCGGCGTCGAGCGGCGCGACCCATTCGCCCCGCGCAAGCGCAATCGCGCGGTTGCGCGCCGCCGCGACCCCGTGGTTGGCCTGCCGCTCGAGCCGCGCCCGCGGCTCGCGCGCGCAGAAGGCTGCGGCGACCTCCGCGCTGGCGTCGCTCGAGCCATCGTCGACGATGACGATTTCGAGCGCGCGATGGGTCTGCGCCGCCGCGCTCGCCAGCGTCGCGGCCAGCGTCAGCGCATTGTTGAAAACCGGGATAACGACCGAAACGGGAGGCGCGGGGGTGGTCACCCGCGCCTCGTCGCCACCCCGCCAGCGAAAGTCAATTCAGCGGGGCGAACCGCACGTTGAGACCATCGCGCGGCTTGGGGATCGGCCAGGGCTGCCACTTGGGTTCGTAGCCCGGCTCGATTTCGATCCGGTAGCGGGTCAGGATCTGCGCCATCAGCACCTTCACCTGCATGTAAGCAAAATGCAGCCCAAGGCACATGTGCGCCCCGCCGCCGAACGGCACCCAGGCATATTTGTGGCGCTTGGCGACTTCGTCAGGGGTGAAGCGCAGCGGATCGAACTTCGCCGGCTCGGGCCAGTACTCTTCCATCAGGTGCACCGCAGCCGGGCTGATCCCGACCCCGCTCCCCGCCGGGATGCGGTAGCCGCCGAACTCGAATTCGCGCAGCGCGCGGCGCGGCAGCGAGGGCACCGGAGGGATCAGGCGGAGGGCTTCCTTGAACGCCATCTCGGTCAGCTCGAGCTTGCCGAGATCGTCATAAGCCAGCGGGCGGCCCTCTCCGCCGGTCACTGCGAGCGCCTCGGCGCGCAGCTTGTCCTGCCGATCGGGGTTCTTGGCGAGCAACCAGACCAGCGAAGTCGCGCTGCTGGTGATGGTATCGTGCGCCGCCATCATCAGGAAGATCATGTGATCGACCACCTGGTCGACCGGCATGAGGCTACCGTCCTCGTGAGTCGCGGTGGCGAATTGGCTGAACATGTCCTGCCCGCCCCCTTCGGCGCGGCGGCGCAGCGTTTCGGCGGTGAACCATTCGACGAGGAACCTGCGACCGGCCACGCCCTTGCCCATAGCGGTGAACGGCAGCGGCTTCCTGACCACCCCGACCGAGGCCTGGACCATGTCGACGAAGGCCTGGTTGATCTGCGCGGCTTCGGGTCCGAGCGGCAGGCCGAGGAAACTGTCGGCGGCAAGATCGAGCGTCAACGCCTTGATCGCCGGATAGAACTGCAATGCCCGCCCGCGCCAGGTCTCGACCCGCTCGGCGATCCCGCGGCCGAGCGCGTCGGCATAGTGGCGCATCGGCCCCGGCTTGAAGGCGATGGACAGCGCCCGGCGGTCGGCGCGGTGGTGGTCGAAATCGAGCAGCATCAGCCCGCGCGGGAACAGCAGGTCGAGCACCGGACCCCAGCCCTGCTCGGAGGAGAACAGCTTGTCGCGGTCGAACAGCACCAGTTCGTTGGCCTCGGCCCCGATCAGGATCACGCCCCTGCGGCCGAACGAATTGTTGCGGTAGACGCTGCCGTATTTGACCCGCATCCGCTCGCCGAAAGCGGCCGGGTCGGCGAGCAGCTCAAGCGTCGTGCCGATCACCGGCCAGCCGTCCTCGCCCGGAATGTGATCGAGCGAACGCTTGGGCGCGGACTGCGACCAGTGGGTGAATGCGGGAGCTTCGGGGGCGAGCGTGGCCATGGTCAGTCCTCTTACTGACACGAATGTAAACTATCTCTTACGTCAAATCCACCCCGCCAGCTCGCGCCGCACCAGCGCCTCGAGCATCGCCATCCCGGCGTCTCCGGCATTGAGGCAGTCGAGCACCGCGAAGTCGCTGCCGCCGGCGTCGAGGAACACCGCGCGGCCGCGGATCGCCAGCTCTTCACGGGTTTCGAGGCAATCGGTTGAGAAACCAGGGGCGGCAACCGCGATCCGGCGGGTGCCGCTCCGCGCTTCGTCGAGCAGGACGGTTTCGGTATAGGGTTGGAGCCACCTGGCGCGCCCGAAGCGCGACTGGAACGCGGTTTCGATGCGCAAACCGGGGAAGCCTGGCGCGAGCGCCTCGCCGAGCAGCCGGGCGGTCTTGCGGCACTGGCAGTGGTAGGGATCGCCGAGCCGCAGGGTCCGCTCGGGCATGCCGTGGAACGAGAGCAACAGCACCTCGGGCACGAAGGCTAGCGCCTTGATCTGCCGCGCCAGGTCGTCGCGCAGCGCGGCGATATGGAACGTATCGTCGTAATAGGGCGGCAGGGTGCGCAGCGTCGGCTGCCAGCGCATTTGCGCCAGCGCCGCACCAAGCGCGTCGAGCGCGCTGGCGGTGGTCGCCGCGGAATACTGCGGATAGAGCGGGGCGAAGAGGATACGCGCGCAGCCCGCGGCTTTGAGTGCCGCCAGTTCGGGACCGATCGCCGGTTTGGCGTAGCGCATGGCCCAGCGAACCGTCGCCGCTTCTCCTAGCCGCACCTGCAGCGCCGCTGCCTGCGCCGCAGTGATCGTCGCCAAGGCCGAGCCGGCGTCCTCCCATATTTCACGATAGGCCTTGGCCGAGCGGCGCGGACGGGTGGTCAAGACCAAGCCATTGAGGATCGGCCACCACAGCAGCCGCGGAATCTCGACCACCCGCGGATCGGAGAGGAACTCGCGCAGGTAGCGCCGCACCGCCGCGGGGGTCGGCGCGTCGGGGGTGCCGAGGTTGACCAGCAGCACACCGATCTTGCCGGTCGCGACATCCGGGTGCTCGCTCGGCCGGTTCACGCCGCAGCCTCGTTCAGCGGGAGGGTGCGGAAACGCTCGCCCGTCGCGGCGAACAGCGCATTGGCGATCGCGGGCGCAGCCACGGCGACGCCGAGCTCGCCGGGATCGAACGGCGCGGCCTCGCCCTCGACGAAATCGATCTCGATCTCGGGCGCGGTGGCGAGGCGCGGCAGGTTGAGCTGGCCGAGCCGCTCCGCCTGCGGGCGGCCTTTGGCCCAGGCGCTGCTCGAACCGAGCGCCAGCCCCATCCCGTAAAGCAGCCCGCCCTCGATCTGCTGGCGCGCGATGTCGAGATTGACGATCCGCCCGATGTCCACCACCGCGTAGAAGCTGTCGACGCGGATTCCGCTCTCGTCGCGGCGCGCCTTGGCCACCGCCGCGATCCGCCCCCACCGCCCGCCCGCTTGCATCCGGTGGCACGCCAGACCCTCTCCGCTGCCCGGAGCGCCGCCGTTCCACTCGGCCAGCGTCGCCGCGCGCTGGAGGCATTCGGCGAGCCTGAGGTCGCCGGCGAGCAGTCCGATCCGGTACGACAGCGGCTCGCGCCCGGCGTTGCGCGCGAGCTCGTCGATGAAACACTCGGTGAAGAACGCGGTGTAGCCGTGGGCGTTGGCGCGCATCCGCCCGACCGGCAGGCCGATGCTCGCTGGGACGTGCTGGATCAGCAGATTGGGCACGGAATAGGGCGGAGCCGCGCCCTCGACCGCCGGTGCATCGCCCTCGCCAGCGCTGGCGAGCATCGCAGCACGGGGCGCATCGCCGTCGAACAGTCGCCGTCCGAACTCGCGGCCGGCCGCAGGGAGCGCGATCCGCGCCTTCCAGCTCACCGGACTCCCTGCGGTGTCGAGCTGCGCGGCGAGCGCTGCTTCCACCGGCGGGCGCGGCAGCCCGGCAAGATGCTCCTGCCAGCGCGACCAGGTCAGCTGGACCGGCTTGCCGACCGTGCGGGCGATCGCCGCCGCCTCGGCGACGTGCCGATGCTCCAGCCGGCGGTCGAAGCTGCCCCCGGCGGGAACCGGGTAGAGCACAACGTCTTCGGCGGCGATCCCCAGTACCTCGGCCGCGGCGCGGCGCGCGGCTTCGGGCGCCTGCGTCGCGACCCACAGCTCGCACTTGCCCGGCCCGACGCGAGCGGTAACGCTCGCGGTTTCGAGCGCGGCGTGGAGCGCAGGGGCGACCGAATAGCGGCGGGCGAAATGGAAGTTGCCCGGCGTTTCGCCGGCGGCGTGGACATCGCGCGCATCGCCGTAGGTCAGTGCGCGGTCGAGCGCCTTGGCGATGCGCCCCGAATCGGCCGGCCCCGCCACCTTGAACTGCGGCGCGGCGTCCAGCAGCGCGCGCTCCGCCGCCCACCAGTCGCTCGCCGCCGCGGCGAGCCAGTCCGCGCCTTCGACCAGCCGCAGGAACCCCGGGACCGCTTTGGCCTTGTCGGCGGCGTAGCGGGCGAGCTTGCCGTCACCCGTCGGCGAATGACGGATCGCGGCGAAAACCATGTCGGGGAGGCGGATGTCGCCCGCGAACTGCGCGCTGCCGTCGACCTTGGCGGGGAGATCGAGCCGGGGATAGCGCAGCTTCGCGCCGGGCAGCGCGTCGGCGGCGCGCTCGGCGGGCGGATCGGCGCGCAGCACCGGCGGGTCGGGCGGATCGTAGTCCGCCGCGTCGCGGGCGAGGTCGGCGAAAGCGAGCCGGTTCTTGCCGTGGACGATGAAGCCGTTTTCCGCCGCGCATTCTTCCCAGTCCACCCCCCAGCGGTCGGCGGCGGCCTGCGCCAGCATCGTCCGCGCCGCCGCTCCGGCTTCGCGCGCGCCGCGTTCGTAGGCGGCGAGCGACATGCCGTCGGCGGTGGCGGTGAAGGTCGCCGACTGGGCGAAGCGTAGCGCCAGCAGGCTGCCGGGCGTCTCCGCCGCGCCGGCGAAGACAGGCATCCACAGCTCGGCCCATTTCGCGGCGAGCGCGGCATTGGCGTAAGCGCCGCTGAGCGCTGCGGGCTCGACCGCGATTCGCCGCCAATCCGCCCCCAATTCGTGCGCGATTGTCTGCGGGATCAGCGTGGCGATGCCCTGGCCCATTTCGAGCTGGGGCACCGCAACCGTCACCACTCCGTCGTCGCCGAGCTTGAGCCAGGCGCCGACCGCGGTTTCGCCCGGATCGGCGCGCAGCGGCGAGGGATAACGCCGCGGGTTCAGCCCCCAAGCGACGACCAGCGCGCCCCCCGCCGCCGCGCCGACCAGCAACCCGCGCCGGGTCAGCCTCATGCCGCGTCGAGCCACTGCGCGAGCCGCGCCGCGAGCGCGGCGAAAGCCTCGGCCTGCTCGCCCTCGCCCGCGGCAGGCGGGGTTCCCGCATCGCTCGCCCGGCGGATCGCCAGGTCGAGCGGAATTCGCCCGAGGAACGGATGGCCCTGGCTCGCAGCCATCGCCTCGCCCCCGCCGCTGCCGAACGGGTCGCTGACCTCGCCGCAGTGCGGGCAGGCATAGCCCGCCATGTTCTCGACGATCCCGATCACCGGCACCCCGCCCTGCTCGAACAGGCTGATCGCGCGGGTGGCGTCGATCAGCGCGAGGTCCTGCGGGGTCGAGACGATCACCGCGCCCGCCGGCTTGAACCGCTGGAGCATGGTCAGCTGGACGTCGCCGGTGCCCGGCGGAAGATCGACGATCAGCAGTTCGGCACTGCCCCAGTGCGCGTCGATCAATTGGCCCAGCGCGTTGCCCGCCATCGGCCCGCGCCAGGCGATAGCCTTGCCGGGTTCGACCAACTGGCCCATCGACAAGAGCGGCACCCCCCACGGGGTCTGCACCGGCACGATCTTCTCGTCGTGCGCCTCGGGGCGGATGCCTTCCACCCCCAAAAGGCGAGGCTGCGAGGGGCCGTAGATGTCGGCGTCGACCAGCCCGACCTTGCGCCCGCTGCGCGCCAGCGCCACCGCGAGATTGGCCGCGAGGGTCGATTTGCCCACGCCTCCTTTGCCCGAGCCGACCGCGACGATCCGGCGCACCGGCTTGTCCGCAGTCATCGCCACGCGCACGTCGTTGATCCCGGGAACGGCGGACAACGCCTGTTTGACCTGGGCTTCCAGCGCCGATCGGCCGGCGCGGTCGAGTCCGCCAACCTCGAGCACCACGGTGGCCACGCCATCGGCCGCTTTGAGCGTCTGCACCCGCGCCCGGACGGCGACGGGCAAGGCCTCGGCCAGCGTTTCTGCGTCGGTCCCCTCGGGCATAGCGGCCCCCTAGCAAGGAAAATCGGCAAGCCGGCACTGTTTTTGTGCGCGCGTCGTTCCTATAACGCTTGGCATGAGCGGATTTGGTGGTTGGCGAGAGGGGCTCCTGGCTATGGCCGGGCGCAAGAGCCCGTGGGGCGGCGACAAGGGAGGTTCGGGAGAACCCGAGCCGGAGGCCGAGCCGACCGGCGAGGATGCGCCGCCGCCCTCGCGCGGTCCGCGCAATCCTTGGGTTTCGGGCGGAGGCGATGGCCCGCCGCGGCGTTCGGCCGGGGTCGAGGACATTTTCCGCCCGCGCCGCTCCGGCGGCGGAGGCGGCGGCGGCCCCGCGTTCCCCAAACTGCCGCAGCGCCCCGACGGCAAGAGCTGGGGTCCGACGATCGCCGGGCTGGTCGTGCTGGCCTGGCTCGGACTGACCTCGACCCACCTGCTCGGCCCCAAGGAGCAGGGCATCGTCACCACTTTCGGCAAGTATTCGCGGACCATCGGCGCCGGCGTGGCGCTGACCCTGCCGTGGCCGCTGCAGAACGTCTCGGTGCGCGAGGTGACCTCGATCGAGCGCTTCAACATCCCCGACAACGAGGGCGAGAAGCTGATGCTGACCGGCGACCAGAACCTGGTCAACCTCAGCTATCTGGTGCGCTGGAACATCAAGGACCTCAAGCTCTACACCTTCCAGCTCGAAAACCCCGACGAGACGGTCAAGCAAGTCGCCGAAGCGGCGATGCGCGCCTCGATTGCCGAGGTCGCGCTCAACGATGTCATGGGCCAGCGCCGCGACGACATCGAGGTCGCGGTGCGCGAACGGATGCAGGGCATCCTCGACGCCTACCATTCGGGGGTGCAGATCCAGGGGGTCGATATCCGCAAGGCCGACCCGCCGGCCAACGTCAACGAGGCGTTCCAGCAGGTCACCGTGGCCCAGCAGGACGCCCAGCGCGATATGAGCCGGGCCCGCGCCTATGCCCAGCAGGTCATCGCCCGCGCCCAGGGCGAAGCGACCGAGTTCGACAAGATCTACGTGCAGTACAAGCTCGCCCCCGAGGTCACCCGCCAGCGGCTATATTACCAAACGATGGAGCGGGTCCTGGCCAACAACGACAAGGTGGTGATGGAGGGCAACGGGGTCACGCCCTATCTGCCGCTCCCCGAGCTGCGCCGCGCCGCACAGGCCGCCAAGACTGGAGGCCAGTGATGTTCGGCACTCTCTGGCAACACAACAAGGGCGCGGTGGTGCTCGCCGCGGCGCTGCTCGTCGCGCTGTTTTCCAGCGTGATCATCATTCCCGAAACCGAGCAGGCGGTGGTCATCCGGCTAGGTGAGGCCAACCGCAAGATCAACGTGTTCAAGCCCAACCAGGATTTCGGCCAGACCGGCGCTGGGGTTTCGTTCCGGATTCCTTTCGTCGAAACCGTGGTCAAGATCAGCAAGCAGGTGCTGTCGGTCGATCTCGAGACCCAGCAGGTGCTGTCGAGCGAACAGCGCCCGCTCGAGGTCGATGCCTATGCCCGCTTCCGAATCATCGATCCGGTCAAGATGGTCCGCACTGCCGGAACCACCGAGCGGGTGGTCGATCAGCTCAAACCGATCCTTTCCTCGGTGCTGCGCCAAGAACTGGGCAAGCGCACCTTTCAGTCGATGCTCACCGCCGAGCGCGGCGCGGCGATGAAGCAGATCCGCGAAAATCTCGACCGCGAAGCGCGCAAATACGGCGCCCAGGTGATCGACGTCCGGATCAAGCGCGCCGACCTGCCCGACGGCACCCCGCTCGAAAGCGCCTTCGGGCGGATGCGCGCGGCGCGCGAGCAGCAGGCCAGCGCAATCCGCGCCGAGGGCCAAAAGAACGCCCAGATCATCCAAGCCGAGGCCGAGGCCGAGTCGGCACGGATCTACGCCGAAGCCTTCGGCAAGGACCCGGCGTTCTACGATTTCTACCGCGCGATGCAGAGCTACAGCACGACCTTTGTCAGCGGCAAGGGCGGCAGCACCATCATCCTTTCGCCCGACAACGAGTACCTCAAGCAGTTCAAGGGCAAGTAGGAACGCACCCCGTTCAATCGGGGTTCAGCCCGCGCGGCGTGAATCGGCGCTGCGGCGGACCAGCGACAAACAAGAGGATCTAGACCCGTGCGATACGCTTATGGAATCACCACCGCGCTGCTGCTCGGCGGCGCCACCGCTTCGCTCCTCACTGTGCTCCCCGCCGGCGCGCAGGTCGCGCAGAACGACGCGCGCGAGATGCAGGCGATCGTCCCGCGCCAAGGCGCTCCGGCAAGCTTCGCCGACCTCACCCAGCAGCTCCAGCCCGCGGTGGTCAACATCTCGACCCGCCAAACGGTGCGCGTGCAGAACGCCAACCCGCTGGCGCAGTTGTTCGGTCTGCCCGACGGCGGCGGCCAGACTCGCCAGGCCCAGGCGCTCGGTTCGGGATTCGTGGTTTCGCCCGACGGCTACATCGTCACCAACAACCACGTCATCACGATGGACAACCAGGGCGTCGCCGAATCGATCTCCATCACTTTCGCCGACGGCGGCGAATACCCGGCGCGAATCGTCGGACGCGACCAGGAATCCGATATCGCGGTGCTCAAGATCGACGCCGGCAAGGCGCTCCCCTTCGTCAAGTTCGGCGAGAGCGCGAAGGCGCGCTCGGGCGACTGGGTGATCGCCATCGGCAACCCCTTCGGGCTCGGCGGCACGGTCACCTCGGGGATCATCTCGGCGGTCCAGCGCAACACCGGATCGGGCGCCTACGATCACTACATCCAGACCGATGCCTCGATCAATTCGGGCAATTCGGGCGGGCCGATGTTCGACATGGCGGGCAACGTTATCGGCATCAACAACTGGATCGTCGCGCCGGGCGGCGGCAACATCGGGATCGGTTTCGCGATTCCCTCGGACATAGCCAGCCCGATCGTCGACAAGCTCCGCGCCGGTACCGCGATCGAGCGCGGCTACCTCGGCATCCGGATCAATCCGGTGACCGAAGATCTCGCCGCATCGCTCGGCATTGCGCGCAACCGCGGCGAGTTCGTCCAGGCGGTGGAGCCGGGCAAGGGTGCGGCGCAGGCCGGGATCGCAGCGGGCGACGTGGTGCTCAAGGTCGACGGCAAGGACGTCACCCCCGACCAGTCGCTCTCGACCATCGTTGCCAACACCGCCCCGGGCAAGCGCATCCCGATCGAAATCCTGCGCGACGGGCACCAGCGCACCCTCACCGCGGTGGTCGGCAAGCGCCCCACCGTCGAAGAGCTTGCCCTGCAGACCTTCGATCCCGCCCAGGTGCCGCAACCCCCGCGCGGGAGCGATCCGGCGCAGCCCGCGCAGACCCTGGTCGCGCGCGCGCTCGGCCTCGCGGTAACCCCGCTGACCCCGCAGATCGCGCCGCGACTGGGCGTGCGCGAGGACACCCAGGGACTTGTCATTACCGGGGTCGATCCTTCGTCCGACGCAGGGACCAAGCAGCTCCAGCGCGGGATGATCATCCTTTCCGCCAACGGTGCGACGGTGACCAGCGAGGCCGGGCTTGAAGGCGTGATCCGCACCGCCCAGCGCGATCGCCGCGAGGCGGTGCTGCTGCGCATCCAGCCGCCGGGGCAGGCCTCGGTGTTCGTCCCGGTGCGGCTGCGGAGCTGAAGCCCAGCTAATCGGTCTGCTTGGGCCGCGGCGCAGCGCTGCGGTCGGGGCGCGGTGCGGGCGTAGCGGGCGGGCGCGAATCCCGCCCGGTGGCTTCGTCGAGGAAATCGTCGTTGGCCGCGGGCTTGGGTTCGACCGGAACCAGACCGCCGGGATTGCGCGGGCTGTCGCCCGGCGGAACGCCGCCGTCCGGAACCGTCGGGCGGTCTATTTCGACCAGGTTGCCCTGCTCGTCGTAGTAGCTGTACGAATCCGGATCGGCGAACTGGGCCGCATCGTCGGGTTCGAGCTGCCATTCGGGCAGCTTGAGGTCGGTGTCGAAGGCTTCGACCGGACGCTTCGCCACCGCGACCCGCATATAGGCGGCGAAAGCCCGCGCCGGAGCGGTGCCGCCCTGCAGCCCGGGAACCACGCGCGCGTCGTCGCGGCCCATCCACACGCCGGTGGTGACTCCGCTCGAAAAGCCGAGGAACCACCCATCCTTGTTCGAGCTGGTGGTCCCGGTCTTGCCCGCGACCGGGCGGCCGATCTGCGCCGCGCGCCCGGTGCCGGTGGCCACCGCGCTCTGCAGCAGGTCGGTCATCCCGGCGGCGACATAGTTGGGCACCAGCGACTGCCCCTGGACCCCGCGGTGGCGATAGAGCACCTCGCCGTCGGTGGTTGCGACCTTGGTGATGCCATAGGGTTCGACCGCGGTGCCCTTGGCCGAAACCGCGGCGAATGCGCGGGTCATGTCGATCAGCCGCACGTCGGAAGTCCCGAGGACCATCGAGGGCATAGTGTTGACCGGGGTGGAAATCCCGAAGCGCCGTGCCATCGAGGCGACCGCGCCGAACCCGACCTCGTTGCCGAGCTGCGCGGCGACGGTGTTCTTCGAATAGGCGAAGGCGGTGCGCAGGTCGATTTCGCCCGCATAGCTCCCGCCCGAATTGCGCGGGGTCCATCCGTCGATCGTCACAGGCTCGTCGGTCACCGCCGAATCGGGGCGATAGCCGGCCTCCATCGCCGCGAGATAGACGAACAGCTTCCACGCCGAGCCGGGCTGGCGCACCGCGTTGGTCGCGCGGTTGTAGTTCGAGGTGACGTAATCGGTTCCGCCGACCATCGCCAGCACCGCGCCGTCGCGGTCGAGACTGACCAGCGCGCCCTGCGCGCCGCGCGGGGCGTTGGCCGCCACCGCCGCGGTCGCCGCGCGCTGCAGTCCGGGATCGAGCGTGGTCCAGACTTCGATCGGCTCGTCGGTGTCGGGCAGCAGGATGCCGAGCTGGGGCAACGCCCAGTCGGTGAAATAGCGCGCCGAATTCTGGTTGGGCTCCGCCGCCGGGCGTACTGCGTCGAGATCGGCGCTCGCCGCCTCGCTCGCGCTGATCGCGCCGTTCTCGGCCATTACGCCGAGCACCACCCGCGCGCGCGAAACCGCGGCGGCGGCGTCGGCGGTGGGCGAATAGCGCGACGGGGCCTTGACCAGCCCGGCGACGATCGCCGCCTCGGGCAGCGAGAGGTCGGTCGCCGAATGGGCGAAGAACTTGCGGCTGGCGGCGTCGATCCCATAGGCGCCGCCGCCGAAATAGACCTTGTTTAGGTAGAGCTCGAGGATCTCGTCCTTGCTGAAACGGGTTTCGAGCGCGATCGCCAGGACGATCTCGCGCAGCTTGCGGGTCCAGGTCTTGTCGTTGTTGAGGAACACCGTGCGGGCGAGCTGCTGGGTGATGGTCGAGCCGCCCTGGCGCCAGCGCCCGTCGCGCAGGCGGACCCAGACCGAGCGGGTGATCCCGATCGGATCGACCCCTATGTGGCCGCGGAAGCGCTTATCCTCGACCGAGACCATCGCGGTCTTCATCACCTCGGGAATCTCTTCGCTATGCAGCCAGCGGCCATAGGCCGGGCCGATCGAGACAATTTCGGAGCCGTCGCGCGCGCGGACCACGATCATCTGGCCGTTCTGGCTGGACTTGAGTTCGCCGAAACCGGGGAGCTTGCGCGCCTCGAGCGCGACCGCGATGCCCAGCGCCACGCTGAACAGCAGCGCCACCGCCCCGCCCCACACCAGCACCCGCTTGGCTATCCGCCTGGCGCGGCTAGATTCGGGTTTGGGCGGCTGGCGGCGGGGGGCTTCGCGCCGGATGTCACGTCGGGCCATATGGCAGGATCAACCCCTCGTTCGGCGCATTGTGCGCTCGCCATACATAGGCCAATTCCAACGCCGGGTTAACCGGCGATCGCCGGCCTCAGCCCTCGGGCTTGAAATCGAGCGAGGCGCTGTTGATGCAATAGCGCAGCCCCTCCGGGCCGGGGCCGTCGGGGAAGACGTGGCCGAGATGGCCTTCGCACCTGGCGCAGCGCACCTCGGTGCGGGACATCCCGTGCGAGACATCGGTGTGCTCCTCGACCGCCTCGCCCGCGACCGGGGCGGTGTAGCTCGGCCAGCCCGATCCCGAATTGTATTTGGTCGCCGAAGCGAACAGCGGCGCCCCGCACCCGGCGCACATGTAGACGCCGGTGGCTTTGTTGGCCTCGAATTCGCCGGTAAACGCGCGCTCGGTCCCGGCCATGCGGAGCACGGCGTATTGCTCGGGGGTCAGGCGCTCGCGCCATTCCTCTTCGGTCAGGTTCAATTTGTCGGTCATGCCGCGAATATGGGTTCAGTGGAGGTGCTCGACAAGCAGCACCGCGCCATCGTGGCCCGAAACCCGCATCCGCGCGCCGGGCTCGGCGTCGGGGCCGCGCACCAGCCATTCGCTGTCGCCGCAGCGGACCCGGCCAGAGCCGCCATCGAGGGCCTGGGTGACCACCACCGTCTCGCCCACCAGCCGCGCGCCGCGGTCGTTCATCTTGGGATCGGCCGGCTCGATCGGGTTGCCCGCGAGATAGCGCTTGCCGGCGAACACCGCGGCGATCGCCAGCGCGGCGAACAGCACGATCTCGAGCGGCATGCCCAGACCGGGGGCGAGCCAGGCGACCACTCCGGTGACCAGCGCGGCGAGCGCCAGCCAGATCAGGAAGACGCCGGGAATGACCATTTCGCCGATCGCCAGGACCAGGCCGAGCCCGAGCCACAGCCAGTACGGATCGAGGCTGCGCATCCATTCCATCGCCTCAGCCCTCCTTGCTCGCCAGCGCGTCCTTGACCAGCTCGCCGATCCCGCCGAGCGAGCCGATCAGCTGGGTCGCCTCGACCGGGAAGAGGATGGTCTTGGCGTTGGGCGAAGTGGCGAAATTGCTCACCGCCTCGGTGTATTTCTGCGCGACGAAGTAGTTGAGCGCCTGGGTGCCCGACTTGGCGATCGCGTCGGAGACCATCGTGGTCGCCTTGGCTTCGGCTTCGGCTTCGCGTTCGCGCGCCTCGGCGTCGCGGAAGGCGGCCTCGCGGCGCCCCTCGGCCTGGAGGATCGCGCCCTGCTTTTCGCCTTCGGCGCGCAGGATCTCGGACGCGCGCAGCCCCTCGGCCTCGAGGATATTGGCGCGCTTCTCGCGCTCGGCCTTCATCTGCCGCGCCATCGCGTTGGAGATGTCGGCGGGCGGGCGGATGTCCTTGATTTCGATCCGGGTGATCTTGACCCCCCACGGCGCGGTGGCGTGATCGATCACGATCAGCAGCTTGGCGTTGATCTCGTCGCGCTTCGACAGCGTTTCGTCGAGGTCCATCGAGCCCATCACGGTGCGCAGGTTGGTGGTGGTGAGCTGCATGATCGCAACGTAAAGGTTGGAGACTTCATAGGCCGCCTTGCCCGCGTCGAGCACCTGGAAGAACACGATCGCATCGACCCCGACCATCGCGTTGTCCTTGGTGATGATCTCCTGCCCCGGAATGTCGAGCACCTGCTCCATCACGTTGACCTTGTGGCCGACGCGGTCGATGAACGGGATGATCAGGTGGAGGCCCGGATTGGCGGCGAGGGTGAACTTGCCGAGCCGCTCGATCGTATAGACGTAGCCCTGGCGGACCACCCGCACCCCCATCGCCAGGAATATGAAGACCAGCCCGATCAGCGCCAGCAGCACACCTTCCATCGCACAATTCCTCAAGTCGTTGTTGCGGCAATGTTAGCGCGGCGCAGGGCCGGGGCAAGCAAAAGCGCAAGCTTGGCGCGGCCCACCCCGCTCGCTACAGCCCGCCTCGATGGTGCGCTTTCTCAAACCCTCGCGGCCCGGCGCCCAAGGCGGGCGGACCTATCGTTTCGGCTGGTGGATCGGCCGGGCGATCATCTGGTTCGTGGTTATCAGCGTCGGGCTGACCGTGTTCTACAAGTTCGTGCCGCCGCCGATTACGATCACCATGATCGCCGATCCCAACGGCTTCACCAAGGACTGGGAACCCTTGAGCCGGATCGACCGGACCATGGTCGACGCCGCGATCGCCGGCGAGGACGCCAAGTTCTGCAGCCACAACGGCTTCGACCAGGAAGCGATCGAGCAGGCGATCGAAAAGAACGCACGCGGCCGGCGGCTGCGCGGCGGTTCGACCATCAGCCAGCAAACCGCCAAGAACGTGTTCCTGTGGCAGGGGACCGGCTGGACCCGCTACGCCCGCAAAGGGCTCGAGGTGTGGTTCACCTTCCTGATCGAGAACATCTGGGGCAAGCGCCGGATCATGGAGGTCTACCTCAACGTCGCCGAAACCGGGATCGGGACTTACGGGGTCGAGGCCGGCGCGCAGCGCTACTATCGGCACTCCGCCGCCAGGCTGAGCCGGGTCGAGGCCGCGCGGATCGCCGCGGCGCTGCCCGCACCCAAGCGCCGCGCGGTCAACGGCGCGAGCGGCTTCACCCGCCGCCACGGCAACGCCATCGCCGCGCGCAGCGGAGTGGTGCGCAACGAGGCGCTCGACAGCTGCATCTATCGCTAGCGGCAGGGACGAGGGCAGCGGAAATTGCGCTCGATTTGAAGCGGCGGCGCGGCTAGGGGCCGGGCGACAAGGAGCAGTGCATGGCCGACAAAATCTACCCCGATGCCGCCGCCGCGCTCGACGGGTTGCTCCGCGACGGCCTCCTGATCGCATGCGGCGGATTCGGGCTGTGCGGGATCCCCGAGCGCCTGCTCGACGCGGTGCGCGACAGCGGGGTCAAGGATCTGACCTTCGCCAGCAACAACGCCGGGATCGACAACGAGGGCATCGGCAAGCTGCTGCGCACGCGGCAGGTCAGGAAGATGATCAGCTCCTACGTCGGCGAGAACAAGGAGTTCGAGCGGCAATACCTCGCCGGCGAGCTCGAGGTCGAGTTCTGCCCGCAAGGCACGCTCGCCGAGCGGATGCGCGCGGGCGGCGCGGGCATCCCCGGGTTCTATACGAAGACCGGGGTCGGCACGCTGGTCTCCGAGGGCAAAGAAGCCAAGGATTTCGGCGGCGAGGAGTACATCCTCGAACGCGGCATCTTCGCCGACCTGTCGCTGGTCAAGGCGTGGAGGGCCGACGCCACAGGCAATGTCGTGTTCCGCAAGACTGCACGCAATTTCAACCAGCCCGCGGCGACCTGTGGGCGTGTCTGCGTAGTCGAGGTCGAGGAAATCGTCCCCGTCGGCAGCCTCGATCCCGACTGCATCCACCTCCCCGGGGTCTACGTCCAGCGCCTGATCGTCGGCGCGCCTTACGACAAGAAGATCGAGTTCCGCACCGTGCGCGAAAGGGAGGCCGCCTGATGCCCTGGACCCGCGACGAGATGGCCGCACGCGCCGCGCAAGAATTGCGCGACGGCTATTATGTCAACCTCGGCATCGGCATTCCGACGCTGGTGGCGAACAACATTCCCGCCGGCATGACCGTGACGCTGCAGAGCGAGAACGGGATGCTCGGGATCGGGCCGTTTCCTTACGATGACGAAGTCGATCCCGACCTGATCAACGCCGGCAAGCAGACCATCAGCGAGCTGCCCAACTCGGCCTATTTCGACAGCGCGCAGTCCTTCGCGATGATCCGCGGGGGCAAGATCGACCTCACCGTGCTTGGGGCGATGGAGGTGGCCGAGAACGGGGACATCGCCAACTGGATGATCCCGGGCAAGATGATCAAGGGCATGGGCGGGGCGATGGACCTCGTCGCGGGGGTCAAGAAGATCATCGTGGTGATGGAGCACAACGCCAAGGACGGCAGTCCCAAGTTCATTCCGGCCTGCACCCTGCCGCTGACTGGGCGCAACGTGGTCGACATGGTGATCACCGACCTCGCGGTGTTCCACCGCCCCGATCACGGCAGCCCGTTCAAGCTGATCGAGCTCGCCCCGGGCGTCACCGCCGAGGACGTCGCCGCCAAGACCACCGCGCGTTACGTGAGCTAAAGCGATGCTCGGCGAAATGCTCGCGCGGATGCTCGACCGGCACCTCGACGAGGCCGCGCAAGCCCGCGCGCGCGGCGGCGAGTGGCTGCCCGAGCTGTGGAGTGAGATCGAAGAGATGGGCCTGCCGCTGGCGCTGCTCAGCGAGGACCAGGGCGGGTTCGGGCTCGACCCGGCCGACGCGGGCGAGGCGCTGCGGCTGCTTGGGGTCTATGCCGTGCCGCTGCCGGTGGCCGAAACGATGGCGGCGAACCGTCTGCTCGCCTCCGCCGGACTGCCGCTCGCCGAGGGACCGGCAAGTCCGGCGCGGTGGGATGGCTTGGACATCGCCGACGGGCGCATGCGCGGGACGATTCCGCGAGTGCCGTGGGCCGAGCATCTCGACTGCCTGGCGCTGGGCGCGGGCGACCGGCTCTACCGCGTACCCCGCGCCGGCTGGACCATCGCCGAATCCGGCCACAGCCTCGCCGGTCACCCCCGCGACAGCATCGTCGTCGACTGGGAAATCGCAGAGAGCGCCGCGCTACCCCACGATGCGGCGGCCGAAGGCGCGACCGTGCGCGCGTTCCAGATTGCCGGCGCGCTCGAAACCGCGCTCGCGCTGACGCTCGATCACACCGCCACCCGCGTCCAGTTCGGCAAGCCCTTGTCCAAGTTCCAGGCGGTCCAGCACGAGCTGGCCAAGCTCGCCGGCGAACTCGCCTGCGCTACCGCCGCGGCCGATCTTGCCGCCGAGGCGCTGGCGCGCGGCGATCCGCTCGGGGTCGCGGCGGGAACCCTGCGCGCGCGCGAAGCCGCCGGCGCCGGCGCGGCGATCGCCAGCCAGCTCCACGGCGCGATCGGCTTCACCCGCGAGCACCGTTTGCACCTGTTCACCACAGCGCTGTGGACCTGGCGCGACGAATACGGCGGGCAGGTGCATTGGGCGCGGCAACTGGGCAAGGCCGCGCTCGACGCGGGCGGCGATGGCTATTGGCCGATGGTGACCGACCTATGACCGCTATCCCCTTCCCCCGCCCGCCCGCCGAAAGCGACGCCGTGCTTGCGCTGCGCAGCGAGTTCCGCAGCTTCCTCGACCGGACCCTAGCCGGGCGCTCGCCACGGCTGCGCTCGGACAGCTGGTACGGCTTCGATCGCGGCTTCAGCCGGGCAATGGGTCAGGCGGGCTACCTCGGGATGACCTGGCCCAAGCAATTCGGCGGGCACGAGCGGTCCAGTTTCGAACGCTATGTGGTGGTCGAGGAGACGCTGGCTTACGGTGCCCCGGTGGGCGCGCACTGGATCGCCGACCGCCAGAGCGGGCCGAGCATCCTCAAATTCGGCACCGAGCATCAGAAACAGACGATCCTCCCCGGGATCGCGGCGGGCGAGCTGGCCTTTGGGATCGGGATGAGCGAACCCGATTCGGGCTCCGACCTCGCCGCCACCCGGACCAAGGCGGTGCGTGACGGCGATGTCTACCGCGTCACCGGCACCAAGCTGTGGACCAGCTTCGCGCATGAGGCCGACTACGTCATCCTGTTCTGCCGCACCTGGGGCACCCCGGCGGACCGCCACAAGGGAACCAGCCAGCTGCTGGTCGACCTCAAGAACACCCCCGGGCTGACCATCCGCCCGATCATCGACCTCGCTGGCCAGCACCACTTCAACGAGATGCATTTCGAGGACGCCGTGGTCCCCGCCGACATGCTGCTCGGCGAGGAAGGCGGCGGCTGGGATCAGGTGATGAGCGAGCTCGCCTTCGAACGCTCCGGCCCCGAACGCTTCCTCTCCTCGATCGAGCTGCTGTACCAGCTGATCGACGTGCTCAAGGGTCGCGACAGTGACGCCGCCCAGATCACGCTCGGCCGGCTCACCGCGCGGCTCGCGGTGCTGCGGCGGTTGTCGCGCTCGGTCACGGCGATGCTCCAGGACAAGCAAGACGCTGGCCTCCAGGCGGCGATCGTCAAGGATGTCGGCGCGCTGTTCGAGCAAGGGCTGCCCGACATCGCCCGCGAACTGGTCGATCGCGAGCCCGATCCGCGCGCGGCGAACGCCTATGCCGCGGTGCTCGGCAACATCGTCCTCAACGCGCCGAGCTGGAGCTTGCGCGGAGGAACGCGCGAAATCCTGCGCGGAATCATCGCCCGGGGCCTCGGAACGCGCTAGAAGGCGTTGCCCCAACTGTATTAAGGCGATAATACACGAACGCCCATGCTGTTCCGCCGCCGCCAGCCCCAGCCCGCACCGCCGGTCCCCGGCTTCGACTGGCATGCCGCGCCCGCCGCGAACATCGACCCGGGCGACATCCTCATCGCGCCGACGGTCAAGCCGCAGCGGACCCGCTGGCAGAAGATCAAACGCTGGCTGGCGATCCTCTTTGCGGTGCTCGCCCTGCTCGTTGGCTACCTCGCGCTGACCGCGCCGCTGTCCAAGTCGCTCCAGCCGCTGGTCCCGCCGCAGCTCACCCTGCTCGCCGCCGACGGCACCCCGATCGCGCGGACCGGGGCGGCGGTGGAGAAACCGGTCGAGATCAAGGATCTGCCGCCGCACGTGATCCAGGCGTTCCTTTCAATCGAGGACCGCGATTTCTATTCGCACTGGGGGATTAGCCCGCGCGGTATCGCCCGCGCCGCCTGGGGCAACATTACCTCGAGCCGGGTCCAGGGCGGCAGCACGATCACCCAGCAGCTCGCCAAGTTCACCTTCCTCACGCCCGAACGGTCGATCACCCGCAAGGCGCGTGAGGCGCTGATCGCCTTCTGGCTCGAGGCCTGGCTGAGCAAGGACGAAATTCTCAAGCGCTACCTTTCGAACGCCTATTTCGGCGACAACACCTACGGCCTGCGCGCCGCCTCGCTGCACTATTTCAACCGCAGGCCCGAGAAGCTGACGGTCGGCCAGGCGGCGATGCTGGCGGGGCTGATGCAGGCGCCGAGCCGCTATGCCCCGACCGAAAACTACAAGCTCGCCACCGCGCGGATGCGCACGGTGCTCGGCGCGATGGTCGCCGCGGGGCATTTGAGCGCGAAGGAAGCCAAGGCGGTGTCCGCACCAAGGCTCGACGTGCGCGGGCGCAGCGCGCTCCCAACGGGCACCTATTTCGCCGACTGGGCGGTGCCCGAGGCGCGCGGACGCGGCGAAACCGGCTACGCCGCGCAGACCCAGACCACCACGCTCGACGCGCGGCTCCAGGCCGCGGCGCGGCGCGCGGTGAACCGCGCGGGGCTCGGGAAAGCTCAGGTCGCGCTGGTGGCGATGCGGCCGACCGGCGAGGTCGTCGCGATGATCGGGGGCAAGGATTACAAGAGCTCGCCGTTCAACCGCGCGACCCAGGCGCGGCGCCAGCCCGGATCGACCTTCAAGATGGTGGTCTATCTCGCCGCGCTGCGCAAAGGCTGGAAGCCCGACGACATCCTGCCCAACACCGAAATCCTCCAAGGCGGTTACCGCCCCAAGAACGCCGGCGGCAGCTATTCGGACGAGATCACGCTGGCCGAAGCCTTCGCCCAGTCGAGCAACGTCGCCGCGGTTCGGCTCTACCACGAGGTCGGCAGCGACGCGGTGATCCAGGCGGCGCGCGATCTCGGCATCGCCGCGCCGCTCGCCGATGGCGACCCCAGCCTGGCGCTGGGCACCAGCGGCACCACCCTGCTCGAGCTCACCGCCGCCTATGCCGCGATCGCCGGCGAGGTGAACCCGGTGCGCCCGACCGCCTTCCCCGCGCAGGAGGAAGGCTGGATGGACTGGATGCTCGGCCGCCGCAAAGCGATGTCATCGAGCGAGCGCGAGGCGATGCGCGGCCTGCTGCGCGGCGCGGTCGACCGCGGCACCGGGCGCGCCGCGCGGTTGGCGGTGCCCGCTTACGGAAAGACCGGGACCAGCCAGGACAGCCGCGACGCGCTGTTCGTCGGCTTCGCCGGCGATCTGGTGGTCGGGGTGTGGGTCGGCAACGACGACAACACCCCGCTGAAGGGCGTGGTCGGCGGCGGGCTGCCCGCGCGGATCTGGGCCGATTTCATGCGCCAGGGGCTGGGCGGCGCGGCGGCGCCCAAGCCCAGGCCCGACCCGAGCGGCGCGGTCGAACCGCTGGACGTTCCCGCCGCCAGCGATATTCCGCTCGGCGATGGCGCGACGCTCACGGTTGAAAACGGCGAGGCTGTGCTGAGCAGCGAAGGCGTACCGGTCGGATTGCGGATCGGCCCCGACGGGATGCGGATCGAGGACCGCCGCAGCCCCGAGGAGGTGGCGCGCGACCGCGAAGCCATCGACCGCGCCCAGACCGAACTGCGCGAACGCGCGGCGGAGGCGCGAAAACGGGTAGAGGAGGAAGCGGGGCGCTAAGCCGCCTCGTCGGCCGCATCCATCCCGTAGGCGGTGTGGAGCACGCGTACCGCGAGTTCGGTCTCGTCCTCGTCGATCAAGACACTGATCTTGATCTCCGAAGTGCTTATCGCCTGGATATTGATCCCGCGATCGGCCATCGCCCGGAACATCGTGCTGGCGATGCCCGCGTGGCTGCGCATCCCGACCCCGACCACGCTGATCTTGGCGACCTTGCCGTCGGTGATGATGCGGTTGTAGCCGATCGCCTCCTTCTGCGCCTCGAGCAGCGCCTGGGCGCGGGGGAGGTCGGCCGATGGCACGGTGAAAGTGACATCGGTCTCGCCCTTGTCGCGCCCGACATTCTGGATGATCATATCGACGTTGATGTTCGCCGCGGCGAGCGGGGAGAAGATCGTCGCCACCGCGCCAGGGCGGTCGGGCACCCGGGTGAGGATGACCTTGGCCTCGTTCTTGTCGGCGGCGATGCCGGTGATCAGCTGCGCTTCCATGTCCTGGTTCCCTTGGATTTCGGCCAGTTCGTCGTCCGAAACGATCATCGTCCCGGGAATGTCGTCGGCGGGCGCGCTGTCGGCGTCGATAAAGCTCGAGAGCACCTGGACCCGCACGCCTTCCTTCATCGCCAGGCTGACCGAGCGGGTCTGGAGCACTTTCGAGCCGACCGAGGCCAGCTCGAGCATTTCCTCGTAGGTCACGAACTTCAGCTTGCGCGCCTTGGCGACGATCCTGGGGTCGGTGGTGTAGACCCCGTCGACGTCGGTGTAGATGTCGCAGCGGTCGGCCCCCACCGCCGCGGCGACCGCGACCGCCGAAGTGTCCGACCCGCCGCGCCCGAGCGTGGTCACCCGGCCGTCGCCCGCCAGCCCCTGAAACCCCGGGATCACCGCAATCTCGCCCGCCTGCATGCTCGCCAGCATCGCGCCGGCGTCGATCTCGCCGATCCGCGCCTTGGCGTGAGCCTCGTCGGTGTGGATCGGCAGCTGCCAGCCGAGCCACGAGCGCGCCTTGCACCCCAAAGCCTGCAGCGTCAGCGCGAGCAGCCCCGCGGTGACTTGTTCGCCGCTCGCCACCACCACGTCGTATTCGGCAGGATCGTAAAGCGGATTGGCCTCGCGGCAGAAATTGACCAGCCGGTCGGTCTCGCCCGCCATCGCCGAGACCACCACCGCGACCTCGTGGCCCGCGGCCTGCTGGCGGCGCACGATATTGGCGACGCGGCGGAT
>JBOHIC010000194.1:0-8666 GCA_050725835.1 Novosphingobium sp.
CCTGATACAGCGCAAATCCGATGCGCAGCACGTCGTCGCGGACGTCGGTGATCACGCCTTGCGCGGCTAGCCGGTCATGGATCGCAGCGGCGCCCTCGCCCTGGAAGGCGAGGAAGCGCGCGGTGGGGTCGCTGAGCAGCTCGAAACCGGGGAGCGAGTCGGCGGCCACGAACCGCGCCTTGAGCGCATCGCAATGCGCCGAGATCGCCGCGGTGGTCAGGCCTTCGGCGCTGAGCATGCGCTGGACCGCGTTGAAGCGGTAGAGCCCGCTCGGATCGAAGGTGCTGCCGAGAAAGCGCGCGCCGTTCGCGGCGTAGCTGACTTCGCCCTGGGGACCGGCGAGCGTGTCGAACGACGCATACCAGCCGGAGTTGACCGGGCGCGGGGCGTAGCCGGGCGGGGCGTGGAGGAAGCATACGCCTTCGCCGGCCATCGCGTATTTGTAGCCGCCGGCGAGGTAGAAGATCTGGTCCGCCACGCCCGAGAGGTCGGTCGGGGTGGCCATGAAGCCGTGGTAGCCGTCGATCACCGCCCACGGGCCTTCGGGCCGGGCGAGCGCGGCGAATGGCGCGAGGTCGCCGAGCGGGCGGCCGGTGCCGAAACCGACCTGGCTGGTGAAGATCAGGTCGAAGCCGCCGGTTTGTGCGGTTGCGAGCAGGCGTTCGGGCGGGACGGTGACCAGTTCGATTTGCCCCGCCTCGGCCCAGCGTTGCGACTGGCGGCGGAACGAATGGAACTCGCCGTCGGTGGCGAGCATGCGGGGGCGGGGCATCGGCAGCGCCGAGACGATCCGCACCAGCAGCTCGTGGGTGTTGGGGGCGAAGGCGATGGTCGCCGGATCGGGCAGGGCGAGCTCGCGGGCCATGTGGCGCTGGGCTTCGGGCACCACCTCGGCGAAGACCTTGTCCCACTTGTGGTCGGCGAGCCGCGCGGCGTCGTGCCAGGCCTGGGCCTGGCCCTCCCAGCTCGCGTCGGGCCAGAGATGGTGGCTGTGCGCGGCGAAGTGCAGCCGCCCCGGCGCGGCTTCGAGCGCGCGCGAGAACAGGTGCTTGAAGCTCAAACTCCCCTCCTCGGCGGGGAGGGGCTGGGGGTGGGGGCACTCGGCTGGCGTGGAACCCCCACCCCAACCTCTGCCCAATGGGGAGGGGCTAGCAGCGCAGCAAGGGGAGCCAATGTCACAAACTGGTCCTGAGCGACCACAGCTCGGGAAACGCGCGCTTGCCCAGGGTCGAGTGGAGATAGCTCACCCCCGCCGTCCCCCCGGTGCCGGGCTTGCCGCCGATCACCCGCTCGACCGTGAGCACGTGCTTGTGCCGCCAGGTCGCGGTGGCGTCGTCGATGTCGACCAGTTTCTCGGCGAGCTGGTAGAGCTCCCAATAGCGTTCGGGGTCGCGATAAACCGTCAGGAAAGCCGCCTCTACCGCGGCGTGCGGCGCGTAGGGCTTGGTGACGTCGCGGTGGAGCACCTCGTCCGGAATCGCCAGCCCTGCGCGTGCCGCCGCCGCGATCGCGTCGTCCCACAGGCTCGGTTCGGCCAGCGCCGCGGCCATCGCCGCCTGCGCTTCAGGGCGGTCGTCGTGGTAGGCGAGGAAGCGCGCGTCCTTCAGCCCGAGGAGGTATTCGACCGTACGGAACTGGTCCGACTGGAACCCGCTACTCGGGCCGAGAACGTCGCGAAAGCGGGTGTAGTCGCTCGGGGTCATGGTCGCGAGCACGTCCCAGCTCAGCGTCATCACCGCCTGGATCCGGCTGACCCTGGCGAGCGCCTTGTAGGCCGGGACCAGCGCGCCGGCCTGGACCTGCGCCTTGGCCAGCCGCAGCTCGCGGATCAGCTGTTTGAGCCACAGCTCCTTGGTCTGGTGGACGATGATGAACAGCATCTCGTCGTCGCAGTCCGAGCGCGGGTGCTGCGCCCCGAGCAGGTCGTCGAGCGCGAGATAGCGCGCATAGGTCATGGCTTCGGTCATAGGCCGAAACCGTGGCGGGCGATGGTTGCAATTGCAAGCATCGCCCGCCCGACACGATCAGGGTGTGGGGGTTGCCTTGGGTTCGGCGGTCTGGGTAACCGTCGGGCCGGGAACCGGGACGACCACGGTATCGCCGGGAACCGGCACCGCGACGGTAGCGGTCGAGGCCGGGCCCGGAACCGGGACCACCGCTGTGGTGGTCGATTCGACCGTCGCACCGTCTTCGGGATAGTTGTTTTCCTGCTTGCACCCGGCCAGCGCCAGCGCGGCCAGGCCGCCGATTGCGAACAGATTGATGGATTTGTGCATGGAGTATCCCCGCGTTGCGGCGCCCGGATTGGGCCGAGGATTGCAACGTGTGCGCGCTGGGATTGTTCCGAACCCAGGCCGCGCAAAGCAAACGAAAAACCCCGCCCCCGGGGCTTCCGGAGACGGGGCTTCTCGAGCCGGCGGTGGGAGGGGGGAGGGCCGCCGGCCTGAGTGAGGCTTACTCGAGGTCGAAGCGGTCGGCGTTCATCACCTTGGTCCAGGCCTTGACGAAGTCGGCCGCGAACTTCTCCTCGTGGCCCCTCTCGGCATAGACCTCGGCGACCGCGCGCAGTTCCGCGTTCGAGCCGAAGACCAGGTCGGCGCGGGTCGCGCGCCAGGTCTCGCCGCCGCTGGCACGGTCGGTCGCGACATATTCCTCGTCGTCCGAGCCATCCACCGCCTTCCACGCGTTGGTCATGTCGAGCAGATTGACGAAGTAGTCGTTGGTCAATTGTCCCGGCCGCCTGGTGAAATGGCCGAGCCCCCGCGCGCCGTGGTTGGCGCCGAGCACGCGCAGTCCGCCGACCAGCACCGCCATTTCGGGCGCCGACAGCCCGAGCAGCGCCGCCCGGTCGAGCAGCATTTCCTCGGTCTTCACCCGCAGCTTGCGCGGCAGGTAGTTGCGGAACCCATCGGCCTGCGGTTCGAGCACCGCGAAGCTCTCGGCGTCGGTCTGGGCGGCGCTAGCGTCGCCGCGCCCGCCGGTGAACGGCACCGCCACGGCGAACCCGGCCTGGGCAATCGCCAGTTCGAGCCCGACCACCCCGCCGAGCACGATCGCATCGGCGAGCGACAGGGCGCCGCGCAGTCCGTTCAGCGTATCGAGCACCCGGGCCAATTCGGCCGGCTCGTTGACCGCCCAGTCCTTCTGCGGGGCGAGCGCGATCCGCGCGCCGTTGGCCCCGCCGCGGTGGTCCGACTTGCGATAGGTGCTGGCCGAGGCCCAGGCGGTCTTGACCAGCTGGGCGACGCTCAGCCCGCTGGCGGCGATCTTGTCCTTGGCCGCCTTGACTTCGGCGTCCGAAGGCATCGCTCCGGTGGGAACCGGATCCTGCCAGATCAGATCTTCGGCGGGGACTTCGGGGCCGAGGTAGCGCGCCTTGGGTCCCATATCGCGATGGCACAGCTTGAACCAGGCGCGAGCGAAGGCGTCCTTGAAGGCTTCGTGATCGTTCCTGAATTTCTCGCTGACCTTGCGGAATTCCGGGTCCAGCTTGAGCGCCATGTCGGCGGTGGTCATCATCGTCGGAACCTTCTTCGAAGGGCCATGCGCCGCGGGGGCCATGTCCTCTTCCTTCTGGTTCACCGGCTGCCACTGCTGCGCGCCCGCGGGTGAGTGGACCAGCTCGTAATCGTAATCGAGCAGCAGGCGGAAGTAGTTCTCGGACCACGAGGTCGGCGTGTTGACCCACGATCCTTCGATCCCGCTGGTCACCGCGTGCTCGCCGATCCCGCCGTGCGCTTCGCCGCTGACCCAGCCGAAGCCCTGGTGGGCGAGGTCGCCGCCCGCCGGGGCCGCGCCCAGAGTAGCGGCGTCGCCGTTGCCGTGGGCCTTGCCGAAAGTGTGCCCGCCCGCGGTGAGAGCGACGGTTTCCTCCGAATCCATCGCCATGCGCAGGAAAGTCGCCTTCATGTCGCGCGCGGAGAGTAGCGGGTCGGGATTGCCGCCCGGGCCCTCGGGGTTGACGTAGATCAGCCCCATCTGGATCGCCGCGAGCGGCCCGTCGAGATCGGCGAGGCCGCGGTCGGGGTCGATCCGGGTCTGGACGCCCTGGTTGACCCACTTGTCCTCGTGGCCCCAGTAAATGTCTTTCTCGGGCTCGAACACGTCGGCGCGGCCGCCGCCGAAGCCGAACACCGGGCCGCCCATCGATTCGATCCCGACGTTGCCGGCGAGGATGAACAGGTCGGCCCAGCTGATGCTTTGGCCGTACTTGGCCTTGATCGGCCAGAGCAGGCGGCGCGCCTTGTCGAGGTTGCCGTTGTCGGGCCAGCTATCGAGCGGGGCGAAGCGCTGCTGCCCCGAATTGGCCCCGCCGCGCCCGTCGCCAGTGCGATAGGTCCCCGCGGCGTGCCACGCCATGCGGATGAAGAACGGGCCGTAGTGGCCGTAGTCGGCCGGCCACCACGGCTGGCTGTCGGTCATCAGCGCGGTGAGATCGGCCTTGAGCGCGGTGTAATCGAGCGCCTTGAAGGCTGCGGCATAGTCGAAATCTTCGCCCATCGGGTTGGCCGCGCCGTTGGGGGCGAGGATGTCGACCGCGAGCGCGTCGGGCCACCAGTCGCGGTTCTGCCGCCCCAGCAGGGCGCGCACACCGCCGTCAACCGGGCAGCCGCCCGCACTCGATCCGGTTTGCACGTTCATGATCCTGCTCCTCTAAGCGATTCTCGGCGGAGGATAGGCCCCTCGATCAAGCGAGTTAAGCGATTAACATCGCATAGTGTGTGCGGACAATCCGATTAGTCGCGCCGCTTGCCCGATCCACCGCGCAGCCTTAAGCGGCGGCGATGGCCGACTATCCCTTGACCCACCACCTGATGCAGCGCGGGAGCGATTTCCTCGGCTGCGACCACGCTATCCTCTGCGGCGCGATGAGCTGGGTGTCCGAACGCCACCTCGTCGCGGCGATGAGCGAGGCGGGCGGGTTCGGGGTGATCGCCTGCGGGGCGATGACCCCCGATCTGCTCGACGCCGAGATCGCCGGGACCAAGGCGCTCACCGCCAAGCCGTTCGGGGTCAACCTGATCACCATGCACCCGATGCTGTTCGATCTGATCGCGGTTTGCGCGGCGCACAGAGTCGGCCACGTTGTGCTCGCCGGCGGGATTCCGCCCAAAGGCTCGGTCGAGGCGATCAAGGCGGGCGGGGCCAAGGTGATTTGCTTCGCGCCGACCGTGGCGCTGGCCAAGAAGCTGCTGCGCTCGGGCGCGGACGCGCTGGTGATCGAGGGTTCCGAAGCCGGCGGGCACATCGGCCCGGTGGCGACATCGGTGCTGGCGCAGGAAATCCTGCCCGTGCTGTGCCCCCCGGATTCGGAAGATTCGCACCTGGTCTTCGTCGCCGGGGGGATCGGACGCGGCGAGGCGGTCGCCGGCTATCTCGAGATGGGCGCCTGCGGGGTCCAGCTCGGCACCCGCTTCGCCTGCGCCACCGAGTCGATCGCGCACCCCGATTTCAAGAAGGCGTTTTTCCGCGCCAACGCGCGCGATGCGGTGGCCTCGGTCCAGGTCGATCCGCGGCTGCCGGTAATCCCGGTCCGCGCGCTCAAGAACAAGGGCACCGAGGAGTTCACCGCCAAGCAGATCGAAGTCGCGCGGCTGCTCGACGCCGGCACGGTCGACATGGGCGAGGCGCAGCTCCAGATCGAGAACTTCTGGGCCGGCGCACTGCGCCGCGCGGTAATCGATGGCGACGTCGAGAGCGGCTCGATCATGGCCGGGCAGTCGGTCGGGATGGTCACCCGCGAGGAGCCAGTCGCCGAAATCATCGCCGAGCTGCTCGCCGAGAGCGAGGCCGCGCTTTCGCGGCGTTGACCGGCGGACGCTGAGCCCTCACCCCCGGCCCCTCCCCGCCGGGGAGGGGAGTCAGCGAGACCTGTCCGCCTACTTGGTCCCCCTCCCCGGCGGGGAGGGGTTAGGGGTGGGGGTTCCCCACCGCAGTGCCAACGCCTGGCTGTCTTGCGCGGGCAATACGGCCGCGCCATAAGCCCGGGATGGACGACGCCTCCGACCTGACCCCGCTCGATCCCGCCTACCTCAAGGTCATGCGGCTGCGGGCACTGATCCCCGCCGCTGTGCTGCTGGCGGGGGCCACGGTGCTCGAGTTCGCGCAGTTTAACCCGGGCGGACTATTCCTCATCCCCGCCGCGCTGCTCGCGGCTTTGCTGGTCTACTACATTCCGCCGCGACGCTTCGCGCGGTGGGGCTACCGGCTCGACCCCGACCTTCTGCGGATCGTCCGCGGGCGGCTGTTCCACAGCGATACGGTGGTTCCGCTGGGGCGGGTCCAGCACGTCGATGTCGACCAGGGGCCGATCGCAAGGCGGTACGGCCTGGCGATGCTGACAGTGCACACCGCGGGGAACGCCAACGCCAGCGTCTCGCTCCCCGGGCTGCGCCACGCCGACGCGCTGGCGATGCGCGAAGCGATCGGGGCGCGGATCAGGCGGGGCGGCGCTTGAGCGAGACCGAAGCCGCACCGGCGTTCCCGCAGCGGCTGCACCCCGCCGGGCTGCTGGTCGGCTTCGTCACGCGGCTGCCGCAGCTGTTCGTCCAGCTCGCCGCGGCGCTGTATGGCACGCGGAGTACGAACATCGCGGCGCCGTGGGTGATCGCCGCGGTGCTCGCGTTCAGCCTGCTGTTCCGCTGGCTCGCCTGGCTGCGCTTCCACTATACGCTCGGCCCGGACGACATCCGCATCGAACGCGGGTTGGTCAGCCGCACTGCGCGCGCGATCCCCTACGACCGCATCCAGGACGTCAGCATCGAGCAGCGTCCGCTCGCCCGCGCCTTCGGGATCGCCGAGGTCAAGTTCGAGACCGGCGGCGGCAAGGGCGACGAGGCCGCGCTGGCCTTCGTCAGCCGCGATGAGGCCGAGCGGCTGCGCGAGACGGTGCGCGCGCGCCGCGGCGATGGCGCAGCGGTGGCGGGTGCGGCGAGCGAGGCGCCCGAAATCCCGGTCTTCGCGATGGACGGCCGCCGGCTGGTCACGCTCGGGTTCTATTCGTTCAGCCTGGTGATTTTCGCGGTGCTCGGCGGCGCGGCGCAGCAGCTCGACTTCCTCCTGCCCTTCGACCTGTGGGATTTCGGCGAGTGGGCGGTATTGGCCGAAGGGCGCGGGGTCGACCTCGCCCATCTCAGCCGCACCGGGCAAATCGGTGGGGCGCTCGCCGCGCTGGTCGCGCTGGCGGCGGTGGGCAGCTTCACCGGGATCGTCCGCACCGTGCTTACCGACTACGGGTTTCGGCTCGATCGGACCGCCAAAGGCTTCCGCCGCCGCCGCGGGCTGCTCACCCGCACCGATCTGGTCATGCCGGTGGCGCGGGTCCAGGCGGCGCTGGTCGGGACCGGGCCGGTGCGCAAGCGCCGCGGCTGGCACGCGCTGCGCTTCGTCAGCCTGGCGCAAGACGGCAAGAACGAGAGCCACCACGTGGTCGCACCGCTGGCGACGTTGGAGGAGATCTGGCCGATCGCGGCGGAGGCGCGGATCGCGCCGCCCGCCGCCGAGCTGGCGTTCGAACGCGCCCGGCCGGGGCCGTGGATCGACCTGTGGTTGATCGCCGCAGCGCTCGCCGGCATGGCGGTGACGGGAATCGCGCTGGCCACCGGCGTGACCGCGTGGTGGAGCCTGATCGTGCTCGCCGGCTTCGCGCTGGTGCTGCGCTGGTCGTGGCGGCACCATTGCGCAGCGGCGGACGCGGCCCAGCTCTATGCCCGCCACGGCTGGTGGAACCAGCAGCTGGGCATCGCCCGGCAGGTCAACGTCCAGTCGGTCAGCATCCGCCAGGGGCCGCTGCTGCGCCGCCGCGGCCTCGCCGACGTGCACTTCGGGATCGCCGGTGGTTCGCTCGAGTTTCGCGCGCTGCCGCTCGCCGCAGCGCAGGCGATCCGCGCGCAGGTGCTCCGTGTGGCCGCTCCGGTGGACTTTTCCGACCTCGACATGGCGAGCTAGGCGCGGCAAGGCGCGCGCGATGAGCGCGGCGCAAGTCCTGACCCTGTCCTGCCCCGACAAGCCCGGGATCACCGCAGCGGTGACCGGTTTCCTGTTCGCAGCCGGCGGCAATATCCTCGAAGCGCAGCAGTTCAACGACGAAGAAGACGGCGCGTTCTTCATGCGCGTCGCTTTCGATCCGGGCGCGGCCGATCCGGCGGCGCTGGCCGCGGGCTTCGCGCCGCTGGCCGAATCCTTCGCGATGCGCTGGTCGCTCCGCCCGCGCGATACCTCGCGCAAAGTGCTGATCCTGGTCAGCAAGTTCGACCACTGCCTCGCCGACCTGCTCTACCGCCAGCGCACTGGCGAGCTGGCGATGGATGTCGTCGGGGTAGCCGGCAACCACCCGGCCGAAGCGCTGGTCCACGTCAACCTGCGCGGCATCCCCTATCATCACCTACCCGTGACCGCGGCGACCAAGCCGGATCAGGAGGCCCGCCTGCGCGCGCTGATTGCCGAAACCGGGGCCGAGCTGGTGGTGCTGGCGCGCTATATGCAAGTGCTCTCGAACTATCTCGCCGCCGAGCTGGCCGGGCGCTGCATCAACATCCACCACTCGTTCCTGCCCGGGTTCAAGGGCGCGAAGCCCTATCACCAGGCCCACGCCCGCGGGGTCAAGATGATCGGCGCGACCGCGCACTATGTCACCGCCGCGCTCGACGAGGGCCCGATCGTCCACC
>JBOHIC010000195.1:0-6427 GCA_050725835.1 Novosphingobium sp.
GCGTTCTTCGTCGAGGCGCTGAGCGAGTTCATCGTCAACACGGTCGAACCGCACGGCTACGTCGACCAGGAGATGGCCGACGAGCTGCTCGGGCGGGTCGACAACGATGGCAAGGTGGACACCGTCGCCGAGCTCGAGCTGCTCGTCCGCGTGTTCGAGAAGGCGCTGAGCACCCCGGCCAACCTCAAGGCCTATGCCCTCCAGCAGATCGAGCTGGCGGTGCTCCACGGCGAAGGCCCGACCTGCGACGGCGCGCTCACGGGCCACGGAGTAAGCGCCGCCGAAGCCGATCTCCTCCGCCGCCTCATCTTCGCCCCGGGCGGCGACCGTCCGGCGAGCGTGAGCAAGGCCGAGGCCGAGCTGCTGTTCCGGATCAAGGACGCCACGCTTTACGAACCCAACGCCCCCGAATGGCAAACGCTGTTCGTCCAGGGCGTCGCCAACTTCCTGCTCGGGTTCGGCGGACACGAACCGCTGAGCCGCGAGCGCGCTGGCCAGCTCGAAACCTTCATGGCGAGCGAAGGCCAGGGGATCGGCGGCTTTCTCGGCCGAATGCTGACCTCGAAGCCCGACATTTCCGGTTTCGGCAGCCTGCTGAGCGACGCCCCGGACGCGCCCGACTGGGATGCCGATGCGGCGCAGGCGGCGGTGCTCGAAGCGAGCGAGGCCGACTGGCTGCACGAGCAGCTCGAAGCCGACGAGGAATTGGACGAGCTCGAGAAAGCGCTGATCGCCTTCATCGACGAAGAAACCGGCGGGCAGTTCGTGCCGCGATCAAACGCCGCCTAACCCAATTTCCGTCGCCCTTGCGCAGGCAGGGGCGAAGGGTGTGTTTGATGGTCGCGTCCCGCTAAACCGTAAAGCTTTCCCCGCAGCCGCAGGCGCCTTTGGCGTTGGGGTTTTCGAACACGAAGCCGGCGGTGAAGTCGTCCTCGACCCAGTCCATCGTGCTCCCCACCAGGTAAAGCACTGAGCCGCCGTCGATGAAGAAGACGCCGCCCGGAGTTTCGATCCGCTCGTCGAAGGCGACGGCTTCGGTCACGTAGTCGACCGAATAGGCGAGGCCCGAGCAGCCGCGGCGCGGCGTGCTGAGCTTGACCCCGATCGAGCCTTCGGGCGCGCGCGCCATTAGTTCGGCGACCCGCGCTTCGGCGGCGGGGGTGAGGACGACCGCGGCCCTTCGAAACGGCCGCTCAGCCTGCGGCTTCGCGGCCTCCTCAGGGCGAACGGTGTTGGTATTCGTCATAAACTATTTCCGATCGTCCTGAGGAACGAGGACAAAGTCCGAGTATCTCGAAGGAAGGATCACAGCATCCCCAGTTCGAGCCGGGCTTCGTCGCTCATCTTGGCGGGATCCCACGGCGGGTCCCACACCAGGTTGACCTCGGCGTCGCGCACCCCGGGGACCGAGCCGACCCGCAGCTCGACCTCGCCGGGCATCGATTCGGCGACCGGGCAGTGCGGGGTGGTCAGCGTCATGCTCACCGTAACGTCGCCGTCTGCGCCGACCTCGACCCCGTAGATCAGCCCGAGATCGTAGATGTTGACCGGGATTTCGGGATCGTAGATGTCCTTGAGCGCGGCGATCACGTCCTCGTAGAGCGCCCCGCCCGGCTCGGTCGGGGGCAAGTCCGACGGCTGTTCCTTGAGGAAGCCTTCGAGGTAGTCGCGCTTGCGCGTCAGCTTCTCCGCGGGAGCTTCGGCATCGTCGACCCGCGCCCGCCGGGGCGGTTCGACCCCATCGACTTCTTCGATGCGGATGTTCACCCGAAAATCCTCCGTGTCCGCTCGATCCCGCGCAGCAGCGCCGCCAGATCGCTTTCGTCCGAATAGAGCCCGAAGCTCGCCCGCGCGGTCGCCGGCACTCCGAGCGCGTCCATCAGCGGCTGGGCGCAGTGGTGCCCGGCGCGGATCGCCACGCCTTCCTCGTCCAATATGGTGGCGAGGTCGTGCGGATGCACCCCCTCCAGCGCGAAACTGACGATCCCGGCGCTGTCGTCGGGGCCGAACAGGGTCACGTCGTTCATCCGCCGCAGCGTGTCGCGCAGTTCGGTGACCAGCGCGGTTTCGTGGGCGTGGATATGCTCGAGCCCGATCCCGGCAACATAGTCGCAGGCCGCCGCCAGCCCGAGCGCCTCGGCGATCGCCGGGGTGCCCGCCTCGAACCGCTGGGGCGGCGGGGCGTAAGTGGTCTCCGCAAAGGTCACCCGCTCGATCATCGAGCCGCCGCCCTGATAGGGGGGCATTGCGGCGAGCAGCTCGCCCCGCCCCCACAGCGCGCCGATCCCGGTGGGCCCGTAGAGCTTGTGCCCCGAGAACACGTAGAAATCGCAGCCCAGAGCAGCGACGTCGACCGGCAGCCGCGGCACCGCCTGGCATCCGTCGAGCAGCAGCCTGGCCCCGACGCCGTGCGCCAGATCGGCGGCGCGGCGGCAATCGAGCACCGAGCCGAGCACGTTCGAGACGTGGGCGAAGGCGACCATCGTGTGCGCCGGGGTGAGCATCGCCTCAGCGGCGTCGAGGTCGATCCGCCCGTCGCTGGTGAGCGGGCAGACGTCGACCTCCCACCCGGCAAGCTGCCACGGCACGATGTTCGAATGATGCTCGAGCACCGAAAGCAGCACCCGGCTCTTTCGCGGATAGCACTGCGCGACGAGGTTGATCGCCTCGGTCGCGCCGCGCACGAATACCACCTCGTCCGCAGCCCCGCCGATGAACCCCGCGATCCGCGCCCGCGCCGCTTCGTAGGCCAGCGTCATCTCCGCCGAACGGGCATAGACCCCGCGGTGGACCGTGGCGTAATCCTCGCCCAGCGCACGCGCGACCGCGTCGATCACTACCTGCGGCTTCTGCGCGGTGGCGGCGGAATCGAGGTAGTGCCAGCCGCCAGCGAGGCCGGGGAAATCGGCCTTGGGAACCTCCCCGGCACGGGGAGGGGGACCAGCGAAGCTGGTGGTGGGGGCTATCCCCGCAACGCCGCGCTGGCGGAGAGCCCCCTCCACCACCCTGCGGGCGGTCCCCCTCCCCGTGCCGGGGAGGATTTCGGAAGCGTCCGTCACAGCATTGCCTCCAGCGCGGCAATCGCCTGCGCCACCAGCGCTTCCTCGTCCGCCGCGCCGACGAAGGCCTCGGCCACGAACGCTTGCAGCATCAGCCGCTTGGCCAGCTCGGGCGGCAGCCCGCGGCTCGCCATGTAGAACAGCGCGCCAGCATCGAGCTCGCCCACCGCGCAGCCGTGCGCGCACTTGACGTCGTCGGCGTAGATTTCGAGTTCGGGCTTGGCGTTGGCGGTGGCGGTGCGGTCGAGCAGCATCGCGCGCACCGATTGCGCCCCGTCGGTCCCGTCCGCCCCGCGCGCGACCAGCACCTTGCCGAGGTAGTTGACGGTGGCGTGCCCGCCCGCGACCGAGCGCACCGTCTGGCGGCTCACCGCATCGGGCGCGGCGTGGACGACTTCGGTGACGATCTCGAGCGTGTGTTCGCCGCTCGCCAGCTGCGCGCCGCCCAGGTGGAACTCCGCGCCTTCGCCGAGCTCGGCGCGCACCGCGATGCGCGAATAGGCGCTCGCCGCGTTGAGAATGCGCAGGTCGAGCTTGGCCCCCGCCGCCAGCGTCACCGCCAGCTCGCGCGCCTTGGGCCGATCGCCCATCTCGACGATGCTCAGCGCCCGCTCCTCGCCCGCGCCGAGCGAAATCGCCTCCACCCCCACCGGCCACAACGGCGCGAGCGCCTCGAGGTCCGCATAACGGAAGGCTTCTTCGCGACGGGTGGGGAGGTCCTTCGAGACGCGTCTTCGTGGCGCCGCTTCGCGGCTCCTCAGCCGCTCCTCAGGACGAACGGAAACTGTCTCAGTCCGCTCATGGTGAGGAGGGACTGAGCTTGTCGAAGGCCCGTCTCGAACCATCATGCCGCCACCGCCTCATAGCCTTCGGCCTCGAGCTGTCTGGCAAGCTCGGGCCCGCCGCTGCGGACGATCCGGCCGGCGGAGAGGATGTGGACGAAATCGGGCACCACCGTGTCGAGCAGCCGCTGGTAGTGGGTGATCAGCAGCACCGCCTTGCCGGGGCCGCGCATGGCGGTGTTGATCCCCTCGCCGACCACCCGCAGCGCGTCGATGTCGAGCCCGCTGTCGGTCTCGTCGAGCACCGCCAGTCGGGGCGCGAGGATGCCCATCTGGACCATCTCGGCGCGCTTCTTCTCGCCGCCCGAAAAGCCCAGGTTCACCGGGCGCTTGAGCATGTCCATGTCCATCTTGAGCAGCCCCGCTTGCTCGCGCGCCAGCTTGAGGAACTCCCCGCCCGAGAGCGGCGCCTCGCCGCGCGCCTTGCGCTGCGCGTTGAGGCTTTCGCGGAGGAACTGGACGAAGGAGACGCCGGGAATTTCGACCGGGTACTGGAAGCCCAGGAACAGGCCCAAGGCGGCGCGTTCGTGGGGTTCGAGGGACAATAAGTCCACGCCCCCCGCACCCGCACCATCCCCCAAACCCGTCCACCCTGAGCCTGTCGAAGGGCTGTCCTGTTCTTTGGGGCCCAGTGGAAGGTCGGAAGAAAAGGACGGTGCTTCGACAAGCTCAGCATGGGCGGGGTGGGGGGTGAAGGTCACGCTGCCCTCCGTCACCTCATACCCCGGCCGCCCGCCCAACACATAGGCCAGCGTCGATTTCCCCGCCCCGTTCGGCCCCATGATCGCATGCACCTCGCCCGCGTTCACGCTGAGCGAAAGCCCCTTGAGAATCGGCTTGCCGGCAACCGTGGCGTGGAGGCTATCGATTTGGAGCATCAGGAATCCATGGAGCCAAAACGTGAACGGAAAGCGGCTTTGCCACCTTGTTCGCCAGCGTCGAGGTCGTCCAGAATCGCTTCGCACTGCGCGGCGAAGTTCTCCGCCTTTCCAACGCGATTCTTGAAAAGCAGCGGTAGCGCTCGATCTCGAAGGAGCAGAGTGATGGACTCTCCGCAAAGTCCTGCCTGCTCGTTTGCCTTGCCTTCAATCTCACAGAAAACAGGTGTCGATTCTAGCGCCGGCAATCCCAGCCGTGCGCCGAACTGCGACTTTTCGCGCCAATCGCGAGCACGCGCTGCGATGAGTTCATATCTGTCGAGAAGCTTCCCGAGCCGATCGACGATGTCTGAGCGAGTCTTTTCGAACATCACCCCACGCTCCCCTCGAGACTAATCCCCAGCAGCTTCTGCGCTTCGACCTCTTCAAGCCCCTCCCCTTCAGGGGAGGGGTTGGGGTGGGGTGCTCGCCGGTCTGGCATGGCTTCGAGAATACCCAGCAGATGGCGGCCCACACCCTCGATATTGCGCATCACTTCAAAGTTGGTGACGCGCGCAACCCGCAGGCCCAGCGCCTCCAACCGCGCGGTGCGGCGGGCGTCGGCGGCGGGGTCGGCGTGGGTTTCGCCATCGACTTCGACGATCAGGCCCTTTTGTGGGCAAAAGAAATCGGCAATCGCCGTGCCAATCTGGGCCTGCCGGCGGAACTTGAAACCGCCGAGCTGACGGTTGCGCAAAATACCCCATAGCCGCGCCTCGGGTGCGGTGGGCTGGTTGCGCATACTGCGGGCGTGGCCGGCGATCTCCGAGTTGCGGTTGGCCGAGAGACCCCACCCCCGGCCCCTCCCCTGAAGGGGAGGGGAGTGCAGCTGCTTGTTTTGATCCTGAAGGGTCCACTTGGCGCCACGCGTACTGAGCTCCTCCCCTTCAGGGGAGGGGTTGGGGTGGGGTTCCTCCGGCGGACGCAGCCTCTCGTCTCTCACCCCACACTCCCCTCAAGGCTGATCCCCAGCAGCTTCTGCGCCTCGACCGCGAATTCCATCGGCAGCTGCTGGAGCACTTCCTTGGCGAACCCATTGACGATCAGCGCCACCGCTTCCTCTTGCCCGAGCCCGCGCTGCATCGCGTAGAACAGCTGGTCGTCGGAGATCTTGCTGGTGGTCGCCTCGTGCTCGATCTGCGCGGTGGGGTTGCGGACCTCGATATAGGGCACGGTGTGCGCGCCGCAGTCCTTGCCGAGCAGCAGCGAATCGCACTGGGTGAAGTTGCGGACGTTCTCGGCATTCGGCCCGACGCGGACAAGGCCGCGGTAGGTGTTGTTGCTTTTGCCCGCCGAGATTCCCTTGCTGATGATCGTCGAGCGGGTGCCCTTGCCGTTGTGGATCATCTTGGTCCCGGTATCGGCCTGCTGGAAATTGTTGGTCACCGCGACCGAATAGAACTCGCCGACCGAGCCTTCGCCGTTCAAAATGCAGCTCGGATATTTCCACGTCACCGCGCTGCCGGTCTCGACCTGAGTCCACGAAACTTTCGAGCGTTTCCCCTGGCATAGCGCGCGCTTGGTGACGAAGTTGTAGATCCCGCCGAGCCCCTCGGCGTTGCCCGGGTACCAGTTCTGCACGGTCGAGTACTTGATCTCGGCATCGTCG
>JBOHIC010000196.1:0-9511 GCA_050725835.1 Novosphingobium sp.
GGACCGGCTGGTCTTCCTCGTGGTTGGTGAAGCTCAGCGCGACGCTGGATAGGCGATCGAAGCTGACCACCCCGTCGGGCTTGGGATATTTGATCGGCTGGAACAGGTCGGCGCGCTGGGTGGCGACGGCGTCGGGGTGGTGCGCCATCGGCTTCCACACCCCGAACCCGAACAGCGTGCGCAGCCACATGTCCGCCCCTGCGAGCACCGTGCCGACATCGCCGCCCCACTTGGCCACCAGCGGCTCGGCGTTCTGGACCAGCTTGAGTTCCTTCGCGATCCAGCTCGCGCGCACCGCCGCATCGTATTCGTCGAGCGCATCGTGGGTCCGGCCCGCGCCGAGCGCCGCGGCGATCGCCTCGGCGGCGAGCATCCCGCTTTTCATCGCCGTGTGGCTGCCCTTGATCCGCGGAACGTTGAGGAATCCCGCCGAGCACCCGATCAGCGCCCCGCCGGGGAAAGCCAACTTGGGCACCGATTGCCACCCGCCCTCGTTGATCGCGCGCGCGCCGTATGACACCCGCCTCCCGCCTTCGAGCACCGCGCGGATCGCCGGATGCTGCTTCCAGCGCTGGAATTCCTCGAACGGATAGACGTAGGGGTTCTTGTAATCGAGCGCGACGACGAAGCCGAGCGCGACCTGGTTGTTGGCTTGGTGATAAAGGAACCCGCCGCCCCAGCTGTCACTCTCGCTGAGCGGCCAGCCCTGGGTGTGCAGCACCCGCCCGGGGAAATGCTTGTCGGGATCGATGTCCCACAGTTCCTTGAGTCCGATCCCGTAAACCTGCGGCTGGCACTCGGCCTCGAGGTTGTATTTCGACTTCAATTGTTTGGTCAGGTGCCCGCGCGCGCCCTCGGCGAACAGGGTGTACTGCGCGAGGAGCTCCATCCCGGCCTGAAAATCGCCCTTGGCCGAGCCGTCGCGGGCGACCCCCATGTCCTGCGTCGCTACCCCGCGCACCGCGCCGTTGTCGTCGTAGAGCACTTCGCTTGCCGGGAAGCCGGGGAAGATTTCGACCCCCAGTTCTTCGGCCTTGCCGCCGAGCCAGCGGCACAGGCTGCCGAGGCTGCCGGTGTAGTTGCCCTCGTTCGACATGAACGGCGGCATCGGCCAGTGCGGGATCGGCCATTTGCCGGTCCGGGTCAGCACCCAGTGCCAGTTGTCGGTGACCTCGACCTCGGCCATCGGGCAGCCGTCGTCGCGCCAGTCGGGCAGCAGTTCGTCGAGCGCCTTGGGATCGACCACCGCGCCCGAGAGGATGTGCGCGCCGATTTCCGAGCCTTTTTCGAGAATGCAGACCGAAAGCTCGGCGTTGACCTGCTTGAGCCGAATCGCCGCCGCGAGGCCCGCCGGACCGCCGCCGACGATCACGACGTCATAAGGCATCGATTCGCGTTCGCTCATGGCCGCCGGGCTCCCTCGCGCTGTTCTGACACGGTTGAGCCTTGATTGCAGCGCCGCGCCGGGTCAAGACCGGGCGGTGCAATCGGCCGGACAATCTTCGCTCGCGACAAGCATCGCCGGGGCGCTCGACTGGTGGCGCGAGGCCGGGGTCGACGCGGACTTTTCCGATACCCCGCAGGCGTGGCTGAGCGAGACCGAGGCCGCCCCGAACACGCCGCAGCGTGCGGCCGTGGTCGCCCCGCCAGCTCCGCCGCCGGTGCGGATCGGCGGCGATGCGGCTGGTTTTCCGCGCGCTCTGGCGGCATTCGCCGCATGGTGGCTGGCCGAGCCGAGCCTCGATGCCGGCCGCACCGAGGACCGTGTCCCGCCGCGCGGGCCCGCCGATGCCGCGCTCATGGTGCTCGTCGCGCATCCCGAGGCGGAGGACCGCGAGCGGCTGCTCTCAGGCCCGCAAGGCAAGCTGCTCGACGCGATGCTGCGGGCAATGGGGATCGCGCCCGAGGCGGCCTATGTCGCCAGCGCCTTGCCCCGCCACGCGCCGCATCCCGACTGGACCGCGCTCGCCCGCGATGGGCTCGGCGAAGTGCTCACACACCACATCGCGCTGGCCGCACCGCAACGGCTGATCGTGTTCGGCGCCAACATCCTGCCGCTGCTGGGCCACGATCCGGCGAATAGCGGAGGAAATTCACCCGGATTTAACCATGAGGGCCGGACCATGCCGCTGCTGCCGGCGATGGAACTGGGGGTTCTGGGGGCAAACCCGCGCCGCAAGGCGTCGTTCTGGCAGCGCTGGCTCGAGTGGACGGGGACTGACGCAGGGTGAAGGTTTCGAAGGCAGCACGCCTGCTGGCGCTGACCACCGCGAGCGCGGCCTGCCTCGCCGCGGGCGCCGCGCACGCCAACAGCGCCGCGGCCGAGTATTTCCGCAACCGCGCCGATCGCAGCGCCGTGCCCAGCGTGCTGACGCAGGACGAGCGCGGCTATTACCGCGATCTCTTCGCCGCGATCGACGCCTCGGACTGGACCAAGGTCCAGGCGCTGCTGGCGCAGAAGCCCGACGGTCCGCTCCACCAGGTCGCCCGCGCCGAATACTTCCTCGCCCCGAACTCGCCGAAGATCGAGGGCGATGCGCTCGGGCAATGGCTCGGCCGTGACGCCAGCCTGCCCCAGGCCGAGCAGATCCAGGCGCTCGCCGCCAAGCGCGGGGTGAGCGCGCTGCCCGCGCTACCCACGGCCCAGCGGTTCGCCTCGCTGCCACCCGCGCAGCGCCGGGTGCGCCCGCGCGAAGTCAATGACGGGACGATGCCGAACGTTGTCGCCGGCTCGATCCAGGACAAGATCAAAAACGACGATCCGGCAACCGCCAAGGCGCTGCTCGACGGGATCGACACCCAGCTCAGCCTCCAGGCGCGGGCCGAGTGGCGCGCCAAGGTGGCGTGGAGCTACTATATCGAGAACGACGACGCCTCGGCCTATGCCCTCGCCCAGACCGCCAACGACGGCGCCGGGCCGTGGGTCGCCGAGGGCTGGTGGACCGCCGGACTCGCCGCCTGGCGGCTCGACGATTGCCAGGGTGCGGCCGAGGCTTTCGTCAAGACTGCGCAACTCTCCGAAAACGCCGAGCTTACCGCCGCGGCGCATTACTGGCACAGCCGGGCGCTGGTTCGCTGCCGCCAGCCGGAAAAGGCCGCCGCCCCGCTGCGGCTCGCCGCGGCGCGCGACGAGACGTTCTACGGCATGCTCGCCGCCGAGCAGCTCGGCGCCAAGCTTCCCGAAAGCCACGCCGCCCCCGATTTCACCCCGAACGACTGGCAGGCGCTGCGCGAAGTCGGCAATGTCCGCACCGCCGCCGCGCTCTCGGAAATCGGCCGCGATGGGCTCGCCGACGAAGTGCTGCGCTACCAGGCGAAGATCGGACCGGCGGGACAATACCAGTCGCTCTCGCGGCTCGCGCGCGACATCGGCCTGCCCTCGACCCAGCTGTGGCTCGCCTACAACGCGCCTTATGGCGCGCGGCCCGAGCCGGCCAGCCGCTTCCCCACGCCGCGCTGGACCCCGGCCAACGGGTGGAAGGTCGATCCGGCGCTGGTCTATGCCCACACGCTGCAGGAATCGGTGTTCCGGGCGAGTGCGGTGAGTCCGGCCGGCGCGCGCGGGCTGATGCAGATCATGCCCGCCGCGGCCAAGGATAATTCGCCCAAGATCGGGGTTTCGGGCAGCCCGAGCGACCTGGCCAAGCCTGCGATCAACCTCGCCTTCGGCCAGCAGCACCTCCAGCTGCTGCGCGATTCGCCCGCCACCCAGGGCCTGCTGCCCAAGGTGATGGCGGCCTACAACGCCGGACTCGAGCCGCTCAAGCGCTGGCAATACGAAGTCCGCGACAAGGGCGATCCGCTGCTGTGGATCGAAAGCCTGCCCTACTGGGAAACCCGCGGCTACGTGAACATCGTCACTCGCAATTACTGGATGTACGAGCGCCAGGCCGGCGGCCCTTCGGAGAGCCGGATCGCGCTCGCGCAGGGGATGTGGCCGACCTTCCCCGGGCTCGCCGGCGCCCCCGCGGTGCGGATGAGCGCCAACGGAGCGATCCTTCGTGGCCGTTGATCCGGCGCGGGCGTTTAAGCCCATCGCCATCGCCGTGCTGACCGTTTCCGACACCCGCACCGTGGCCGACGACACCTCGGGCGACATCCTCGCCGAGCGGGTCACAGGCGCGGGCCACGCGTTGGCGGACCGGGCAATCGAGACGGACGACATCGCGCGGATCGCCGGGCGGCTCGAGGCGTGGATCGACGACGCGAACATCGACGCCGTGGTGATCACCGGCGGGACCGGGCTGACCGGCCGCGACGTAACCCCCGAAGCTCTTGCCCAGATCGAAGGCGCGCGCGAAATTCCCGGCTTCGGCGAGCTGTTCCGCTGGATCAGCTTCAACACCATCGGCACCAGCACGATTCAAAGCCGCGCCTGCGCGATCGTCGCGCGCGGAACTTACGTTTTCGCGCTCCCCGGCTCGAACGGCGCGGTCAAAGACGGCTGGGACGGCATCCTCGCCGAACAGCTCGACAGCCGCAACCGCCCCTGCAACTTCGTCGAACTCATGCCGCGGCTGCGTGAAAATTAGCTGCGACTTGCATTTTCGTTCTATTTATGTTCCACTCGTAGGATGGAGCAGACTCCCGTCCACGGTCGCGGCGCCCAGTCGGCGGCGGTGCCGCAACGGTTCGGGCTGAAAGCGCGCGAGGCGGACGGAGACTGGCTCGACGCGCGCGACGAGATCGACGGACCCGGACCGAAGCTCAGAACCACAGTGACCGAAGAAAACGCGCGGACCATCGTCACCTTCAACCAGTCGCCCGACATCCCGTTCGATCGCTCGATCAACGCCTATCGCGGCTGCGAGCACGGCTGCGTCTATTGTTACGCGCGGCCCACCCACGCCTATCACGATCTCTCGCCGGGGCTCGACTTCGAGACCAAGCTGTTCGCCAAGCCCAACGCGGCGGAACTGCTGCGCGCGACGCTGGCCAAGCGCGGCTACAAACCCGCGCCGATTGCGATGGGGACCAACACCGATCCCTACCAGCCGATCGAGGGGCGTTACCGGATCACCCGCTCGATCCTCGAAGTCGCGCTCGAAACCCGCCACCCGGTCACAGTCACCACCAAGAGCGCGCGGGTGACCCGCGATCTCGATCTGTTGGCCGAACTGGCTAAGCTGAACCTGGTCGCGGTGGGGATTTCGGTGACCAGCCTCGATCCCAGGCTGTCGGGCATCCTTGAGCCGCGAGCCTCGTCTCCTGCCAAGCGGATGGAGGCGCTGCGCCTATTGGTCGCCGCGGGGGTTCCGAGCCATGTATCGGTCGCCCCGGTGATCCCTTCGATCACCGACGAATTCATCGAAGGAATCCTTCAAGCCGCGGCCGAACGGGGGGTGACTTCGGCCAGCTGGATCATGCTGCGCCTGCCCTACGAGGTCGCCCCGCTGTTCCGCGAATGGCTGAGCGTCCACTTCCCCGATCGCGCCGACAAGGTCATGCACATCGTCCAGTCGGTCCGCGAGGGCCGCGACAACGATCCTTCGTTCTTCACCCGGATGAAGCCGCAGGGCGTGTGGGCAGATCTGTTTCGCACCCGCTTCCGCATCGCGACGCACCGGCTGGGAATGAACCAGGCGCGGATGAAGCTCGATTGCTCGCGGTTCATAAAGCCTGCGCCGAATGGGCAGGTTAGCCTGCTTTAGACCCCGAACCGGATCAGCCGGCTATTTGCCACCGCGGCTGTCCTATGCGGCACGACCTCGGCGATGTAGTGCGGGTCCTTGACCATCGCCATGAACGCCGCCGAGTTGGGGTAGCCCATCACGAAGGCGTCGTCCCATTCGTCCGCCGGGCCGGTGACTGTGCCTTCGATGCGGCCCTGCCAGACCATCCCGCCGCCCGCAGCAGCGATTATCGGCGCGATGCCCGCCTTGTAGATCGTGTAAGCCTCGCGCCCGGTCAGGCCCTGGCCGTGGTTGGGGTGGCCCGCGGGATAGTCGGCGAGCGGCTTGAAACGAATCAGGTTTAGCATCTGGATCGGGGTGTCGCGCGGGAGCGACTTGAACAGCGCCCAGCCTTCCGCGCTGGGATCGACATGCCCGCTCACGCCGCGCCCTCGAGCGTGTAGTCCTTGAACCGCTCGCGCAGGTCCTTCTTGCTGATCTTGCCGGTGCCGGTGTGGGGAATGTCGTCGACGAATTCGACCGCGTCGGGCATCCACCACTTGGCGATCTTGTCGGCCAGGAAGTCGCGGATTTCAGCCGCAGTTGCCTCCATGCCGGGCTTCTTCACCACCACCAGGATCGGGCGTTCGTCCCACTTGGGATGGTAAATCCCGATCGCCGCGGCCTCGGCCACCGCTGGGTGCGCGACCGCGGCGTTTTCGAGTTCGACCGAGCTGATCCATTCGCCGCCCGATTTGATCACGTCCTTGGTCCGGTCGGTCAGCTGGAGCGTGCCGTCGGGGTGGATCACCGCGACGTCACCCGTATCGAACCACTGGTCGGCATCGACCGCGTCGGCCTCGGCCTTGAAGTAGCGCCTGATCACCCACGGCCCGCGCACCTGCAGCGTCCCGCTGGTCTTGCCGTCACGCGGCAGGATCCTTGTCGGATCGTCGAGATCGACGCAGCGCAGCTCGACCCCGAACGGGACTCGGCCCTGCATCTGCTTGACGTCGAGCCGTGCGGCCGGACTCAAATCGGCCCAGTTCCAGGTCATCGCCCCGGTGGTGCCGATCGGCGAGGTTTCGGTCATCCCCCAGGCGTGGGCGACGTTGACCCCGGCGCCCATCAGCCGCTCGAGCATGAAGCGCGGCGCGGCCGAGCCGCCGATGATCGCGTGCTTGAGCGCGGGCAGCGTTTCGCCGGTCGCATCCATGTGCTGGAACATCGACAGCCACACCGTCGGCACCCCGGCGGAATGGGTCACCTGGTGCTCGTTCATCAGCCGGCACAGCACCGCCGGATCGTTGACCGCGGAGAACACGAACTTGATCCCCGCCGCCGCCCCGCCCCACGGTAGGCCCCAGCTGGCGGCATGGAACATCGGCACCACCGGCAGCATCACGCTGCGGGTGTCGAAATCGAAAATGGCGGGCTGCAGGCTGGTGATCGCGTGGAGCATGGTCGAGCGATGCTCGTAGAGCACGCCCTTGGGATTGCCCGTGGTCCCGCTGGTGTAGCACAGCATGCACGGATCGCGCTCGTCGCCGCTGGCCCATTCGGCATTGCCGTCTTCGCCGCCGATCCAGGCTTCGAACTCTCCGTTGTCGTAGCAGATGGTGTGCTTGATCGTGGTCCAGCGCGGCTTCATCCGCTCGACCAGCGGAGCAAAGGCCGCATCGTAGAGCAGCACGCGGTCCTCGGCGTGGTTGGCGATATATTCGAGCTGGTCGTCGAACAGCCGCGGGTTGACCGTGTGGAGCACCCCGCCCACCCCGACCGCGCCGTACCAGCTGACCAGGTGGCGACTGTGGTTCATCGCCAGCGTGGCGATCCGGTCGCCCTTGCCGACGCCGAGCTTGCGCAGCGCCTGGGTCATCCGCAGCGCGTCGTGGCGGATCCCGGCCCAGTTCGTCCGGGTCTCGCTGCCGTCGGCCCAATGGGTGACGATTTCGCGGGTCGCGTGTTCGCGCGCGGCGTGATCGATCAGATGGGTAACCCGGAGGTCCCAGTCCTGCATGGCTCCCAGCATCGTGCCCTCTCCCGCGGAGCCCAGTCGGCCCGCTTCAGGCGACGAGCCGGAGATGCCCCGAGCTACGCCGCGCCGTCAGCGACACATTGGCAAGTCCGGGGACGCTTGCCAAGCGCTCGGCGAGGTCGCCATCGAGCCGGAAGCTGCGGCCCAGCCGGATCAATGGCTCCTCCGCCCCGCCGGTGCGCAGCCGCGCGCGCACTTCGCCGGTGGCTTCTGCCTCGGTGGGGAGCAGCAGCGCGAGGTCGCCCAGCGCCTCGGCCTGCAGCACGTCGAGCGAGAGTACCATCCGCGCGCCGCCGGTCACTTCGCTCAGCGGGCGCGCCCCGCGCACGGTGATCCGGGGCGGCTCGTCGGGGCTGGGCGAATCGAGTTCGACCTGGAGCAGGACGCAGGTTCCCTCCTTGGCCCAGCGCAGCAGCGGCTCGACCAGTCCTTCCTCGAAGCAAGAGGCCGAGAACTGCCCGCTGGCGTCCGAAAAGTCGGCCATCGCGAAGTCCTTGCCGCGCCGGGTCCGGCGGCGTTGCACCCCTTCGACCAGCGCCGCCATCACCGCGCCGTGACGGCCGCCGCTGGTGCCGACCCCGCCGGTCATCAGGCTGGCGTGGGTGCGCGCGCCGTTGGCCGAAGCGACCGCGCGGTATTGCTCGACCGGGTGCCCGGCGAAGTAGAACCCGAAGTTCTCGCGTTCCTTGGCCATCGCCTCGGGCTTGTCCCACGGCTCGGCCTCGGCCAGGCGCAGCGCCGGCGCGGCGTGATCCGCGCCGCCGAACAACGCGCTCTGCCCGCTGGTGCGGCCGCGCTCGGCCTCATCGGCGACGGCGAGGAGAATGTCGGCGTTGGCGAGCACCCTGGCGCGGTTGCGCTCGAGCCCGTCGAACGCCCCGGCCCCGGCCAGCCCTTCGAGCTGGCGGCGGTTAATGCTGCCCTGGGGCGCGCGGCGGAACAGGTCTTCGAGACTGGCGAAAGCCCCGTTCGCCTCGCGCTCGGCGACGATCGCCTCCATCGCCTTCTCGCCGACGTTGCGGATGCCGGCGAGCGCATAGCGCACCGCGTAGCCCTCGTCGGTGCTTTCGACCGCGAACTCGGCTTCCGAAGCGTTGATATCGGGCGGAGCGAGCGCAACCCCGGCGCGGCGCAGGTCGTCGACATAGACCGCGAGCTTTTCCGACTGGTGGAGGTCGTAGCACATCGATGCGGCGTAGAATTCGTGCGGGTAATGCGTCTTGAGCCACCCGGTCTGATAGGCGAGCAGCGCATAGGCCGCGGCGTGGCTCTTGTTGAAGCCGTAATCGGCGAACTTGGCGATCAGGTCGAACAGCTCGTTGGCCTTGGCCGGCTCGATATCCGACAGCTCCTTGCAGCCATCGACGAAGCGCTGCCGCTGCCGGGCCATTTCGGCGGCGTCCTTCTTGCCCATCGCGCGGCGCAGAACGTCCGCAGCCCCGAGCGAAAAGCCGGCGAGGACCTGCGCCGCCTGCATCACCTGTTCCTGGTAGACGAAGATGCCGTAAGTTTCTGCGAGGATCTCCGCGAGCTTGGGGTGCGGATAGTGGATTGGCTCCTGGCCGTTCTTGCGCTTTCCGAACAGCCCAATGTTCTCCATCGGCCCGGGACGATAGAGCGAGACCAGCGCGACGATGTCGCCGAAGCTGGTTGGCTTCACTGCCGCCAGCGTCCGCCGCATCCCTTCGGATTCGAGCTGGAATACGCCGACCGTGTCGCCGCGCTGAAGCAATTGGTAGACCTGCGGATCGTCCCATGGGAGCCCGAGCAGGTCGATCTCGATATTGCGCCGGGCGAGCAGCTCAACCGCCTTCTGCAGCACCGAGAGCGTCTTCAATCCAAGGAAGTCGAACTTGATCAG
>JBOHIC010000197.1:0-9791 GCA_050725835.1 Novosphingobium sp.
GCGGTGGCGAAGGTCGACGCCGCGCGGCCGGGGATGCTGCTCAGCAAGCGGGGCGGCAAGAGCGAGGAGCTGCTGGTCGAATACCCCGCTCGCAACGCTGCGCTGGCGATCACCACCCGCGACCGCACGGACGACGTCAAGCTTTCGACCGCGCTCCACCGGCTGTGCGAGGAAGACCCCGCGCTCGAATGGACCCAGGACGACGCCACCCACGAGACCGTGCTCCACGGGATCAACGACGAGCACCTCGCGGTGGTGCTCGGACGGCTGCAGCGGCGCTACGGGGTCGCGGTCGATACCCGCCCGCCGCGGATCGCCTACAAGGAATCGATCCGCAAGGGCGCGCACCAGCGCGGGCGTCACAAGAAGCAGTCGGGCGGGCACGGCCAATACGGCGACTGCGTGATCGAAACCCGCCCGCTGGGGCGCGGCGACGGCTTCCAGTTCGGCGACAAGATCACCGGCGGGGCGATCCCCAAGCAATACATCCCCGCGGTCGAAGCGGGGATCAAGGACGCGATGCAACGCGGCCCGCTCGGCTTCCCGGTTGTCGACGTCGCGGTGACGCTGACCGACGGATCGTTCCATGCGGTCGATTCGTCCGAACTGGCGTTCCGCCTCGCGGGCAAGCTGGCGATGGGCGATGCGTTGGCGCAGGGCGCTTCGTACCTGCTCGAGCCGATCGTCAAGGTTGCGGTGGATACCCCGGCGGGGACCGGATCGAAGGCGGGATCGGTGCTGTCGAGCCGGCGCGGGCAGATCCTCGGGCTCAACCCGCACCCCGACTGGGCGCGGTGGGAGCGGGTCGAGGCGCTGCTCCCCGAAAGCGCGCTCCACGGGCTCGACGCCGAGCTGCGCTCGCTCAGCCAGGGACTGGCGAGCTTCACCGCGGCCTTCGATCATTTGGCCGAAATCTCGGGCAAGCCCGCCGACGACGTGGTCAAGGCCAGGGCGGCGGAAGCCTAAGCGGCGTTACGCGCTACAGCCGCGGCGAGTTCGCGGACCAGCTTGGCGGCGAGGATCGCGGTGCGCTCATGCGCATCGAAGCGCGGATTGAGTTCGACCACGTCGGCCCCGACGATGGGCGCGGTCTGGCGGCGGAGCACGGCGAGGAGTTCGCGCAAGGTCAGCCCGCCGGGCTCGGGGTGCGCCACCCCGGGGGCTTCACTCGGATCGATCCCGTCGAGGTCGATGCTGACGTAAAGCGGTCCAGTGAGCACCGGCACGATCTCGGGCGCGAAGCCGGCCATCGGGATGACCTCGACCCCGAAGCGCGCGGCCTGCTCGCGGCAGTGCCGGTTGAGGGTGCGGATGCCGACCTGGACCAGCCGCCTGGCCAGCCCCGCCTCCATGATCCGCGCGAAAGGCGAGGCATGGCTGCGCGGGTTGCCGGCGAAATCGTCGTAAAGATCGGGGTGCGCGTCGAAATGGAGGATGCTCAGTTGGCCGTGCGCGGCGTGGAGCGCCTGGGCTATCGGGAAAGTCACGGCGTGGTCGCCGCCGAGCAGCAGAGGGGTCGTCCCGGACGCAGCGGCGGCCGAAACCGCAGCGCGGATCGCTGCGTCGTCGTCCGGCGCTTCGGCGAGCGGCAGATCGCCGCGGTCGTCGAGTGCGAAATCGAGGCCGACCTCCTGCCCGTCCTCGCAGGCGAGATTGCCGCGGTCGGACCACAGCGCGGCGCGGATCGCCGCGGGACCGAGCGCCGCGCCGCGTTCGAACGAGGAGTTGCAGTCGGTCGGCAGGCCGATCAGGGCGACGGTGGTCCGCACCCGCTCAGGTGGCGAAGTAGGCCCCGCCCTTTTCGCGGGCGCGCTGCCAGGCGGGGCGGGCGTGGACCGCGGCGGCGAAGGCGGCGAGCTTCGGATATGCCGCGGCGGCCTGCATCGCGGCAACTTCGGCGGGGAAGCTGAGCATGACATCGGCCCCGGTCCAGTCGTCGCCGACGAAGTGGCCCGAGGGGCGAAGCTGGCTTTCCATATAGCCGAAGTGTGCGGCGAGCTGTTCCTGGACCCGCGGCTGGATCGGGGCGGCGGCCTCGCCGAGCCGGCCGAGGTAAAGCTGCAGTAGGATCGGGGTCATCGCCGAACCTTCGGCGAAGTGCATCCACTGGAGGTGGCGCAGCGCGTCGGCGGGCGCGGGGGCGAAGCGGCCGCCGCCGTGGCGGTCGATCAGGTGCTGGACGATCGCGCCCGACTCCTCGATCAGCACGCCCCCGCCGCCGGAGGCGGCCACGCTGGTGTCCTCGAGCAGCGGCGACTTGCCGAGCGGGTGGACCGCCTTGAGTTCGGGCGGGGCGAGGTTGGTCACCGCGTCACGCTGGTAGTGCTTGATTTCGTAGGGCAGCTCGAGCTCTTCGAGCAGCCAGAGGATGCGCTGCGAGCGGCTGTTGTTGAGGTGGTGGACGATCAGCGACATGGCGGGCTCCCGGTGGTTGGGGCGAGGCTAGCGCGCGGCATGGCTACCGGCAAACAAAGACCGGCGCGGGTCCGCAGAGCACCGCGCCGGTCTCGTGTTTCGGTGGGCGCCCGGGGAGGATTGGGGGACCGGACGCCCACGCTTCGACCCCGGCGGCGCGGTGGAACCCGCGGCGCCGGAAGCCCTTGAGAATCAGATGTCGTCGTCCCCGTCGGGACCCGTCATCATCTCCTCGGCGACCTTGTCGGTGTGGCTGCGAATGGCGGCTTCCAGACGGTCGCAAATATCGGGATTTTCCTTGAGGTACTGCTTGGAGTTCTCGCGCCCCTGGCCGATCCGGATCGAATCGTAGGAGAACCACGCACCCGACTTCTCGACCATCCCGGCCTTGACCCCGAGATCGAGGATCTCGCCGATCTTCGAGACGCCCTGGCCGTACATGATGTCGAATTCGACCTGCTTGAACGGCGGCGCGACCTTGTTCTTGACCACCTTGACCCGGGTGGTGTTGCCGACGATCTCGTCGCGGTCCTTGATCTGGCCGATGCGGCGGATGTCGAGCCGGACCGAGGCGTAGAACTTGAGCGCGTTGCCCCCGGTGGTGGTCTCGGGATTGCCGTACATCACCCCGATCTTCATGCGCAGCTGGTTGATGAAGATCACCATGCAGCGCGAACGGCTGATCGAGCCGGTGAGCTTGCGCAGCGACTGGCTCATCAGCCGCGCCTGGAGCCCGACGTGGCTATCGCCCATCTCGCCCTCGATCTCGGCTCGCGGGACCAGCGCGGCGACCGAATCGATCACCAGCACGTCGACCGCGTTCGAGCGCACCAGGGTATCGACGATCTCGAGCGCCTGCTCGCCGGTGTCGGGCTGCGAGACGATCAGCTCGTCGATGTCGACCCCCAATTTCTTGGCATAGGCCGGATCGAGCGCGTGCTCGGCGTCGACGAAGGCGGCGGTCCCGCCGGTCTTCTGCGCCTCGGCGATCACGTGAAGCGCGAGTGTGGTCTTGCCCGAGCTCTCCGGGCCGTAGATCTCGATCACCCGGCCGCGCGGCAGTCCGCCCACGCCCAGCGCGATGTCGAGCCCGAGCGAGCCGGTCGAGATCGTCTCGACCTCCATCGCCTCGCGACTGCCCAGCTTCATCGCCGAGCCCTTGCCGAAAGCACGGTCGATCTGCGCCAGCGCCGCCTCGAGCGCCTTCTGACGGTCCATGGATTCCTTGCCTTCCTGAATCAGCTTGAGTTGCGCAGCCATCCTCTATCCCCTTGCCTAACCAGCCGACCCGGAAGGTCAACGTGCGACTCGGTGTATCGGATTTGTTCTAGTGGAACAAGAGGGGAACGAATATTTCTCTTCGCCCCCAAATCAGCCGATTTTGCTGCAACCGAACCTCATCCGTGGATTCGGTAGCTCGCCAGCCGCCGATAGTGCGCCTCGGCCTCCTCCGCGATTCCCTTGAGACGATCGGGCAGCGCCGGCGCCTCCCTCGCGCCGTCAGGCGCGGCGAAGCCGGTCGAGCCTTCCACCGCGGCGTACCACGCGGGCGCCCAGACGCCGTCGCTGTCGCGGCGTCCGGCGGGCCAGGCGAGCATCGCAGGGTCGAACCCGACCCTCAGCGCCGAGCAGAGCGCGCCGAGGGTGCGCGCAGGATCGGCCAGCACGTCGGCGGCGTCGATCACCGGCGGGGCCGCACCGAGGCGGCCCGCGACCCGGTCGAACAGTTCGGACTGCTGGACCACGCCGATGTCGGCGAGGGTCACCGCCTCGCGTTTGGCCACGTAGGAGGCGAGCACTGCGTCGGGGTGGCGGATCAGGAAGGCGTTGCGGCACGCGTCAATCCACTCGCGGCCGAACTGCGGCAGCATGTGGTGGGTCATGTGCTTCTGGTACCACAGCGGCGCATCGCCCGGGGCCAGGCCGGTCAGCGCCGCGGCGACATCGCGCCAGTCGGTGGGCTGCGAGGCGAGCACCTCATCGCGCATCGGGTGGTCGAGGCCGGTTTCGGCCAGATAGGCGGCGTAGAACGGCTCGTCGCTGACCGCGCAGTCGGCCCGGTTCTCGAAGGCGCGCATCATCGCGGTCGAGAGGTTGCGCGGCCCCGACCACATCGCGATCCGCACGGTCACAGGATCGGGTTCCCGCGCGCATGATCGTCCTTGAGCGCCGCGTAGCCCGCCTGCAGCACGCGCGTCACCGAGCCCGGCGCGGCAGCCAGCGCGCGCCCGTCGATCCGCGCGACCGGGGTGATCCCGCCCATCGTTCCGGTGACGAAGGCCTCGTCGGCGGCGAGCAGGTCTTCGGATGGGAAGTCGCCCACCGTGATCGGCGCGGCTCCTGCCCGGCACAGGTCGACGACGTTGCCGCGGGTGATCCCGGGGAAGCAGAAGCGGTCGGTCGCGCAGCGCACCTCGCCGCCGCGCACCCAGAACAGGTTGGTGGCGTTGCACGAAGCAACGTGGCCGTCGGGATCGAGCATCACCGCCTCGTCCGCCCCCGCTCCGATCGCTTCGAGCAGGGCGCGGATATAGTTGAGCCGGCTGTGCGAATTGAGGTGCATGTCGAACACCTCGGGGCGGCTGGTGCGGATCGTCCCGATGTGCAGCGCAAGACCCGCCGGGGCCGTCGCGGGGGTCTTGAACTCGGCGGTGATCACGATCGTCGCCCGGCCCAGCGCGTGACGCGGGTCCTGGTTGATCGAGCGCTTGCGCCCGCGCGTCACCATCAGCCGCAGGTGCGCGCCGTCTTCCATAGCGTTGGCGATGAGCAGCCGCTTGAGTTCCCCGCGCAGGTCTTCGCGGCTCAGGCCGATGTCGATCGCAATCGCCGCCGCGCCGGCATAGAGCCGGTCGAGGTGGGCATCGAGGAACAGCAGCGACCCACGGTGGAGCCGCAGCCCTTCCCAAATCCCGTCGCCGAGGCCGAACCCGGCATCGAAGATCGAGACGCCGGCCTCACCCAGCGGCACGAGCGCGCCATCGACCAATGCCACGACGCCGGCGTTGCGCGGATCGTCCGCGAAGTCCTGACTTCCCGCCACGCGGCCCCCTTTGTGCGCTACCGCCCCGCCCCCAGCACCTCACCCACCTTGTCGCAGATCTGCTGGACGGTAAACGGCTTGGGCAGGAAGTGGGCGCGGTCTAGATCGATCTGGGTGCGGAGCTGCTCCTCCGCGTAGCCGGACATGAACAGCACCGGCAGGCCGGGCGCCTTTTCGCGGATCGCGCGGGCCATCGCGGGGCCGTCTGTGCCGGGCATGACCACGTCGCTGACGACCAGGTCGAACTCCTCGCCGGCTTCGACTTTCTCGAGCCCTTCCTCGCCGTCCGCCGCGCAGGTCACGGTGTAGCCGGCGCGGGTGAGCGCGCGTTCGGCCACGGCGCGGACCATGTCCTCGTCCTCGACCAGCAGGATGCGGCCGCCTCCGGCCCATTGGCTGGCGGGTTCCGAAGAGAAGGACGGCCCTTCGACAGGCTCAGGGTGAACGGGTTTGGAAGATTCGGCGGCGGTGGCGTGGTGCACCGGGAGATAGACCGTGAAGGTCGTCCCCTTGCCCGGCTCGCTGTCGGCGAAGATGAAGCCGCCCGACTGCTTGACGATGCCGTAGACGGTCGAAAGCCCCAGACCGGTGCCTTTGCCGAGTTCCTTGGTGGTGAAGAACGGCTCGAAAATCTTGGGCAGGTTCTCGGGCGAAATCCCGCCGCCGGTGTCTTCGACCACCAGCGCGGTATAGTCGCCCTGGGGGACGATCTCGCTGCGCATCGCGCGCACGTCCGCCGCGGTGACCTTGCGCGTGGTCAGGCTCAGCTTGCCGCCGCTCTCGCTCTTGCCCAGCATCGCATCGCGGGCGTTGACGCAGAGGTTGACGATGACCTGCTCGAGCTGGCTGGGATCGGCGCGGACCGGGCCGAGATCGCGGTCGTGGCGGACCACGAGGACGATCTTCTCGCCGATCAGCCGCTTGAGGAGGTGCGAGACGTCGCTGACCACGTCGGGCAATTGCAACACCGCCGGGCGCAATGTTTGTTGACGACTGAAGGCGAGGAGCTGGCGGGTCAGGCTGGCGGCGCGGTTCGAATTGGCGCGGATTTGCTGGATATCGTCATAGTCGCTGTCGCCTGGCGTGTGGCGCAGCGCCATCAGGTCGCAGATCCCGAGGATCGCGGTGAGCACGTTGTTGAAATCGTGCGCGACCCCGCCGGCGAGCTGGCCCACGGCCTGCATCTTGGTCGCCTGCGCGACCTGGCGCTTGAGCCGGGTTTCCTCGCTGCTGTCGGTAAGGCTGAGCAGCACCGCCGCATCGCCCAGCCCGCGCACGCCCGCGAGGCTGAGCGAAACCGGCTCCTCGGGCAGCGCGGCGAGGCGGATGGCTAGGTCGCCCGAATTGGCCGGACCCTGGCCGAAGCGGCGGATGGTGTCGGCCATCGCGCCCTTGTCCTCGCGCACCACCAGGTCGGTGGGATAGGTCGGCGCAGGCTCGCCGTCCTTGCCCGCGGCGCGCATGAAGGCGGGGTTGGCGAAAAGCAGCCGCCCGTCGCGGTCGGCCATCGCCAGCCCGAGCGGCAACTGGCCGAGCAGCGCCTCGAGATGCGGTGCGGCGGCCCCGCTCTTGGTCCCGCCGCCGCCCAGCCCGGTCCCGGTATCGACCAGCAGCATCAGCGAGGGGGTGGTCTCGGGATCGGGCTCGCCGGGCATGTCGGGATCGGCGACGGGAAGGTAGAACATCGTCAGCGGCGCGGCCTGGCGCTTGTCGCGCGCCCAGTAGATCCGCTCATCCTGGTCCTGGCTCATCAGCCCGACGAAGTCCTCGCCGGTGAGCAGCGCGTTGCCGTCACCGACCGCGCGCAGGGCGAAGCCGGCGCTGGCGGCACGGACCTTGCCGTCGGGATCGACGATCGCCGCGGCGATCCCCGCCTGCGAAAGCGAGCGGCCGAGCTTGCCGTCGAGCGCGCGGACTAGCGGTTCGACAGGGTCGGCCTCGGTCAGCGGCACGATCCGCCAGACGAGGAAATCGTCGCCGCGCCCGGCGCGGGCGACTTCGGCGCGCCACCGCCCGCTCGCGTTTTCGATCAGGTCGGCCGCGCCCTGCCCGTCGCGCCAGCCGCTCCGCGCCGCCTTGGCCAGCCGTTCGAGCGAAGGGTTGTCGGCGGGGAGCCGCGGCGGGGCGTTGCCCGCGCCGAACCAGCCTTCGTAACGCGGGTTGGCGCAGACCAGCCGCCCGGCGCGATCGGTGATTGCGACAGCAAGATCGTCGCGCTCGATCGCCGCGACGGTCACCGACCAGTCGGGCAGCGCATATTCGGCCGCGGCGGGCGGCGCGCTCCGCGTGCTAAGCACCCGCGCCAGCGCGCCGAGCGCAATCAGCCCGCCGGCGAAGCCCGCGACCACTGCCGGCTCACGCGTCGCCAGCCACAGCAGGCCGAGGCTGAGCGCGAGCGCGAGGCCGAGCAGCGCGAGGTCGCCCCGGCGCGGTGCGGTGCCCTCGCCCGCCTCGCTCATTCGCGCGCGCTCCCGAGGGTGGCGAGCTTGACCTTTCGCTTGTGCCGCACCCACCAGTTCCACGAGAAGCTGGCGACGAGGTAGCCGACTGCAGCGGTGACGGTGGAGATCACGAACAACCCGAACAGCACCGAAGGCGCGGCGTCGGAGAAGAACCAGGTGGCCCACTCTCCCAGGCTCGCGCCGCGCTCCATCAGCACGCTCAGCGTCGCCATGTCGGCATGGAAGCCGAAATTGTTGCCGACCCAGGCCGAGGCGATGAGGATGAACGGGGTGGTCAGCGGGTTCGAGAGGAAGGTCATCAGCGCGGCAAGCGGGATGTTGCCGCGGCACGGCACGCACATCAGCGCCGAACCGACGATCTGGATCCCCGGGATCAGCGCGAAAATCCCCACCAGCAGCCCCACCGCGACCCCGCGCGGGACCGAGCGACGGGTGAAGCGCCACAGCTCGGGCCGCCGCGCGAACGGCCCGATCCAGCGGTTGTGCTCCATCTCCTCGCGCTTGGGCATGTTGCGGTGGGCCCAGCCGGCCATGCGGGCGACGAAGCTGCTCACGAAAAGCCCCTCCCCGGCGGGGAGGGGTTGGGGTGGGGGTTCCCACGCCAACGACGACGCGTGGCCTGACGGCCTCGCTCGCCCACCCCCGACCCCTCCCCGATGGGGAGGGGGGATGGATTGGTGCCCATGCAAAGTATGAAGCTGCTCATCCGCGGTCCCTCAACACCCGCGCGGCTTCGCGCTTCCATTCGCGCTCCTTGATCGTCGCGCGCTTGTCGGCGGTGTTCTTGCCCTTGGCCAGCGCGAGCTCGACCTTGGCCCGGCCGCGGCTGTTGAAATAGATGCTGAGCGGGACCAGCGTCATCCCCTTGCGCTCGACCGCGCCGGTCATCTTGGCGATCTCGCGCTCGTGCAGCAGCAACTTGCGCGGGCGCTTGGGGACATGGTTGTGGCGGTTGCCGTGGCTGAATTCGGGAACGTTCGAGTTGATCAGGAAGACCTCGCCGTTCTTCACCTCGGCATAAGACTCGGCGATCGAGCCCTCGCCGAAGCGGAGCGACTTCACCTCGGTCCCGGTCAGCGCGATCCCCGCCTCGACCACCTCGTCGATATAATAATCGAACCGCGCCCGCCGGTTCTCCGCGACGGTCTTGACCTTGTCGAAGGTGGCGGTGAAGGGGCGGGCCATGGAGAGGGCATGTAGGGGGGCCAAGTCCAAAAGGGAACGGGCCAAATCCCTGCTGGAGCGGAATTGCCTAGGCGGATTTGGCTGGCAGCGAGGGCTCGGGAACGGGTTTCCCCAAGCTCATCGCGGCTTCGATCCAACACTCGATCGCATCGTAGACGTTGGCCAACGCTTCGGCCGGTGTTTCGCCATCCGACATGCAACCCGGCAGATCGGGCGCGAGCGCAAGAAAACCTCCACCCTCCGCTTCAGGAAGCGGACGAATGGTCACTGGATAGCGGGCAGGCGCGCTCATGGTCTGCGTTCCAGTCGGTCGATGAGCTTGATCAGCTCTCGAACATATACAGGCTTTATCGGCCGATTGTAAGGCACGGTCAGAATCGCGGAGATGCTCGGATGAGTAATCTTGTAGTGCGAGCCTCGCTTTGGCGCGACACACGTCAATCCCGCGGCGTGGCAGGCCCGCTCGATGTCGCCGATCCCCCAGTCGCGCGGATTGGCGCGCATTGCGGCGATTAGCTTATTGCCTTTGGACATCAAACCAACCCGGCATGCTCCAGCGCCGCATCGACCGCCGCCCGTGCCTCGGCGCTGCAGGGGACCAGGGGCAAGCGCAAATCCGCGCCGATCCAGTCGTGGACGCGGCTCAGCGCGTATTTGACCGGGCCGGGCGAGGCGTCGTCGAACAT
>JBOHIC010000198.1:0-13813 GCA_050725835.1 Novosphingobium sp.
GAGGTCCTCGAACAGCAGCTTGTCGCCGTAGGCCTTGCTCACTCCCTCGACCTCGATCACCTTGCTGCCGAGGCGTTCGGGGACCTGGATGACGATCTGGGCCTTGCCCGGGATGCGCACGTCCTGCGCGTTCTGCAGCTCCTCGAACTTGCGGATGCGCGCCTTGCTCTTGGTCTGGCGCGCCGCGGGGGTCTGGCGGATCCATTCGAGTTCGCGCTGGAGCGCCTTCTGCTTGCCGCTTTCCTCGCGGTCCTCCTGCTCGAGCCGCTTGGCTTTCTTCTCGAGGTAGGTCGAATAGTTGCCCTCGTAAGGGAAGTAGCGCCCGCGATCGAGCTCGAGAATCCATTCGACGACGTTGTCGAGGAAGTAGCGGTCGTGGGTGATCATCAGCACCGCGCCGGCATATTCCTTGAGGTGGTTTTCGAGCCACTCGACGCTTTCGGCATCGAGGTGGTTGGTCGGCTCGTCGAGCAGCAGGATGCCCGGTTTCTGGATCAGCAGCCGGGTCAGCGCGATCCGGCGCTTCTCGCCGCCCGAGAGGTTGTCGACCGGCCAGTCGCCCGGCGGGCAGCGCAGCGCTTCCATCGCGATCTCGAGCTGGTTGTCGAGCGTCCACCCGTCGACCGCGTCGATCTTTTCCTGGAGGTCGCCCATCTCGGCGCCGAGCGCGTCGAAATCGGCGCCGTCCTCACCCATCTCGATGCCGATCCGGTTGAACCGTTCGACCAGCTCGGCGGTCGCGCGCGCGCCGTCGCGGACGTTTTCGAGCACGGTCTTGGTCCGGTCGAGCTCGGGCTCCTGCGCGAGATAGCCGACAGTGATGTTCTCGCCCGGCCATGCCTCGCCGGTGAACTCGGTGTCGATTCCGCCCATGATCTTCATCAGCGTCGATTTGCCGACTCCGTTGGGGCCGACGATGCCGATCTTGGCCCCGCGGTAGAACTGCAGGCTGATATTGCTCAGCACCGGCTTGGGCGCGCCGGGGAAGGTCTTGGTCATGCCCTTCATGACGAAGGCGTATTGCGCGGCCATCTGGGGTCCTTGGGTCTGGCGATGCGGGAAAGTTGGCGCGCCTCTACAGCCGCGCGGCGGGCTGAGCAAGTCGCAGCGCGGTCAGGGCTCGGCCGGTCGGCCCTCGGCTGCGAACGGGAGCATGAGTTGCTGCGACCAGCTGCCCAACCGGTCGAAATCATCGCCCAGTCCGATCCGTTCGATCGGTTCGTGCTCGGGCGCGCGGTAGGTGCCGAACAGCAGGTCCCAACCGGCGAACACCCCGGCGTAGTTAGCGTCGGCCTGGCGCCGTGCAGCGGAGTGATGAACCCGGTGAAACGCCGGACTGGCCGCCCAGCGCAAGCCTTGGGGGACGGGGATCGCGGGCAAGCGGATCGCGGCATGGGTGAACACCGCCCAGCACATCGTCACCGCGGCATAGGCCAGCACCACGACCGGGGCCGCGCCGAGCAGCGCTGCGAGCCCCAGCTGGAGTAGCGCGGCGAGGACGTATTCGACCGGGTGGGTTCGCAAGGTGGTGGAGGCGTCGAGCACCGGATCGCTGTGGTGAACCCGGTGGAACCGCCACAGCCAGGCCCAGCGATGGTTGGCGCGGTGGAACCAGTAACTCGTCAGCGAGAGCAGCACCACATAGGCGGTCGCCGCCGCCGATGGGCTTGCCGCGAGCAATCCCGGGCCGCCGACCGGTCGAGGCAGATCGCCTGCGACCAGCGCGGCGAGCCAGAACAAGGCGGCGGACGCAATATAGGTGACGAAATTCGCCGCGATCCTCTGGACGGGGTCGGTCTCGGCATGGACGCTCGCTTCGATCAACGAGAACAGCACCAGCGTCGCCGCAAGCCAGAGCGAAGGATAGGTGAAGAGCCATTCCGGCATGCGCGATGCCTAGCGGTTGTCTTCGCCGCACGATAGCCTTAGGCTCCGCCGCGCAGTAAGGGAGACCACTCGATGCGCATCACGTTGGCCGCTGTCGCCGGTTCATTTCTGTTCGCCACTCCCGCCTGGGCCGGGATAGTGGTGCCCACGCCCGAAGCGGGCGGCGGGATCGCCGCGATGGCGCTGGTCGGCGCCGGGTTGGTCTGGCTCAAGCGGCGGCGCGCCGGGCGCTGATTTCCGGCGCCGACCCGCCACCGGGCCGGTCCCGATGAATCCGTTTGCTGGCCCGATCGATCGGGCGCGTCTGCTCGCCGCGGCGGCTTTGATCGCCGCGCTCAACGCATTCGCTCCGCGCATTTCGTGGGCGCTGGAGAAGGGCGACATCGCTCAGGCCGCCAGCGAGCTCTTCGGCGTCAGCGCAATCTTGTGGCTCGCGCTGGCCGCGATCGTCGGCTGCGCCGTCGAGCGGGAAGGACCCTCGCCGTCGACGGCGGACCGAACGGTCGCGAGCGGAATCATACTGCTCGCGTTGCTCCCGGCGCCGCTGATCGCATCAACCCTGCTCATCGGGCTGGGCCTCTATGCCTGGCGCACCGCAGCGGGCGACGATCGTTTGCGGCGCATCGCGGCGGTTGCGCTGGCGTTGACCCTGACGCTTCTCTGGGGTCCGCTGCTGCTGCGCCTGTTCCCCGAACTGCTCACCCTCGATGCGGCGATGACCGCCAAGGCTCTGGGCATGGAGTCGGACGGAAACCTGTTCTGGACGGTCGATCGCGCTGGCCGTTATCTGATCGCGCCGGGGTGCTCATCGCTGGCCAATGTTTCGCTTGCGACGATCTTCATGGTCACGGTGACCGCCTGGCTGCGCCTGCCCTTTCGCTGGGGGCTGGTCGGCTGGGGATTGCTCGCTTCACTCGCCACGGTGGCGGTCAATGTCACCCGGTTGAGCCTGTTCGCGACCCGTGCGGACGAGTTCGAATACTGGCATTCGGGCGGCGGGTCGGTGCTGTTCGGCTGGTTCAATTTCATTGCCTTGGGCAGCGTGGTGGTCTTCGCCGCGGCCCGCGAACAGACCCGGGTGGCGCGCCATGCCGAGGTCTAACGATGCGATCTGGTTCGTCGCGGCAGCGCTGGTCGGCCTCGCCGGGCTGCTGCTCAAGCTGACCTCGGGCGACCGGATGATCGTAGCCGACTTTCCGCGCGCAGACGTCGAACTGGTCGCCAGGCTGCGCGCCGCCGGCTTCGCGATCGACCCCCGACAGCTCGGCGGCGGGCGACAGTATCTCGCGCGGCGGGGCGAGTGCCGGGTGGTGGTGGGATTGATGGATCGGCTCGGACAGGACATCGCCTTGTGGGAGGCGCAGCAGCGCGACAGGGGGCGGTTGACCTATCGGATAGGACCCCACGCCAGCACGACCTATCCGCGCTGGCGTGCCGGCTTTGCCGAACAGAGCCAGCGCCAGCTCGCCCGGCTCGGGATCGGGACGAGCCGTCCGGCGCTGATCGGCTTAGCGGAGTGGGGCCGCTGCGAAGGCGTCGACGGTGTTCTCGCGCCGCTGCGGGTCCATCTCCACCGGGGCAAGCGCCTCCGCAACTATGCCGAGCGCGTGCGCGACAGTGGCAAGCCGGCGGGTTCGGACTGAAGGCGCGTGATGAACGCCATCATCGACCAGCTCGCCTCGCTTGCCACCCGCGTCGGGTTCGACTGGTTCCGCGCCAAGACTTTCCTCGAACACTCGGTCGCGTTCCACGACGACGCGCTGCACGTGATCGGCGGGGTGCTGGTCCAGCTCATCGCTGCGGCGCTGCTGCGACGCTCGGTCGCCTCGTGGCGGCCGTGGCTGGCGGTGCTCGCGCTCGAGCTGCTCAACGAGGCCAACGACTTCGCCATCGAGGCCTGGCCCTATGTCGACCGGCCGATGCAATGGGGGGAAGGGGTCAAGGACGTGCTATTGACCCTGGCGCTGCCTACGGTGTTGCTGGTGGTGGCGCGGCGGTGGCCGGGGGTGCTGAGCGGGAGCGACAAAACAGACGAGCTAGTCTTTCGGCAATGACCAGTGGACGCTGGTTCGAAATTCACCTTCGGTTGGAAGGCCACTTGCATCGGTTGCCGGTGAAAACCTCGCGCGACGTCGCACGTTCGCACAGGCAGCATCGTCAAGATCAGCGCTTCCGCTCGAACTTGTGACGGTGCACCGTTCAACCAAGCCATCGATTCCGACGATCAAGGCTATCCCAACATTTCCGCTTCGTTCCTCTCGCAGAGCGCGCGAGGGATAGTCGCTAGTGCTAGCCCAAAGGCCCGGATTTCCTTCGGGAAGCGGAGCTTGAGAGGGTGGAAACGTTCCAGGCTTACACGACCAAATTTCGTTTCCGCTTCCGTCGATTATCACAACCCGGTCCGGCCTGAGGGTTGCAGTAAGCGTATAGGTGTGAACCTCATAAGGGTTGTCCAGCGTGGCGCTTTCAGACGACTCGTTGGATGCGGTGTATGGCGCTACCAGGGGTCCCAAATAGACGATGCGTCCTGCTGCCTTGATTGCAGGTGCTCTTTCAAGCGCAACGGGCACAGCGAACCGATAGGAGGTGTAGCTTCCGACAAGACACCCCTTAAGTGTCGATGGCAAATCGAGGCTGATGTCGTATTCGAAATCTGCCGACGCCTTGACCATCATCGGAATGCCCATTCGCGTTTTCGTGCGGAAGGTGCCGAGCTGCTTCACCTCTCTCCAGATGTTGTGATTGCGGACGAATGAGCCGTCGAATCGACCGAAGTCTGCATTGTACGTAAACGTCAAATCCGGATTGTCGCTCAAGCTCTCGCAAACGATGGACGGAAGCTCTGCCATCGCGCCGGACAGCTTTGATGCTCGTGCGTCATAGTCGGCCGTCGTCTCAAATTCCCCTTTTGGCGCAGTGAGAACTGCGTCATTTATGTTGAGCGCAATCGCGAGATTCTTGAAACTCGAGCGCCGACATGCGTCCGCCAAGTTCTCGCCTGGCTCGTATCGGTTGAGATACATCTGTCCGCTGAGCACTTCGATCGGCGTTGGCTTTTTGGCCGCCGCAACCGGCCGCTTCTTGGGCGCAGCCCTCTTGGTCGCCGCGATTGCGTCGCAGGCGAGCGACAAGGTGATCAGCGCAGCAAGAATGCCTGGAATCGTGGCTGAGAAATTCATGCTGCGCCTCTCCACGCGACCTGACGTGTCACTCGTTTACAGTGACCCTGTTCGGTTTGCAGACTCAAGAGGAAACGAAGAGTACGCGATCGATGGCTTGGGTATAGTTGCGGGACTGGACTTCTCGCTTGCGCTCGGGAGTTTCGGGGAAACAGTCCCCCGGACTGTTTCTGATTCCCGAAACTGGTCGGGGAGACAGGATTCGAACCTGCGACCCTCTGCTCCCAAAGCAGATGCGCTACCAGGCTGCGCCACTCCCCGACGCGGGTTCCCCTAAGTTCGCCGGGGGGCGGGGGCAAGCGAAACTAGCCCGGGCTGGAGCCGCCAGCGCCGAACCCGCGGCGGACCGATAGGGTGAACACGACATGCGAATTGCGCTGGCGGAACTCGTTCACGCCGGGGACGGGGTTGGTGCGGTTGGGGAAATGGAAAACCCGGCTGCGATTGGCGGTCACGTCGGTCAGGTTCTCCACATCGAGCCGGACCGTGGTGCGCCTATCGGGACGGTATTCGGCGAACGCGGTCACGAACGGCCCGCCGTTGAAGGGTGTATCGATCTCGTCGGTGCGGAAGAAGGTGAACCGGTCACGGTCGCCGATGGTGACGCCAGCGGCCCAGTCGGCGGCATCGCGGCGCAGCTGCAGGTTCCATTGCCAATCGGGCCAGAACCCGCTCCAGTTGCGCGGCTGTCGGTTGAGCGGGTCGGTCACCCGGGTGCGCTGGATCGTGCCGTCTCCGCGCAGATTGAAGCCCTTGAGCCCGAGTGCGACGAGCGGAGCATCGACGGTGAGCTGGGCGAAGCTGCGGGCGCCGTTGCCGATGTTGCCCGGGGCGTCGAAGCCCTCGTCGGTGAGGATGCGGTCCTGCAGCGCGGTGACCCGGTCGTGGCCGAGCTCGAGCTTGACCAGCCCGGTCTTGAGCAGCGGGCGCTCGATCGTCCCGCGGAACTCCCAGCTCCGCTGCGGGCGCAGATCCGCATTTCCCCCGTTGACCCGGCTGTTGGAGAGTTCCGCGCTGGAGATGAAATCGAAAAAATCGAGCTGCGCCACGGTGCGCCGCGCGATCAGCTGTCCGTGCCATGCGCCCGACTTCAGATCGAGCGTCGCATTGGGCTTGAGGAACTGTAGCGAGCGCCGGGTAGCCGCATCGCCGCTGACCTTGAGGTTCGAGGTTTCGTAGGCGAGCCCGGCATCGAGCCGCACGCCTTTGGCGATCGCGCGGCCGGCGTTGACATAGCTCTGGGTGCGGAATTCGCTGACCGTCGCCTGATCGACCGGCAGATCGATCCGGGTGCGGGCGCCGGTCGCATCGAGCACGAACAGATCGGTCGCGTTGCGCAGACGGTTGTAGGCGACTTCGCTGCCAAGTTCGATCGACAGGCCGAGCAAATTGCTCCGCGTCCAGTTGAGCCGGCCCAGAGTTTCCTGAAGGCTGGCGCGGTTGAACTGTTCGAACCCGCCGACCACCACCGAATTCACCCGGTTGAAATTGGCGTCGTAGTTGTCGCGGCTGCGGCGATTGGCGAGCGCGACGAACTTGACCGCCCCGTCCGCCAGCGGACGGGTGATATCGCCGCCGAGCTCATACTGCGTGACCTTATAATCCTGGGTCAGCCGATCGTTGCGCATCGGGCCGCTGGCCGGGGTGACCAGATTGACCTGTTCGAAATCGACCGTGGCGGGGGCGTAGCGGGCGTTGAGGTGGAGCGCGCGATCGGGCGCGTTTTCCAGCGCCAGGCTGGCCGAGACGTAGGGGTTGTGCTCGCCGTAGTAATTGACCTTGTCGCGGAACTCGAGCTGCGCCCCGGTGGCCGCGTCGGTGATCCGATCGAACCCTTCCTCGATATTGTCGTTGCGCCCGGTGTTGCCGGCCAGATTGAGGCTGAGGTCGCCGCGCTTGATCAGCACCGACCCCTCGGCATTGGGAATCACCGGGCCAGTGAATCGCCGGGTGACTTTGGCGGTGATGTTGCCGTCGATCCCGCCGCCTGCGGTGAGCACCACGTTGAGCACCTGGCTCTTGCCGGCATAGTCGGCGCCGTAGAGATCGCCCGGGCCGAGCTCGACGCGCAGCACGCGGCCCGCGGGAATGCGCGCCAGCAGTGTCTCCAGGCTGTCCGATTTAGACGAAGGCCGCGCGCCGTTGAACACGACGTTGCCTGCCGCGCCGGCGAAGCCGCGGACGTCGCCATTGCCAAGGTCGAGGTTGAAGCCGGGCACACGCCGCGCGATGTCGAGCGCGTTGGCCGGGGCGTATTGAGCGAAGAACGTCGCCTCATAGACCGTGGTGCGCGCGCTGGGCTGGGCAGCCGCGGGGGGGTCGCCAGCAACCTGTGCGAACGCGGAGGTAAATGGAAGCGAGCAAACGAGCGACGCGGCGAGGGGGAGGCGGGAGATGGGCATGGCCTCGGCTCGCTCCGCAAACCGCCGACGGCAACCGCCAATCGGCGAACCGCAGTTTGGCCCATGCCAGCGACTTGGCCGGGGAGAGTGGTGGGCCCGGCAGGACTCGAACCTGCGACCTAGCCGTTATGAGCGGCCAGCTCTAACCAACTGAGCTACAGGCCCATCCGCCGCGGCGGTTAGCCGTAGCCGCGGGATTCGGCAAGCGCCGCCGCCCCGTTCAGGACATGCCGGTCGCCACCCCCCACGACGAATTCGGAAAGACGTTGAGCGCGTCGAACGGGTAATAGCAGACCAGCGCGATCAGCGCGGCGAGGTTGGCGCGGTGGCTCTTGGCGAACCACAGCACGGCGATCGGGCCGAAATAGGCGGCCTGCCAGAAGAAGAACCAGAAGTCGTCGATCCGCGGCGTCGCCCGTGACGCCTGGATCGCTATCAGCACCAGGCTGGCGAGGACGACCCCCGAAAGGACGTAGCGTTTGCGCGCGTGGTAGTGTTCGTCGAGCGTGACCCAGCCTTTGTCGCTGCGCGGGAAGATGAGTGCGGCCGAGAGGAAATAGGCGATCGCCACCGCAAGCGCGGCGATGACCGTGCCGAAGGAGAGATAGACCGCGTCGCGGATCGACCAGACGAACAGCCAGAAGCTCGACACGTCGCACAGCACGAACACCGCCAGTAGCGGCGAGAGTAGGCCGATCGGGCGGTGGGCATGGCCGTCGATCGCGTCGGCGAACTTGATCGCGACCTCGGCCACGATCAGGCCGAAGATCAAGCCGAAGAAGGCGAAGAAGAATTCGAATTGGCTGATCGCAGGCCCCCGGCGGTGGGCGTAGCAGCACTATCGTGCGCGCGATAGGGCGGGTTCAGTCCAGCGCCACCGCAGCCATGATCTCCGCCACCGAGGTCGGCCGCACACCGCGCTGCGCGAGATAGGCGAAGGCCACCCGCCACCATTCGTAGAACGCGTCGAGCTGTTCCTCGCTGCGCACGTAAGGAGTGTGGCCGGGGGCGAGCGAGGGGCTGTGGAACGAGAAAACCAGCACCGGCAATTCCTCGTCGATGGCGATGTCGATCGCGCGGATCGCCTCTTCCGCCGTGACGCCTTCGGGGGTCAGCGGAATACGCTCGAGCAGGCCGAGCCGCGACAGCGCCCCGCGCAGACGCGGCGCGCGCCACAGCCGGGGGTAGAGCCACGGCCCGACGTTGCGCAGCGGGCCCCAGAACACCGTGGTCAGCGGCAGTTCCATCAGCCCGCCGGCGCGGTCGAGCCAGTAGGGCTCGAGCGGGTGCTCGCGAAAGTCGGCGCCGCCGTTGTAACTGTAGTCGAAACGCGAGCGGACCGAGCTGTCGATGGCGACCCCCGCGGCGCTCAGCAGGCGTGCGGTATTGGGCCCGACGCCATAGCGCCCGGCGCGGTAGATCGCCGGGACGGTCCCGAACGCGCGCTCGATCGCGTCGCGCAGGTGAAGCAGCTTGGCGCGTTCGAGCGCTTCGGGAAGATTGCCGGCGAAGCTGTTGGCCTGAGTGATTTCCTCTTCGTGCGGCGGGTTGACCCACGGGTGCAACTGGATGCCAATCTCGGCGAGTCCGGCGGCGACCGCCTCGCCCAGCGCTTCGACCGCAGCCGGCGAGGAGACGATCGGATAATCGACCAGATAGACCGGAACCACCCCGGCCGCCTCGCAGAACTGCTGGAACTTGCGCAGCCGCGGAACCGAGACGAGGCCGTGCCCTTCGCGCTGCAGCGGCTGCGACCAGTCGAACTCTTCCTCGGTGTCGACGGTGAGCAGGAAGCGCTGGCCGAAGCCCGGCGCAAAGCCCACGCCGCGGCCCGGGGGCGGCGCCCGATCGATGCGGATTGGTCCCGCGGTATCGCTCAACGCCTCTGCCCCCGTTTGCCGGTTCCGGCGGCCGGGCCTGCGCCTCAGCCCGCCGCGGGTGGAGCGCTGTGGCTATGCGCCGCTTCGGACCCGGTCAATCCCGGCAACACTAGCCGCAAATCGTTACCACGCCGTTCGAGCCGCCCGCCCGCGGCTCTGGCCTCGCTGCGGGCGAGGCGGAGCGCGAAGCCGACCCCGAACATGCCTGAGGCGATAGTCTGCGGGACGCTGCCGACCGCGGCCGAGAACAGCCCGGCCTCGTCGCGCTGGGCGAGCAGCGTCGGCAGCGCGATGGTGAGCCGGACGCCCTCGGGTTCGGCGCTGATCTTGAGTGCGAGTACCTCGCCGGGGGTCGAGGTCCCGGCGAGAGTGGCGAGTAGCCGCCAGACGATCCGCTCGGCCTCGATCGGGGCGACCGGGACGGCGAGCGCCTCTCCCTTGGCCCGCGCATCGAAGCCGCTGTTGCGCCGGGCTGTGAACGGGGCGAGCCGCGCGACAGTCTCGGCGACGATGGCGGCGAGGTCGGCGCTGCCCGGCTCGATGGCGAGCCCGCCGCTCTCGAGCTTTGCGAAGCGCTCGAGCTCCTCGAAGGCGGCAAGCACTCGCGCCGCATCGCCAGCGACCGCCGCGGCGAGCGCGCGGTATTCGTGCGGGACGCCGCCAAAAATCTGCTGCTGGATCGCCTCGGCGAAGCCCTGGATCGCGCCGACCGGGGTGCGCAGTTCGTGAAGCAGCTGGCGGATGCGGTCGGCGTCGCGCTCGGCGCGGGTCATCGACGGTTCGGTGGCGGGCGTATTTGCCGCCGCCGCTTCGGGCAGCCGCCGCATCCGCCCGGCATAGCCGGTGAAGCGCCCGCTGAGCGGATCGAACTGCGGCGCGGCGTCGGCCTGCCAGCCGCCGGCCAGCGCCGAAGCGCCGCCCAGCGTCAGCGCCAGTCCGCTCAGCGGAAGGCGGCGCTGCGCGGCCCGCGCGGTGTCGAACGGAGCGCGCCCGACCACCATTGCCGCCACGCCGGGGTCGGCCCAGACGATCCGCCCGGCGGGATCGGTGGCGAAATCGAAGCTGCTGGGCCGGGGCGGGGCGTGGAGCACGTGCTCCTCGCCCAGCGGCAGGCGCGGGGCGTCGTTGGCGTTGGCCGCGGCGGGGACCTCGCGGGCCTTCCGATAGGCCTCGATCCGGCGGACCAGCGCGCCGATCCCTTCGTCGGCGGCGGCTTCGGCGGCGGGAAGGCCGCGGTCATGGATGCCGAGCCGGTTGAGCAATTCCGAGGCCCGCGGGCCAAGGTCGCGGCGATGGCGGACCACCCCGCGCGCGCCCACCGGCAGTGCCGGGATCAGGTCGAGCCATTGCTCGTCGGAAAGCTGCGCCTGGCGCACCGCCGCCTGCGCCACCGGCGCGGCGTCGCTCGCAAGCGCCGCGACCAGCCGCGGCGAGCGCAGCCGCAGCCCGGGCTCGGCGAGCATGCCCGCGCGGTCCCGGGCGGAAATGCGATTGGCGAGTTCGGCGAGGCGCGAAAAGGCGGCCTCGACCTGCGGTCCTTCGCGCTCGACCGGCTGGGTGCCCAAGAGGTCGAGCAGTTGGCGGAACTGGATGCGCGCCAGCGCCGGTCCGTCGGCGCGGACGCGCAGCACGGTGGAGATGCGGTCGTCGAAATGCATCGGCCTGGGCGCTTGTCCCTGTTGTGCGCAAGGGTGCGCAAGGGTGCCTTATCACCTCTCCACAGGCGCGGTAGCGCGGTGGAAAGCTTCGTTGCAAAGCGGGACGATTGCGGTATGAAACAATAAAATTAGGCGGTTGCCCGCGCCGTGGCTGTGAATATTGCGGGTTACGGGGTTGCCATGCGGCGAGTTGGCCGGATGGCTGGTGCTGAAGGGCTGCACTGATGGCTAATCTCGATGCGATCGACCGGCGCTTGCTCACCGAGCTGCAGGACGAGGGCCGCGTGACCAACGTCGAGCTCGCCCACCGCGTCGGCCTCACCGCGCCCCCGTGTCTGCGCCGCGTCCGCGCGCTCGAGGAGCTCGGCGTGATCCGCGGCTATCACGCCGATCTCGACGCTTCCAAACTGGGCTTCGCGATCACCGTCTTCGCGCTGGTCAGCCTCAAGAGCCAGGCCGAGGATTCGCTCCGCCAGTTCGAGGAAGCGATGCGCGACCTCCCCGAAGTGCGCGAATGCCACATGCTCAACGGCGAGATCGATTTCATCCTCAAGATCGTCAGCAAGGACCTCCAGAGCTTCCAGGAGTTCCTGACCAGCAAGCTCACCCCCGCGCCGAATGTGGCGAGTGTGAAGACGAGTTTGACGATCCGCACGGCCAAGCAGCTGCCCGGGGTGCCGCTGGAGTAGGCGGGCACGGAGTGCGCCTATGTTCACGTTTTCCAAAAAGGCCAAGGCAGTTCGAATTCTGCGAGATGAATTCGACATGCAAAAGCATCAGATCGTCCGACCGCTGCTAGCCTTATTTGTAACCAAAGGAAACAATGAGTTCGATGTTGCGCTCAGCTACATAATCGCGCGGGCGCGAGCCATCGAAGCGGGCGATCGAGCATCAGAGGCATATTTCGAAAGCGATCTTGTGATTGTCAAATCCCTTGCAGACAAGGCCACCAATCCAGCTGAAATCAGTAAACTCGCTCAGGGAGCCATAGAATTCCGCGCCGAGCAATTTAATTCCTGGTTCCCAACGTTTGACGATTGGCTCACCAGTTTCAAAGTGAAATGCGCTGAAGTAAATGAGCTTCTGGTTGTTGATGCAGAAGGCAAAAGTTTTGTGGATTTCATGAACCACGATGGCCTTCGACGCGCCCATCGCGACCGTGTTGACCCAAAGAGCCTGGCAACCCAGTTCGCCCCGACTTTTCATCCAGACTCTTTTGGTCGTTAGGCTAAGAAGCCGCCCGCCCCGCCAGCCATTCCTCCAGCCATTTGATCGTATAATCCGCGTGGATGAAATCGGGGTCTTCCATCAGCGCCAGGCGCAGCGTCATCGAGGTCTTGACCCCGCCAAACACCATGCTCTCAATCATGATCGTGGCTAGCCAAAATGAAATAATGGCTAGACAAACGCGTTTCCACTTGATAAAAAGCCGATCATGAACCGCGTCGCCCAACTCAACGTTCGCTCGCCTTACGCGCGAGAGCGTGCCGCCTCGCTTGCACGCGCGACAGGTATGACGACGACTCAAGTAGTGGAGGAAGCGCTTCGGGCCTACACGCCGCCTCTCGCCGCGCCCCCCGGCAAGCTCGTTCGACGTGGACCGCTTCTGGTGCTGCCCGGCACGGGCAAGGGCAAGGGCAAGGTTAGTCTGGCGGCGGCGAATGCGGCGCTCGAAGCTTCGCGCGACGAACGGTGACGCGTGCCTGATGGGCTGATCCTGGTCGATACCAACGTTATCGTCGCAGCGCTCGCCGAAGACCATCAACATCATGCCGAATCGCTCGCAGTGTTCACAGCGAAACCGCGGTTGGAGCTCGCGGTCGCCGCTCATTGCTATGCCGAGGCTTTTACCACGCTGACCCGCCGGGGCGTGCATGCGCCCTTCAAAAGGCCGCCTGCCTTAGCCTGGGCCGCGCTCGAGAGCGTGGCCGCCACAACTCGCTTGGTGGGCTTGACCCCCGCACAAAGCTTTGCGGCGGTGCGTGATTTTGCTGCAGCCGGTCACATCGGAGCGCGGATCTACGATTTTCTGATCGCCCGCGCGGCTGACGCTGCGGGAGCCAAGGCGCTCGTAACCTGGAATACAGGTCATTTCGAAGGACTTATTGAAGGCTTGGCGGTCCGGAGTCCTGTCGGACTGCTGGCCGCTTAGCCCGCCCGCCCCGCCAGCCACTCCTCGAGCCACTTGATCGTATAGTCGCCGTGGATGAAGTCGGGGTCCTTCATCAGTGCCTGGTGCAGCGGGATGCTGGTCTTGACCCCCCCGATCACCATCTCCTCGAGCGCGCGCTTGAGGCGCATGATGCAGCCTTCGCGGGTGCGGCCCTTGACGATCAGCTTGGCGATCATCGAGTCGTAATAGGGAGGGATTTTGTAGCCCGCGTAGAGCCCTGAATCGACGCGGACGTTCATCCCGCCGGCGGCGTGGTAGTTGGTCACCTGGCCGGGTGAGGGGGTGAAGTTCCAGGGGTCCTCGGCGTTGATCCGGCACTCGATGGCGTGGCCGTTGAACTCGATCTGGTCCTGGGTCACCGACAGCGGCTTGCCATCGGCAATGCGGATCTGTTCGCGGACCAGGTCGACCCCGGTGATCGCCTCGGTCACCGGATGCTCGACCTGAAGCCGGGTGTTCATCTCGATGAAGTAGAACTCGCCGTTCTCCCACAGGAACTCGATCGTCCCCGCGCCGCGATAGGCCATGTCGGCCATCGCCTTGGCGACGATCCCGCCCATCCGCTCGCGTTCCTCGGGGCTGATTACCGGGGAGGGCGCTTCCTCGAGCACCTTCTGGTGGCGGCGCTGGAGCG
>JBOHIC010000199.1:0-2865 GCA_050725835.1 Novosphingobium sp.
CTGGTCATCGCCATCGTGTTTCACGAAGTGGCGCATGGCTATGTCGCCAAGCTGCTCGGCGATCCGACCGCGCAGGAGCGGCGGCGGCTGAGCCTCAACCCGCTGCGCCACGTCGACCCGATCGGCACGCTGGTGCTGCCGGGGCTGCTCGCGCTGTTCAAGCTGCCGGTGTTCGGCTGGGCGCGGCCGGTTCCGGTTATCAAGGAACGGCTGCGCAACCCGCGGGTGGGGATGATGCTGGTCGCCGCAGCAGGCCCGGCGTCGAACCTGGTGCTCGCAGCCGTCGGCGCGGTGCTGCTTGGCCTGCTGGCGCGCTTCCTCGGCGGCGGCGAAACTGCCCCCGGGCTCGCCGGGTTCGCCGCACAGAATCTGATCAACTTCCTGATGATCAACGTCTTCCTCGCGCTGTTCAATCTCTTGCCAATTCCCCCGTTCGACGGCTCGCACATCGTCGAAGGGCTGCTCCCGCGCCCTCTCGCGGCGCGTTTTGTCCAGCTCCACCGGCTCGGCTTCCTGCTGGTGGTGCTACTGATCGTGGTCCTGCCCGGGCTGATCCCCGGTTTCGATCCGGTCGGCCGGGTGGTGCTGCCGCCGGTCGAATGGGCGATCGGGCACTACCTGTCGCTCGCCGGGCTGGTCGCCGGGCGGTGAGGCTTGTCGCCGCCCGCGCCGCGGCCTAGCCAGACGTCATGGCCCGCCTCACCGTCAACGACCGTCCGCTCGAGTTCCGGATGGACCCGGAAACGCCCCTGCTGTGGGCGCTGCGCGATGCGGCCAACCTCACCGGGACCAAATACGGCTGCGGGGTAGGCGATTGCGGGGCGTGCATGGTGCTGGTCGACGGCCAGGCGCTGCGCTCGTGCCTGATCACGCTGGCCGAAGCCGAGGGGCGGGTGGTGACGACGATCGAAGGTCTATCGCCCGACCGCTCACACCCGGTTCAGGCGGCGCTGGTCGCCGAGCAGGCGATCCAGTGCGGGTTCTGCACCCCCGGCATCGCCATCGCCGCCGCCGCGCTGCTCGCGCAGAATGCCGATCCTTCGGCGGAGGAAATCAAGGCGGCGATAAACAACCTCTGCCCCTGCGGCACCTATCCCCGCCTGGTCCGCTCGATCCAGCGGGCCGGCCGCGAAATGCGCGGGTTGGCGCCGAGCGCCGCCTAGAACTTCAACCGCGCCGTCAGCCGGGCGCTCAGCGGTTTGCCGACAGAGATGTTGTTGTCGGTGTGGGCGGTGGGGAAATAGGCGGTATCGGTGAGGTTCTCGACGTTGAGCTGGACCGCGAAGCTCTCGCTCACGTCGAAAAAGAGCGCCGCGTCGATCCGGGTGAAGCCGGGCAGGCGAACCGCGTTGCTGATCGTGGCGAAAGTGCTCGACTGGTGGACCACCCCGAGCCCCACGCCGATGTCGCCCGAGATATCGTAGCGGGTCCAGGCGGTGAACTGGTGGCGCGGCAGCTTGTCGAGCTTGCGCCCGGCAGGCGCAGCGGTGGTGGTCGTGCGGATTTCGCCGTCCTGGAGCGTGTAGCCGAGCGTGGCGTGCCATTCGGGTAGAAGTTCGCCGGTGAGCGCAACTTCGAGGCCCTTGGTCCGGCTCGACCCGGTGAGCACCGGGCTACCATCGACCGGGCTGGTCGCGCGGGTGTTGTTGCGGTCGAGCTGGAACGCCGCGGCGGTGAAGGCGAGCGCGGGCGAGAGGTCCCACTTCACGCCCGCTTCGAGGTTGCGGAAGCTTTCGGGGGCGAGGGTCTGGAGGTTCGCGGCGAGCGTGGTGAACTGGTCGCCCGACTGGGGGAGGAAGCTCTTGGCGTAGCTCGCATAGAGCGAGAGGCTGGCCATCGGCTTGACGATCAGTCCGAGCCGCGGCGACCATTTGCCGTCGCTCCGGCCGGTCACGGCGCCGCCGATCAGGTTGGTCGCCGTGATCTCGAAATCGTCGTAGCGCGCGCCAGCGACGAGCTGGACGTGCTCGCCGATTTCTACCTGGTCCTGGACATAGCCAGAGAGCGCGCGGACGTCGGACCGGCTCGCGCTGGTCTGGAGCCAGGTGTTGGCCGGGACCATGATCCGCAGCGCCAGCGGCACCGTGACGCTGCTCGCCGCGCCGAAGCGGGCGTCGTCGCGCGAGGCGTGGGTGGCCTGGTCGCTCGCCTCGATCCCGGCGAGCAGGGTGTGCTTCAGCGGCCCGGTTGCGCCGGTCCACACCAGATTGGCCTGGCCGGTCCAATTGGTCCGTTCGGTGCTGCTGCGATAGCCGCTGAGCGAGACCGTGGTCCGCGCCGCGTTGACCGCGCCGGGGAGGATGTTGCCGTAGAATTTGTCGTAATGGGCAAAGGCGCCGGTGGCTGTGAAGCGCAGGTTTTCGCCGAATTCGTGGTCGAGCCGGAGCCGGCCGAGGTGCGCGGTGAGTTCGCTGCGATTGACGGTGGCGTTGCCGAAGAAGGTGTCCTCGAACCCGACGATCGGCGCGCCAGCGAACGAGGGCACCCCGCGCTCCGTCACCCGGCGGTCCTCGACGTACTCATAGGCTGCGGTGAGCGTGGTCGCCTCGCCGAGCCGCACCGTGGCGGTCGGGGCGAGGCCGGCGAAGTGACCCTCGTAGATGTCGCGGTGGTTGCGGAATTCCTCGTAAGTGGCGTTGAGCCGCACTGCGGCGCTCATTCCGAGCGGCTGGTTGAGATCGCCCGAGGCCGACCATGCACCGAAGCTGTCGCCGCTCGCCGCGACTCTTCCCCTTGAAGACTCGAACTGCGGCGCCTTGGAGACGCGGTTGATCACCCCGCCGCCGCCGCCGCGGCCGAACAGCAGCGCATTGGCGCCCTTGAGCACCTCGACCCGCTCGATGTTGTAGAGCGGGCGATAGTACT
>JBOHIC010000200.1:0-13404 GCA_050725835.1 Novosphingobium sp.
GTCCAGCCCGCGCTGCTCGCCGCCTTCGCCGCCGCGCCCGAGCCCGAGCGCGCGCTGCTTCGGTGGGAGCAACTGCTCGGCGGGCTGCCCAGCGCGGTCAACCTGTTCCGCCTGCTCGAAGCGCGCCCCGCGCTGCTCGAAACGCTGGCCCGGCTGCTCAGCCTCGCCCCGCCGCTCGCCGATGCGCTCGCCGCGCGCGCCGACCTGCTCGACTCGCTGATCGACGCGACCGCGCTCGACCTTCCGCCCGAGGTCGCCGCGCTCGCCGCCGAGTTCGCCGCGACCGAAGCGGGCGACGACTACCAGGCGCTGCTCGACCGGGTCCGGCGCAAGGTCGGCGAGCACCGGTTTGCCCTCGGCGTGCAGCTGGTCGAAGGCGCGCACGATCCCCTGGATGTCGCCCAGGGGCTGTCGCGCGTGGCCGAGGCGGCGCTCGAGACGCTCGCCGGGGCGGCGACCGCCGAGTTCGAACAAGTTCACGGCCGCATTCCCGGCAGCGCGCTGATGGTGATGGGTTACGGCCGGCTCGGCGGCGGGGCGCTGACCCATGCCTCGGATCTCGACCTGGTGTTCCTGTTCACCGGCGATCACGCCGCGACGAGCGACGGGGCGCGGCCTCTGGGCGCGACGCTCCATTTCAACCGGCTCGCCCAGCGGGTGATCGCGGCGCTGTCGGTCCCGACCGCCGAGGGCGCGCTCTACGAGGTCGACGTGCGGCTGCGCCCGTCGGGCGCGCAGGGGCCGATCGCGGTCAGTCTCGAGAGCTTCGCGCGCTACCAGCGCGAGAGCGCGTGGGCCTGGGAACACATGGCGCTCGCCCGCTCGAGGGTGCTGGTCGGGCCGGAAGCGGGTCGGCACGAACTCGACACGATCGTCCGCGACATCCTCACCATGCCGCGCGATCCGGCCAAGCTGCGCGGCGACGTGCTCCACATGCGCAGCGAGATGGCGGCGCACAAGCCGGCGCAGCGCGCGCTTGACATCAAGCTCGCGCGCGGCGGGCTGGTCGACGTCGAATTCCTCGTCCACTTCCTCCAATTGCGCGATGGGATCGCGCTCGAACCGGCGATCCCGGCCGCGCTCGCAGCGCTGGTGGCGGCCGGGCTGCTCCCGGCGTCGATGCGCGAAGCCCACGCCACGCTTGCGCGGTTCCTGATCGCGGCGCGGCTGCTCGCCCCCGATTCGCGCGAACCGCCGCCCGCGGCGCGCGCGGTGCTTGCGGAGGCCAGCGGTTGCGCCGATTGGAAGAGCCTGCTGCGCGCCCTCGGCCAAGCGCGCCGAACCGTTGCCGCCGCATGGTCCCAGACCTTTGGCGAAACCCTGGAGATCGAAGCATGACCATCGGAGTGAGCGACAAATTGCCCGACATCGCGCTGACCACCCCCGATGGCGGCAGCGTCAGGCCGTCCGATTTCGCCGGGCGCAAGCTGGCGGTGTTCTTCTATCCCAAGGACGACACCCCCGGCTGCACCACCGAGAACCTCGATTTTTCCGCGCTCGCGGCCGAATTCGCCAAGGCCGGGACGGCGCTGCTCGGGGTGAGCAAGGACCCGCCCGGGCGCCACGCGAAATTCATCGCCAAGCATGGCCTGACCGCCCCGCTGGCCTCGGACGCCGAAGCGGGCGGGCTGTCCGATGCGATTGGCATCTGGCGAGAAAAGCAGAACTACGGCCGCACCTACCTGGGCATGGTCCGCTCGACCTACCTGGTGGGGGCCGACGGCCGGATCGCGCGGGTGTGGAGCCCGGTCAAGGTCAAGGGCCACGCTGCCGAGGTGCTTGAGGCGGCGAAGGTTTTGTGACCAGCGCCGCCGCGGCGATCCGCGCCGCGCTGCTTACCCCGGAGCCGCGCGCCAAGGCCTTCGCAGCGCGGGCGGTGGCGCGCGACTGGGCAGCGGGGCGGCTGGCATTCGAATTCGACGTGGCGATGCCCGACCGGCCCGCCTGGCCGGAGCGGCCAGAGCTGCTGGCGCCCCAGCAGATGCCCAAGCGCGGCAAGGCGCAGTCGGAGCGCGGGCGGATCGCGCTGTGGCATTCACTCGCGCATATCGAGTTCGTCGCGATCGACCTCGCGCTCGACATGGCCGGGCGCTTCGGCGCGGAGATGGGCCGGGAGTTCGTCGGCGATTTCCTTGCCGTCGCCGCCGACGAGGCGATGCATTTCGCGCTGCTCGCGCGGCGGCTGCGTACGCTCGGCTCGCACTACGGCGCGCTTTCTGCGCACGGCGGGCTGTGGCAAGCGGCCGAGGCGACCCGCCACGACGTCGCGGCGCGGCTGGCGGTGGTGCCGATGGTGCTCGAAGCGCGCGGGCTCGACGTCACCCCGGCTATGATCGAGCGGGTCCAGGCGGCGGGCGACGAGCGCGGTGCGCGGATCCTGCAACGAATCCTTGACGACGAAATCCGCCATGTCGGAGTCGGCGCAAAGCACTTCGTCGCGCTGTGCGACGCCCACGGCGAATCAGCCGAATCCATGTGGAAAAGCCTGGTTGCGCGCCATTTCCGCGGCAGCCTGAAGCCGCCGTTCAACGACTCAGCGCGTCTCGCTGCCGGTCTGCCGCGTAGTTTCTACGCAGAGGTTGCGTAATAAACTTTCGTCCGGATAAGCCCAAACCAGCGAGACGGCGGGGGGTTCCGACCATCTCAAAAGAATATAACGGGGTCCCACGTGGACGGGCCGGAAGGTCCGCTCTACGCGTAAGACAAGGGTTTTCGAGTGGTCGCTCTACCAATTGCCAAGGTCCGTACGATTGCCGCTGCCGCGGTCATCGCCACCGGTTTCCTCGGCGCCAATCCGGTTCTCGCCAATTCGAGCGCCAATGCCGATATCGCCGCGCCGCTGCGCGCCGCGCAGGCGGCCAAGCCGTCGGCGCTGGGCTCGGGCGATGCCGAGTTCAAGTCGCTCTTCGCCAGCTGGCAGGCGCTCGACAAGACCGTCGCCGCGCCGATCATCGGCGCTGCTACCGTGCGCCGCACCGGGGTTTCGATCCCTTCGCTGATGCCGGTCGATTCGCCGGCGATGACCAGCGGTTACGGCATGCGCACTCACCCGGTGCTCGGCGGACGCCGCGGGCACAAGGGCATCGACCTCGCCAGCCCGACCGGCACCCCGATCCGCGCCACCGCCGACGGCACCGTCAGCCGCGCCGACTGGTATTCGAGCTACGGACTCTATGTCAGCCTTGAGCATGGCGGCGATATCGAGACCCGCTACGGCCACATGTCGCGGCTCAACGTCGCGGCGGGCCAGACGGTCAAGAAGGGCGAGATCATCGGCTACGTCGGCTCGACCGGCCGTTCGACCGGGCCGCACCTCCACTACGAAGTCCGCATCGCCGGCACCGCGGTCAACCCGATGCCCTATCTCCAGGGCAGCGTGACCCCGGCCAGCGGCGGGATGGGCGGCGAGTAAGCCGACCCCTTCGAGTTTTCGCATCGGAGAGGATGCGCTGAAACGAGGCGGCGAGGCGAAGAGCCCGCCGCCTTTTTTCTTGCGCGGAGTTTAAGCGCGCAGTTAAACTCCCCCGAGCGGCGCCCCGACCGCAGCGGAGAGCCAATCCCCATGCATCCATCGGTCCACGCCCGCACCACGCCCGACAAGCCCGCGGTGATTATGGCGGCGAGCGGCGAGACGATCAGCTACGCCGAGCTCGACGCGCGCTCCAACCGGGTCGCGCAGCTGGTCCGCGCGCGCGGCATCCGGATCGGCGAGACCGTGGCGATGTGCCTCGAGAACCATCCCTGGTTCTTCGCGCTGACCTGGGGCTTCCAGCGCGCCGGTTTGCACTACGTCTGCATCTCGAGCCGGCTGACCGCGCCCGAGGTGGCCTATATCCTCGAAGACAGCGGGGCGAAGCTGCTGGTCGGTTCGGCCTACCTCGGCGAGGTGCTCGATGCGGTTGCCGGGCTGGCGCCGGGGGTGCCGCAGCTGCGTTTCGATAGCCCCGGGCCGCTCTGCGCCGAGGATGCTCTCGCCGCGATGCCCACCACCCCCATTTCCGACGAGCGCGCCGGGACCGACATGCTCTATTCGAGCGGCACCACCGGGCGGCCCAAGGGGGTAAAGATTCCGCTGCCCGAAGAGCCCGCGCTCGACGCGGTAAACGTCCTCGTCCAGCTCTCGCAGGCGGCCTATGGGATCACGCCTGAAGGGCGCTATCTCAGCCCCGCGCCGCTCTACCACGCCGCGCCGCTGCGCTGGTCGATGACGATGCACAAGATCGGCGCGACCGTGGTGGTGATGGAGAAGTTCGATCCCGAGACGGCGCTCGGCATGATCGAACGGTACCAAATCACCGACGGCCAGTTCGTCCCCACCCATTTCGTGCGCATGCTCAAGCTTCCGCAAGAAGTGCGCGCGAAATACGACGTCTCGACCCTCAAGTGCGCGATCCACGCCGCCGCCCCATGCCCGGTCCCGGTCAAGCGTGCGATGATCGAGTGGTGGGGGCCGGTGCTTTACGAATACTACGCCGGGACCGAAGGCAACGGCTCCACTTTCATCACCAGCCCCGACTGGCTGGCGCATCCCGGCTCGGTCGGGCGGGCGCTTTCGGGCGTGGTCCACATCTGCGACGAACACGGCGACGAGGTGCTGCAGGGCGCCGAAGGCCAGGTGTTCTTCGAGCCGACCGATCCCAAGGCGCGCACCTTCGAATATCACAACGACCCCGCCAAGACCGCCGAATCGCGCAACAAGCACGGCTGGACCAGCCTCGGCGACGTCGGCCGGCTCGATCCCGAGGGCTACCTTTATCTTACCGACCGCAAGAGCTTCATGATCATCTCCGGCGGCGTGAACATCTATCCGCAGGAGATCGAAAACCTGCTCATAACCCATCCCAAAGTGGCCGACGCGGCGGTGATCGGCGCGCCGCACGACGACCTTGGCGAACAGGTGGTGGCGGTGGTCCAGCCGCTCGACATGGCCGACGCGACGTCCGCTTTCGCCGACGAACTCAAGGCCTACCTCGCTCCGCAGCTGAGCAGGGTGAAGCTCCCGCGCCAGATCGACTTCCGCGAAGCGCTCCCGCGCGAGGCCACCGGCAAGCTCTACAAACGGCTGCTCCGCGACGAATACTGGGCCGCTACCAAGGCCGGAGCTGCGTGATGGCCACGCTCGCCGCACCCGTCGCCAGCCCCGAAGTCGCCCACGCGGTAATCGATCCCAAGTCCTACGCCGCGTGGGATCCGCTGCTCGACCTGTTCGATGCGATCCGCGCCGAGACCCCGGTGCTGCGGATCGAGCCGCCGAGCGGCGAAATCGAGCCGTTCTGGCTGGTCACCGGCTACGACGACGTGATGCGGATTTCGAAGGACAACGCCGGCTTCCTCAACGCCCCGCGCCCGACGGTTCTGACCAGCCGGGACGGCGAGGCGCTGGCCCGCGGGGTCAGCGGGGGCAGCCCCAACCTGGTCGCCTCGCTGGTCTCGCTCGACGCCCCGATCCATCCCAAGCTGCGCCGGCTGACCCAGGACTGGTTCATGCCCAAGAGCCTCGCGCGGATCGAGGCGGACATTCGGACGCTGGCGGCGCGGACAGTCGACAAATTCGTCGCGGCCGGGCCGGAATGCGATTTCGTGCCGCTCGTCGCCGCGCCTTATCCGCTCCACGTGGTGATGCAGATTCTCGGGGTGCCCGAGGAAGACGAGCCGCGGATGTTGATGCTCACCCAGCAGATGTTCGGCGGGCAGGACGAAGACCTCAACAAATCCGGGGTGGCCGACCTGCCGCCCGACGTGCTCCTCCAGATCGTGCTCGGCGCGGTCAAGGACTTCGAGGTTTATTTCGAAGGCCTTGCCGCGCAGCGCCGCGCTCATCCGACCGAGGACGTCGCCTCGATCCTCGCCAACGGGCGGATCGACGGCGAGCCGCTCTCTCCGCGCGAACTCGCCGGTTACTACATCATCATCGCCGCCGCCGGGCATGACACGACCAGCGCCAGCACCGCCGGGGCGATGCTCGCGCTGGCGCAGGACCCGGCGCAGTTCGCCCGGGTCAAGGCCGACCGCAGCCTCGTCCCGGGGATCGTCGAGGAGGCGATTCGCTGGACCACTCCGGTCCAGCACTTCATGCGCACCGCCGCGGCGGATTGCGAGATTTCGGGGGTAAAAGTCGCCGCGGGCGACTGGCTGATGATCAACTACGTCGCCGCCAACCACGACCCCGCGCAGTTCGACAATCCGCGCGCGTTCGACGCCGCGCGCAGCCCCAACCGCCACCTCGCCTTCGGGGCGGGCGCGCACCAGTGCCTCGGCCTCCATCTGGCGAGGCTCGAGATGCGGATTCTGTTTGACGCCTTGCTCGACCGGCTGGAGTGCGTCGAACTCGCTGGCCCGCCGCAGCGCTCGAAAAGCACCTTTGTCGGCGGGCTCAAGACGCTGCCGCTGCGGTTCGGCGCTAGCTGATTGCGCGCCACTCGGCCGGCTCTAGCCCCTCCACGCTCCACTCCCCGATCGACCATCGCACCAGCCGCAGTGTGGGCAGGCCGACCGCGGCGGTCATGCGGCGGACCTGCCGGTTGCGGCCTTCGCGGATGGTCATGCGCAGCCAGGCGTCGGGGACGGTCTTGCGGAAGCGCACCGGCGGATCGCGGAGCCAGAGCACGGGCGGATCGATGCGTTCGGCTTCGGCGGGGCGGGTCGGGCCGTCGCTCAGCGTCATCCCGCGGCGCAGCGCGGCCAGTGCGGCCGCGTCCGGCTCGCCTTCGACCTGGACGAGGTAGGTCTTGGCGAGCTTGAACTTCGGGTCGGCGATCCGCGCCTGCAGCTGGCCGTCGCCGGTCAGCAGGAGCAGGCCTTCGCTGTCGCGGTCTAGCCGGCCGGCGGGGTAAACCCCGGGCAGGTCGATGAAGTCCGACAGCGTTGCGCGCGGGGTCGGCGCGCGCGTGTCGGTGAACTGCGAGAGCACTCCGTAGGGCTTGTTGAACAGGATGAGCCGCGCCATCGCCGCTCAGTGCCCCGCCGATGCGGCTCTGCAAACCGTTTTTGCTTGGTCGCCGCGCAGGTCGCACCAAGCGGGCGTGCGCTTAGCTCGTCCCGATCCGCCCGAACACGTCCTCCAGTCCCGCGTCCATCCATGCCGCGTCGATCCCGGCGTAAGCCACCGATCGCGGCTGGCCGGGAGCGAGCCGGTAGGGGCTGCGCGAGACCTCTTCGGCGCGCAGGTGGGCCTGACCATCCTCGAGCCACAGCGCGATACCGACCACCCGGTTCGAATGGATTTTGAGCGTGAAGCGCTTGATGTCGCTGGTCGCTCCTTCCTCGGTCAGTTCGAAGTCGCCGCGGCTCTCGATCGCGGCGTGGGCCAGCGCAACCAGCTTGTCGAGCAGCGGACCTTCCTCGCGCGCCCAGCGCAAGCGCTCGAACTGCGCCGGATCGACGATCCGCGACACCCGGTCGCAGGCGGTCTCGAACTGGGCTTCGGTCACGGCGATCCTTCGGGTTGCGGCCGGGGGATTGCCGGCCCGCCTGGCCCTAACCGGCAAGTGCTAAGAATTGCCGCGCGGAATCGTTTTCCTACACGCCGCCGACCTGCCATCGTTCGGGCCCGCTCTTTCAAATCGTTGGATTCGCGCCCAGAGCCCGGCGATCGCCGCACGACCGTTTTGGTGTGACCTTGGTGTGACTTTTGGCTGGAATCAGCCGCCAAGCAACCTTCGCGCCATCGCGCGGACCTCGTCGGCCATGTCGGGGCGTTCGAGCGCCACCGCCAGCGTCGCTTCGACGAAGCCGGTCTTGCTGCCGCAGTCGTAGCGCTTGCCCGCGAAGGTCACCGCGTGGAACGGCTGCTGCCCGATCATCCGGGCCATCGCGTCGGTCAGCTGGATCTCGCCGCCCGCGCCCGCTTCCTGGCCTTCCAGCACGCGCATCACCTCGGGCTGGAGGATGTATCGGCCCGAGACGATCAGGTTCGAAGGGGCGTCTTCGGCGCGCGGTTTCTCGACCAGACCGAGCACTTCGGTAAGCGCGCCGTTCTGCGCACCAGGGGTTATCACGCCGTAAGACGAAACCTCCTCATGGGGCACTTCGAGCACCGAGATGAGGTTGCCGCCGGTCTCGGCATAGGCTTCGACCATCTGCTTCATGCAGCCGGGCTGGCCGATCATCAGCTCGTCCGGGAGGAGGATCGCGAAGGGCTCGTCGCCGACGATCGCGCGCGCGCACCAGATCGCGTGGCCAAGCCCGAGGGGAACCTGTTGGCGGACCGTGACGAGATTGCCCGGGCTGAGCCGGGTCGGGGCGAGGACTTCCATGTCCTTCGCGCGGTCCCGCAGCGTGGTTTCGAGCTCGAAGGCCATGTCGAAATGATCGATGATCGCAGTCTTGCCACGCCCGGTGACGAAGATCATCTGCTCGATCCCTGCCTCGCGCGCCTCGTCGACCGCGTACTGGATCAGCGGCCGGTCGATCACCGGCAGCATCTCCTTGGGGATCGCCTTGGTCGCGGGGAGGAAGCGGGTGCCGAGCCCGGCGACGGGGAACACCGCTTTGCGGATCGGACGGGGCGTGCTCATGGACCAGGGGCATCGCAGCGCCGTGCGGCAAGGTCAACCGAAGCGCGAATTGGTTCACACGAAGACACGAAGATGGTGCGTTTGCGGCGACGCCGCCAATTTCCCCACACGCTCAGCCAAGCTCCGCGGTGACAGGAATACAAGCGGCCTGCGGCCGAGCCGAGCATCTTCGTGTCTTCGTGTGAACCAATCTTGCTGGCGCTCCGATTCAGGTTAAACGCAACGCCCATGGACAAGATCATCATCGAAGGCGGCAAACGCCTCAGCGGGACCATTCCCATCTCGGGCGCCAAGAACGCAGCGCTCACCCTGCTGCCCTGCGCGCTGCTCACCGACGAGCCGCTGACGCTGCGCAACTTGCCGCGGCTGGCCGACATCGACGGGTTCCAGCATCTGATGAACCAGTTCGGGGTTTCGACCACCATCGCCGGTAGCCGCCCCGAAGATTTCGGCCGGGTGATGACGCTCGAGGCGACGCGGATCACCTCCTCGGTCGCGCCGTACGAGCTGGTCAGAAAAATGCGCGCCTCGATCCTCGTGCTCGGACCTATGCTGGCGCGGATGGGCGAGGCGACGGTCTCGCTCCCCGGAGGCTGCGCGATCGGCAACCGCCCGATCGACCTCCACCTCAAAGTCCTCGAAGCGCTCGGCGCGACGATCGAGCTGGCCGCGGGCTATGTCAAGGCGGTCGCCCCCGATGGCGGGCTGCCCGGCGGGCGCTACTCGTTCCCTGTGGTCTCGGTCGGCGCGACCGAGAACGCGCTGATGGCCGCGGTGCTGTGCACCGGCAAGTCGACCCTCCACAACGCCGCGCGCGAGCCCGAGATCGTCGACCTGTGCCAGCTCTTGGTGGCGATGGGTGCCGAGATCGAAGGGATCGGCACTTCGGATATCACCATCCACGGCGTCCCCCGGCTACACGGCGCGACCTACCGCGTGATGAGCGACCGGATCGAAGCCGGGTCCTACGCCTGCGCCGCGGCAATCACCGGGGGCGAGGTGACGCTCACCGGGGCCAGGATCGAGGAGATGGAAGCGACCGTCCAGGCTCTGCGCGACGCCGGCTTGCACGTCGAGCCCAAGGGCCGCGGCATCCATTTCGCCGCCGACGGCCCGCTGCGCCCGGTGACGCTCTCGACCGCGCCCTACCCCGGCTTCGCCACCGACATGCAGGCGCAGCTGATGGCGCTGCTGTGCCGCGCCGAGGGCACTTCGGTGCTGACCGAAACGATCTTCGAGAACCGCTACATGCACGTCCCCGAGCTCAATCGGATGGGCGCGCATATCGAGACTTCGGGGCGCACGGCGATCGTCCACGGGGTGCCCGCGCTGCACGGGGCCGAGGTCATGGCGACCGACCTGCGCGCCTCGATGAGCCTGGTCATCGCCGGCCTCGCCGCGGCGGGCGAGACCCAGGTCCACCGGCTCTACCACCTCGACCGCGGATATGAGCGGCTCGAGGAAAAGCTCGCGCTGGTCGGCGCGCAGATCGAGCGGGTCGGGGGCGACTAACGACACCGAGGTGCAAGGCGGCGAATCACTCGGTTCGTCCCGGCGGCGGCTACAGACCGTCCCGTTTGACGGGGAGCGGCGCAACCAACTTCGGTGGGCCGGGGTTCGATGCCCTTGCTATGACACGACACCACACCCTTCGCCTTGCCGGTTCCGCGATTGCCGCGGCGCTGGTTCTTGGAGCCACCCCCGGATTTGCGCAGGACGCCGAACTGCCCGCGAGCCCGCCGATCACGATCGTGATTCCGCAGCCGACCGTCGCGCCCGCGCCCGAGCCTGTCTCGGCAGCGCCGGTAGCCGAAGTCGAAACGCCCGCCGCGGCCGCCAGCGCTGCGCCGCGTGCTGCTGCTCCCCTGGCCCCGCGCGCGCGCTCCGCTGCGGTTCGCCCGCCGGCGAACTCGGCCGCCCCGGTGACACCGGCTGTGGTGCCGGAAGCAACTGCGCCCGAACTCGCCGTTCCCGCGCCTATCGAAGCTGCGCCGATCGCCGGACCGGTAGCCGCGCCTACGGATGACTCCGGCGACGAGCTGCTGTTCGGCGCCGGGTTGGCCGCCGCGCTGGGTCTGGGCGCGCTCGGGCTGGGCCTCGCCGCCCGCCGCCGTCGCAGAGTGCGCCGCGCGGCCATGTACGAGGAAACCGCGCCGGTCGCGGTCATCCCCGAGCCTGCCCCCATGCCGGTCGCCATGCCGGTCGCGCCGCGCGCCGCCACCGCTCCGTGGACCTCGCCCGGGGCCTTCGCGATGCCCGCGGTCGTCCCGGCCGACGAGATGGCGCGCCGCGCGCTGATCGAGCGGATGGTCAAGGCCAAGCCCGATGCCGCCAACCCGTTCAAGAGCCGCAAGGCGCGGACTCGCCGCGCCCGGCACATCCTCCACGAGCGCGCCGCCAACCAGCGTCCGCCGCTCGAAGACCGGGTGGTCGCGCGCGCGCCGGCCGCCCGGCTGCACCGCGCGTTCGAAGACGCCTAAGCGAAGTCCCGCGCAAACGAAGGGCGGTCCGCGCGCGCGGACCGCCCTCAGCGCGTCAGGGCGCGGTCTTGCCGAGACGCGCGGCCAGCCAGCCGACCAGCCACACCCTGACTGCTCCCGCCAAGCCCGGCGGAACCGGCGCCCGGATGCGCTCGGCGTCGATCCGTGCGACCAGCGCGTTGATCGGCAGCCCCTCGGCGCCCGCGGCCTGCTTGAGCAGCTCCCAGAACAGCGGCTCCAGGCTGATCGAGGTCTTGTGCCCGGCGATCTCGATCGAGCGCTTGCGCGGGGGATGGTAGGGGGTGGTCACGCCCCTCAATACATGTGCTGGCCGCCGTTGATGCTCAGCGTCGAGCCGGTGACGAAGCCGCCCTGCTCGGAGACCAGGAAAGCCACCCCGCGGGCGATCTCCTCGGCCTGGCCGAGCCGGCCGACGGGGATCTTGGCGACGATCTTCTCGAGCACCGGGGCGGGCACCGCGGCGACCATGTCGGTGTCGATATAGCCCGGGGCGATGGCGTTGACCGTGACGCCCTTCTTCGCGCCTTCCTGCGCCAGCGCTTTGGTGAAGCCATGGATGCCGCTCTTCGCCGCGGCGTAGTTGACCTGGCCGTATTGCCCGGCCTGGCCATTGATCGAGCCGATGTTGACCACCCGCCCCCAGCCGCGCTCGAGCATTCCGCCGAAAGTCGCTTTGGCCATGTTGAAACAGCCGCCGAGGTTGGTGCGGATAACGTCGTCCCACGCCGCGTAGTCCATCCGCGCGAGGGTGCCGTCGCGGGTGATCCCGGCGTTGTTGACCACGATATCGACCGGACCGAGCGCTTCGGCGACCGCGGCGCAACCCGCCTGGGTGGCCTCGAAATCGCCTACGTCCCACTTGTAGGCCTTGATCCCGGTGCGCTCGGAGAAGGCGCGGGCGCGTTCCTCGTTGCCGGCGTAGTTGGCGGCGACGGTGATCCCCATGTCCTTGAGCGCGAGGCTGATCGCCTCGCCGATCCCGCGCGTCCCGCCGGTCACGATCGCCACCCGTCCCATACCGTCCATCCTTCGCCCGCTTACGTTACGGCACGCTTAGGCGAGCCGCATCGGGCCGACAAGGCGACGCATACGTAAAGGGAGGAAGTGCTGCGGCTGCAAGCCGGCTCAGAAGCGGAACTGGGTTCCGACGTAAACCGCCTGGCCGTCCTGCTTGCCGTCGACCAGCGGGGCGAGACGGTCGCGCTCTTGCGAATAGCGCACCCCGGCGGTGACGTTGAGGTTGCGCCCGACCCGGTAGGCTCCGCCGACGTCGACGGTCTGCTCGCCGTCGCCCTCGAATGTGCGCGGGGCGCGACCGGCGTTGGCGCGCTCGTCGAGCGCGATCCGCGGGCTGAACCGCGCGGGATCGCCCTTGGCGCCGTCCTTGGTCTGGAAGCTGGCGAGGTCGGGCATTTCGACCCGGCCCAGCGTGCTGGGCACCACGGTGTTCGCCGCGAACGCCTTGTAGCCGCGCGAAACGCCGAGGTTGTAGGCCATCGGCGCGATCCGCAGCGGGTTCGCGACCGGCTCGCCTCCGCCCACCGGGGCGCGGACGAGGATCGAGCGGCTGCTCATCGCGTCGAGCCGGACCGCCACGGTCACTTCGCGCCCGCTGCGCGAGGAGGTGTCGGCCGGGGTGAAGCGGAACGGAGCGCCGCGGGCGAGCGCGCGGACCGAAATGCTGCGCGCAAGCCGCGGGTCGATCCGCCCCGGGACAATCGTTTCCATCCCCCCGTCCGCGTTGAGTCCGGGAGGGAGTTCGCTGAACCGGCTGGAAAAGGCGAGCACCGCGCTGGGCAGCGCCAGCAGGGCGACCGCGCCCGCGAGCAGCACCGAGGCTGCCGCCCCGCCGCGTCCGCTGGTCTGGCTGGTCCGTAACATCGCAGGCCCTTTGTTCGACTCCGCCGGTTGCCTTGGCGGAAGGGGCATGAATTTCGCCTGAAGCGCGGGCGAAGCCAAGCACTTTCTCGCGGCGCGGCATTCAGCCGTCATTCACGCCCCGAACCGCCAAAGCGGGCGCGCCCCAAACCACCGAACGCCGCCCCTTGCCGCCACCGTGGCGGTGGCTATAGAGGCCTCGCCCATATGACATTCGGAAAGCAGCAGATGACCCCCAGCAGCACCGGCCTTACCCGTTTCAGGACCGCCGGCGTCCTCGCCCTGGCCGCGCTGGCGCTGGTCTCGTGCGGCAAGAAGGATCGCCCCAAGGCCGATCTCGCGGCGAGCCGGGTGACCACCATCGGGGTCAACTCCTACCTCTGGCGCGCCAGCCTCGAGACGCTCAGCTTCATGCCGCTGCTCCAGACCGACAGCGCCGGCGGCGTGATCGTGACCGACTGGTACGCCAATCCCGCCAACCCGGGCGAGCGGGTCAAGGTTACCGTCAC